>NZ_JBAVNZ010000499.1:0-3779 GCF_049691595.1 Bradyrhizobium sp.
GCGCCGGCCAGCGCCCGGGTCAGCTCGGCGGCAGGCATTTCGCGCCCGAGCCGCACCGCCTGCCCGGCCCAAAGATTGGTGAAATCGACCCTGCCGAGCTTTTCGGCCGCCGCCTTGAGCGGCGCAAGGCCGGTCGCGGCATGCGGAAACGCGGGCGCATCCGGCGAAATCGGCCCGACCTCGCGCATCACCCGGTTGACGACGCCGCGCGCTGGACGGCCGGTCATGACATTGGTGATGACGGTGGAATCGTCCCGCGCCTCGGCCAATGCCACGCGCGCAGGCGCAATCACCTTCGATTCCGGGCAGCGCAGATAGGCGCTGCCGATCTGCACGCCCGATGCGCCGAGCGCGAACGCCGCCGCGATGCCGCGCCCGTCGGCGATGCCGCCCGCCGCGATCACCGGCACTTTCACCGCATCGACCACCTGCGGCACCAGGGCGAACGTGCCGGGCTGCCCGGCAATGCTGTCGGTCAAAAACATGCCGCGATGGCCGCCCGCCTCGGCGCCCTGCGCGATGACGACGTCGGCGCCGTTCTGCTCGAGCCAGACCGCCTCCCTCACGATGGTCGCCGACGACATCACGGTCGAGCCGGCGGCCTTGACGCGCCTGAGCAACGCCTGGTCCGGCAGGCCGAAATGGAAACTGACGACTTCCGGCTTCAGCTCCTCGACCAGCGCGCACATCGTCTCATCGAACGGCGCCCGGCTGGCGGCGGTGACCAGCGCCGCCGGATCGAGGCCCAGCTCGCTGTAATAGGGCACAAGCCGCTGCCGCCATCCGGCTTCGCGCTTCGGGTCGGCATCGACAGGCTTTTGGCAGAAGAAGTTCATGTTGACCGGCGCTGAAACGCGCTGGCGAATGATGCCCATCTGCTCGCGGGCCTTTTCCGCCGTGATCATCGCACACGGCAACGAGCCCAGCGCGCCGCCCTGCGCGGCGGCGATGACGAGGTCCGCGTCCATCACCCCCGCCATCGGCGCCTGCACGATGGGAAATTCGGTCTTGAAGAGATCGATAATTCGGCGGTCGGGCCACATCGGTCTGCTCGTTCGCTGAGGGGTGGATTGGGTGCGGATCAGGCCTGCGAGACAATCGACGAATTGCGCCGCCCGCGTCCGAGGCAGGCTTTCGCTCGAAAACCCTCACTTGCCCTGGACAGCGAGATTACGCCTGACTACCATTCTCGAAAAATGAATACTAGAGAACGCTGCCATCTCAATCATGAAACGAGGGCCGGTGCATGGAATTGACGGATCTCCTGACCTTTTCGACCGTCGCACGCCTCGGTGGCGTCACCCGCGCCGCCGATGAACTCAACACCGTGCAATCCAACGTCACCCAGCGGGTGAAGGCACTGGAAGCCGAAATCGGCACCGCCCTGTTCGAGCGGCACAGCCGCGGGATGACGCTGACCGGCGCCGGCCGCCGGCTGCTGCCTTATGCGCAGCGCATGGCCGCGCTGTCGCGCGAGGCGGTGCTGGCGGCGCGCGACGATGGCGAGCCGAAAGGACCGCTGGCGATCGGATCGCTGGAGACGACGGCGGCCGTACGCATGCCCTCGCTGCTCGCCGAATTTCATCGGCGCTTTCCGGCGGTGCGGTTGACGCTGCGGACCGCGCCGACCGCGGAGCTGGTTGCGCTGGTGCTCGACGGCGCGCTGGACGGCGCCTTTGTCGCCGGCCCGATCGACCATGCCGAACTCACGGCCACCACGGCATTCAGGGAAGAACTGGTGCTCGTCACCGCGCGGCGCTGGGAGAGCCTTGCCAGCCTGCGCGCCGGCACGCCGGAATCCGGACCCACCGCACTGGTGTTCCGCAGCGGCTGCACCTACCGGCAGCGGCTGGAGCAGGTGCTTTCGGAGTTCGGCTGGCCGTCGGCTGCGCGATTCGAATTGGGCACGCTCGACGGCATGATCGGCTGCGTCGCCGCCGGCATGGGGGTGACGCTGCTGCCCCGCGCCGTGGTCGAGGGTAACGGGCAAAATGGAAACATCCGCATCCACACGCTGGACGCATCGCTGTCGCAGGTCGACACCTTGTTCATCCAGCGCCGCAGCGCTCATTCATACAGCGCGCTGCGGGGTTTTGTTTGCTGCCTGAATGCAGCCGGTCAGGCCATTGCCGCCTGAGGCTCCGGTGCCGCCAGGAGCGCCGGCAGGGCCAGGAGATCGTGACCCGATGACCAGCAGTCAACACGTATCGATACAAGTTTCGCCCCGAACCGCGTCAAAGAGTTCCTTCGCGAGCGGGCTGCCGTTGGTCCCGGTGTCGCCGGACACCATGACAACGACCACATTGCCCACACAGGTCATGACCGCGAAGAAATTATCTCGCGTTCCACCGACGCCCAGATTGTCGTGCTTGATGTTTTGAAGATTGTGCCTCGCAGCCTGATCCCTTGCGAAGCTCAGGCATACGCGCTCGTTCGGCGCCTTTGTTGGCCCCTTGAAATAGAACAGGGACGCCGCAGATGCTGGCGTCCACAATGCCGTGATCGACAACGCGCACACGATCAGCAGTCCACCGATTCCACTGCGCACGGCTGGATTTGACATCGACACCTCCACTGACTTTGCTGCCGCCCGAAATCACGATCGCGATATCACCGCGGCTCCTAGAACCGCGTAATCGGCTTGCCATCGGAGCCGATCAACGCCGACGGCGCTTCGCTGAACACCAACCCGTCCGGTTCGAACTTGATGGTCTTTCCTGCGATGACAAATTCATCAAAGGTTCTGTGGGTGGCGGAATGAACGCCGTTGGCCAGAAAATCCGCCGTCACAAAACATACGTCGGGCTTGCCGTTGGATCCGGCCGCCAGAAATTTCTGGAACGTCTGGTTGGTTACCTTGACCTTGTTGCGCGCCGACCAGTTGGTGTAGCGCCGATAGAGTTTTGGCAGGATGACCGGCCCTTTGTCGGACGCGAGCACAGTCAGGTCGTTTTTTTTGGGCTCAAGCAAGTTGAAGTTAAACTGACCAATCGACTTGCTGAGCAATTTCCAGGCGGCGCTTTTGTTGGCGCGAGCCGTCCTGGCCAGGCCCAGCAGCGTGTTGATTTCATCGTTGGTCATCGATGAATAGAACGTCGGAAATGCCCAGCCGTGTTCCACCAGCCATTGATTGATGTTGACGAGTTTTCCTCCGATCGTGACCTCGATGTCGCCGACGAGCCTGCCGTAGGTATCGAAGGCTTCGCCAGGTTCGTCGACCTGGGTGAAGACGTGGCAATCCAGCGCGGGATGTCCGGCCGTAGCCAGAAAGTCGCGCAGCGCTTTGGTGGACGTTGCTCCCAGGAATTGCCGGTAGGGATGCGTCACCAAATGGTAAGCATTAAGTTTAGCTGCACTTAAGCCCTTCTTCTCGATGGGTGAAAGCGGGCTTGGCTGATAGTGCAATTCGGTGGCGTCGATTCCCTGCAACCGGATTGTCACTTGCCCATTCTTGATCGCCAGTTTTCTCGTTCGGCCCTTCACGATCGCATGGTCGAACACATGCGTCGGGTGAAACGGCGCCGAACTGTTCTTTCTGAATTCGATGGCGTCGGGTGACACCGTGAGCAATATCTTGGTGGTGTCCGCGTCCGATCGCCCCGTTGGCCAGAATTGATCGAGCGCAATACTGCCCCGCATCTGGAGTAGACCCGCAACCATCGCTGCCTCCCACCGGCTAAATTGTTAAGCACTGAAATTGATCTACGACTTGAGCTGGGCCTTGATGGTTTCCGCCGCCCGCAGTGCAAGCGCGGCGATGGTCGAGGTCGGATTTGCCG
>NZ_JBAVNZ010000500.1:0-1513 GCF_049691595.1 Bradyrhizobium sp.
CATTGCGCGATCACCTCGGCGGAGAATCCCGACGGGATCGCCAGCCAGGCGTTCACCACGGCCTTGCCCGAGGCCCAGACTTTCTTGACGTTATTAGCCACTCTGCGTTCCTTCCCTGTTGTGCAAACTTTGTCGTCATTGCGAGCGCAGCGAAGCAATCCAGTCTTTCTTTCCGGCAGCTATGGATTGCTTCCGCCTTCGCTCATAGAGCTTCGGCGGACGCGGTCGTCGCTACGCTCCTCGCAATGACGGTGCAAATCAAGCCGTTGCCCTTTGGATGCTGACCTCGCTGACGCCGACCTCGCGGGCGGTATTGACGATTGCGGCCCAGGTATCGTCCGGCAAGGGCACGCCGTTTTTGGTGCGGTCGGCGCGCATTTTCCGCTCGGGATCGCCGGGGATCAGCACGGCATCGACGCCGGAGACCGTCTTGGTCGCCCTGATGAAGTCGACATAGCGCGAGATCTCGCCGTCGAAGAAATGGCTGGTATCGACCACCTTGGGGTCGACATAAACCGCGAACATGCCGTTGGCGAAGCGGCGGTCCGGCGCGGTCGCGCCGGTCCCCGTCAGCGCGCCGCCGAGCAATTCGCAGATGAACGCCAGCCCCGAGCCCTTGTGCTCGCCGAAGGCGCGGATCGCGCCGGTGCCCTTGGTGTGGTCGCGCGGCCCTTCCGCCGTGTGCGGCCCGTACAGCACGGCCGGGTCTTCGCTCAACGTGCCGTCGGCATCGATCAGCGCGCCCTTTGGCAATTTCTTGCCGCCGCGGCTGGCGACCAGCACCTTGCCTTCGGCGACGATCGAGGTGGCGAAATCGAGCACGATCGGATCCTGTCCCTGGCGCGGAATGCCGACGCAATAGGGCGCGGTCGACAGCCGCTTCTCGACGCCGCCATAGGGCGCCACCAGCAGCGAGCCCGCGGCGTTGACGAAGTGGACCGATACCAGCCCTTCGGCGGCGGCCATTTCCGCCCAGTCGCCGACCCGGCCGATATGCCCGGCGTTGCGCAGCGCCACCGCTGATAGCCCCGCCTTCCTGCATTTCTCGATGCCGATCCTGACCGCCTGCGGCGTCACCGTTTGCCCGTAGCCGAATTTGCCATCGACCACCGCCAGCGACGGCGTATCGACCACGAGTGCGACAGTCTGGTCGGGGACCACCGAGCCCATTTTCTTCCACCTGATATAGACCGGCACCCGGATCACGCCGTGGCTGTCATGGCCGGTGAGATTGGCCGTGGTGAGATAGGTCGCGATCCGCCGCGCCTCTTCGGGCGACGATTCCGAATGGGTGAAGACCTCGGCGACAAAATCGATCAGGTTGCTGACTTGTATCGTGACCATGTCCGGATTTTCGCCCTGTCCTTGTCGCGAGGATCGGCCACGTCATCGGTGGCCAAACCCTGCTCCCGCGCCGGTTTTCATGACCGGCTTGGCGCGCACTTTGAACGAAAAATTGCGCGCGTGTCTATGGCTTCGACCGTCATCGGCCGGCAATTGCGATGATTTGCCC
>NZ_JBAVNZ010000501.1:0-8182 GCF_049691595.1 Bradyrhizobium sp.
GAGCAGCGTGCGATGATAGAATACGACCATGCGGTCGATGCCGCGGCTGGCCAAGGCCAGCCCGGGAACCGCGATCTCCACGCCGACATGTTTCAAAAGCCGCGAACACATCATCGGCGTCAGGGTCAGCGACACGATCGCCGAGGTCACGACCGCGATCGTCAGCGTCAGCGCGAATTCGCGAAACATCCGCCCGACCAGTCCCGACATGAACAACAGCGGGATGAACACCGCGATCAGCGATAATGTCAGCGAAATCACGGTGAAGCCGATTTCGCTGGCGCCCCTGAGCGAGGCCTGCATCGCGGACTCGCCATTCTCCATGTGGCGCACGATATTCTCGATCATGACGATGGCGTCGTCGACCACGAAGCCGGTGCCGATCGTCAGCGCCATCAGCGACAGATTGTCGAGGCTGAAGCCCGAAAAATACATGATGCCGAAGCTCGTGATCAGCGATAGCGGCAGCGCGACGCCGGCGATCAGCGTCGCGCGCAGCGAACGCAGGAACAACAGCACCACCAGCGTCACCAGCACGACGCTCAGGATCAGCGTGAACTGCACGTCGCGCACCGAGGCGCGGATGGTGACGGTGCGGTCGCTGACCACGGCGAGGTTGACGCCGGCCGGGATCGCGCGCTGCATCTTCGGGATTTCGTCCCGGATCTGTCGCACAACCTCGATCACATTGGCGCCGGGCTGCCGCTGGATGTCGATGATCACGGCCGGCGTGCCCTGGTACCAGCCGCCGGTGCGGTCGTTCTCCAGCCCGTCGACGATGATGGCGATGTCGCCGATGGTGACCGGCGCGCCGTTGCGATAGGCGATGATGATCGGCTTGTAGGCGTCCGCCGCCGCGATCTGGTCGTTGGCGGCGATGGTGTAGGCCTGCTGCGCGCCGTCGAGCGATCCCTTCGGTCCGCTGACATTGGCGCCGACGATGGCGCTGCGCAAATCCTCCATCGAGATGCCATAGGCCGCAAGCCGCGCCAGATCGGCCTGCACCCGCACCGCCGGCTTGAGGCCGCCCAGCACCATGACGCGGCCGACACCGGAAATCTGGCTGAGGCGCTGGCCCAGGATGGTGTCGGCAAGATCGCTCATCGCGCGCAGCGAGATCGTCTCCGAGGTCAGCGCCAGCGTCATGACCGGGGCATCCGCCGGGTTCACCTTGGCGTAGGTCGGAGGATACGGCAGGCTCCTTGGCAGGATTCCCGCGGCGGCGTTGATCGCCGCCTGCACGTCCTGGGTGGCGCCGTCGATGTCGCGGTTGAGATCGAACTGCAGCGAAATCTGGCTGACGCCGAACGAACTGGTCGAGTTCATCGATGACAGCGACGGGATCTGCCCGAGTTGACGCTCGAGCGGCGCGGTGATCAGCGAGGCGATCACGTCGGGGCTGGCGCCGGGCAGTTGCGTCGTCACCTGCACCGTCGGGAAGTCGACCTGCGGCAGCGCCGCGACCGGCAGCGCCCAGTAACCGAGCGCGCCACCGATCAACAGCGCGATCCCCAGCAGCGAGGTCGCGATCGGCCGGCGGATGAACGGTTCGGAGACGCTCATGGTTGCGGGCTCGTCGTTGCGAAGCCAGGCATTCAAAACACGGGCATCTTGGTCACGGCTGCGACTTCGCCGCGCCGCCCGACGTTTCGCCCCGCGTCGCGGGTCCGCTCTGTCCCTTCTGATCGCCCTCGCGTTTGCCGCGATTGCCCTGACCATCCTTGCCCTGACCGTCCTTGGCCTGGCCGTCCTTGTCTTGCGGCGCCCGGCTGCGCTTGCGCGGCGCGAGATCGGCGGTCGGCGCGGAGTCTTCCGTGCCGACGATGACCTTTGCGCCATCGGACAGGTTGGCGAAGCCTGTGGTCACCACGCGGTCGGCGGTCGTGAGCCCGCTTGCGACCACGGCATCGTTTTCGTTTTGCTGCGTCACCACGACCGGCTTCGCCGTGACGAGGTCGCCCTCGCCGATCACGTAGCTGAAGGTTCCGGCGGGGCCGCGCTGCACCGCCGAGGTCGGCACCACGATCGCCTTCGGGAGGATTTCGACCTTGAGGCGGACGTTGACGAATTGGCCCGGCCACAGCTGGAAATCGGCGTTGGGGAATTCGGCCTTGAGTTTGAGCGTGCCGGTGGTCGGATCGACCTGGTTGTCGATGCCTTTCAGCATACCGCTATCGATCACGGTGGTGCCGTCATTGCCGAAAACGTCGACCGTCAGCGCGCCCTTGGCGGCCGCCGCATTGACGCGCACGATTTGCTGCTGCGGCAGGCTGAACTGCACCACGATCGGCTGCAACTGGGTGATGATGACGAGGCCGGAGGCATCGGACGTGTGAATGATGTTGCCCTGGTCGATCTGACGCAGGCCGGCACGGCCCGAAATCGGGGCGACGATCCGGGTATAGCCGAGCGTTGCCTGCGCATTGTCGATCGCGGCCTGATCGGCCTTGACCAGCGCTTCCTGCTGCGCGACCACCGCGCGCTGGGTGTCGGCCTGCTGTTTCGACCCGGCGTTGGAGGCGGCGAGCTGCTGATAGCGGGCGAGATCGAGACGCTGATTGGCAAGCTGGGCTTCGTCCTGCGCCTTCTTGGCGACGGCCTGATCGTATTGCGCCTGATAGATCACCGGATCGATCTCAGCGAGCACGTCGCCCTTCCTGACGTCCTGTCCCTCGACGAAATTCACCGATAGCAATTTACCGTCGACCTGGGCGCGCACCACCACGTTGTTCAGCGCCCGAACCGATCCGACGCCGTCGAGATAAACCGGAACGTCCTGGATGCGCGGCGTCGCCGCCAGCACCGGTACCGGCAGATCGGGGCGGGCTCCCGCCCGGTTGCCGGCCTGCTGCTTCTGCTGAAACGCGTTCCAGCCGATATAGCCGAGCCCGCCAAGGATGACGAGGGTCACGGCCAGCGAGACGATCCGCCTCAGCGCGCGCGAGACGAAGCTCGGCGCGCGCGCCGGGGCGGCGTTCGCAGTGTTCTCCGTTTCCGGCTTAAAGAGCATCGACCGGCCTCTCCATCCTCGGCTCCCAGCCGCCGCCCAGCGCCTGATACAGGCTGACGATCGCAAGCAGCCGGGCCAATTGGGCCTGCGACAGCGCATCTTCGGCCTGGAACAACGTCAATTGCGTATTTAGCACGGTTACGATGTCAGCGGTTCCTGCACGTAATTGCTGCTCGGCCAATTGAAAGGCCCGCCGCGACGCCGCCACCACCTCGCGCTGCAGCCGCAGCTTGATGGTGGTCTGGCGAATCGACATCAGCGCGTTGTCGACATCGGCAAATGACTGGATCACGGTCTTGCGATAAGTCTGCAGCAGCTCGTCCTGCCTCGCCTTCGCCAATTCGAAATTGCCGAGGATCTTGCCGCCGTCGAAGATCGGCTGGGTCGCGCTGCCGACCAGGCTGAAGAACGCGGCGTGGGGCTGGAACAGCGCCGACAGCGCCGAGCTTTGATAGCCGCCCTGCCCGGTGAGCTGGATGCTCGGGAAAAATTGCGCGCGGGCGCTGCCGACATTGGCCGTGGCGGACGCGAGCTGCGCTTCCTGCCGCCTGATATCCGGGCGCTGTGTCAGCAGTTCCGATGGCAGTCCCGGCGTCACCCGGGGAACCGCGATCCGGTCGAGCGAGCCGCCGCTGACGCGCACGGCCTCCGGCGGCCGCGACACCAGGATCGCCAGCGCGTTGAGGTTCTGATCGAGGGTCTGCCGCAGCGGCGGCACCAAAGCGCGCTGATTGGCAAGCACGCTCTCCTGTTGCGCGACATCGAGATCCGTCCCCGTGCCGGCAGTCAGGCGCTGCCTGATCGCGTCGAGAATGCGCGCCGCGCTGGCGATGTTGCGTTCGGCCGTTCGCAGCCGGTCCTGCGCGGCCAGCACCTGGAAATAGGCGTTGGCCACCGTCGTCAGCGTCGTCAGCGCGACCACGTCGCGATCAAAACGGTTGGCGACCGCGGTTTCCTCCGCGGCCTGCGCGGCGTCGCGGTTCTTGCCCCAGAAATCGAGTTCATAGCTGGCACTGAGCGAGGCCGAATAATTGACGACCTCGCGGCCACCGATGCTCAATCCGCTCGAGCTTGCGCCGGACGTGCGGGAATAGGTTTCCGAACCGGAGCCGGAGAGAGAGGGCAGCAGCGGCACCCCGGCGATACGCGCCTGCGCGTCAGCCTGCACGAAGCGCGCGGTCGCGGCCGCGATGTCCAGATTGACCGTCTGGGCTTCCTCCATCAGGACAGTCAATTCCGGAGAACGGAAGCCGCGCCACCAGTCCAGCCCCGGCGGCGCATCGGCGGCGGTCATCCGCCTGGCCGTCTTGTATCCGTCCGGTATCTCCAGCGCAGGATCGGGAAGGTCCCTGGTCAGGATGCAGCCCGCCAAGCTCGCGACCATGCAAAACCCCGCAAGCGACCTCGTCCAACGGCCCCAGCCCGGAGCGCAGGCACGCAGGCCTTCCAAAGCCACAGGGAATCGCTTGGTCACACCCGCTCTCCGCCACGCACACAGACCCGCAAAGATGCGCGAATGACGCTTTCAGGGAGGGTCTGCGAGAGGTTCACGAGCCGATGCTTCCGTTGGAGCCGGGCGGTGATACTACCCCTCGGATCAAGGCGCGGACAGTCCCGTCCGCCTTTCCTCAACGTTGCGTGCCAAGCCGCCCAACCGGCAACGAAAATGCTCAATTTCCCATGTTTCATCGGCGTTAGAACAACGCCGGGATGATCGGGGCAAGCCGGAATCTTACGAAGATTTCATGAGGTTTTCCCCCTGTTATGTCGGTGTGAATCCGTCTTTTCGCACGCGCCTGTGGCCGACTTGAAACCCTGAGAACCTCGAGCCGTATCTAGGAGGCACACCAGGGAGGCGCTTTCGGATGCGGGTCGCGGTTATCGGAACGGGAATTGCCGGCAACGCCGCGGCCTGGACTCTTTCGAAAAACTATCCGGTCACCGTCTACGACCGCGAGCTCCGCCCCGGCGGACACAGCCATACCGTCACCATCGACTATGATGGAACGCCGCTCGCGGTCGATATCGGCTTCATCGTCTACAACGAGCTCAATTATCCCGACCTGACGGCGCTGTTCGCCCATCTTAGTGTCGAGACCGTGGATAGCTGCATGAGCTTTGCGGTGACGGCGGATGCCGGCCGCTTCGAGTGGAAGGGTGGTGGCAACAGCTGGCTGGAAACCGCCAGAGGCCTGTTCGCGCAGCCGCGAAACCTGCTGTCCCCTTCCTACCTGTGGATGCTCCGCGACATCCTGACCTTCAACACAGAGAGCACCGCGGATCATGCGGCAGGGAATCTGGCCGGGCTGACGCTTGGCGAATATTTTCGCCGCCGCCATTTCGCCCCGCGTCTGTTGACGGATTATCTGGCGCCGATGGGCGCCGCGATCTGGTCGGCGCCGGCCAGCGACATCCTGGACTTCCCGGCCGAGAACTTCGTCGCGTTCTTCAGCAATCATCGGCTGCTGCAATATGACCGCCCGGTCTGGCGCACGGTGAAAGGCGGCAGCCAGCGCTACGTCGAGAAGCTGACCGAAGCGTTCCGCGACCGGCTCCGGCTTGGCTGCGCGGTGACATCGGTCGAGCGCACATCGCATGGCGTCGTCGTCCATGACAGCCATGGCGGGCACCACGGCTACGATCACGTCGTGATCGCTTCCCACAGCGACCAGGCACTGGCGATGCTGTCCGATGCCGACCCGGGCGAACGATCGATTCTCGGCGCCATCGGCTACTCCCCCAACACGGTCTATCTTCACCGCGACATCAGGCTGATGCCGAAGCGCCGGCACGCCTGGGCGTCATGGAATTTCCTGCGCTGGCGGCGTCAGGGAACGACCGCGAACGATGTCGCGGTGACCTACTGGATGAACCGCCTGCAGGGCATCGATGACGACAAACCGCTGTTCGTCAGCCTCAATCCGCCGTTCGAGCCCGCTTCCGAACTTACCTTCAGCAAGTATATGTGCGAACATCCACAATATAATGCCGCCGCCTTTGCCGCGCAGAAACGCCTCGCCGAGATTCAGGGCAAGCGGCATACCTGGTTCTGCGGCGCCTGGACCGGATACGGGTTTCACGAGGATGGACTGCGCTCCGGCCTCGAGGTCGCGGAGGCGCTGGGCGCCATCGCCCCGTGGCGCGAACCGCTGCCGGAACTTGCCGAAGCCGCGGAGTAGCGATGCGCACGGCAGCCACCCAAGTCGGGACGCGTGACGGTTCCGCCGACGCCGCGGCGGCGCTGTACGTCGGCGAGGTGATGCATGCCCGGCTCAAGCCGATCGGCCACCGCTTCAGCTATCGCGTCATGAGCCTGCTGATCGATCTCGACCGGCTCGCACAAGCGGACCGCCAGTCGGCCCTGTTCGGCGTCAACCGGGCCGCGCTCTACAGTTTCCGCGAGGCCGATCATGGCGAGCGCGACGGGTCGTCGTTGCGCGGCTACGCGCAGCGCTGCGCCGCCGAGCGCGGCATCGAGCTATCAGGCGGGCGGGTGCTGCTGCTGTGCTATCCCCGCCTGCTCGGCTACACCTTCAATCCGCTGTCGGTCTATTTCTGCTATCGCGCCGACGGCGAACTGGCGCTCTTGATCTATGAAGTTCGCAACACCTTTGGCGGTATCCACGTTTACGTGCTTCCGGTGAAGCCGGGCGAACGCAGCGACGCCGGCATCCGGCAGAGCCAGGACAAACTGTTCTACGTCTCACCCTTCATCGAGATGGCGATGCGCTACCATTTCCGCGTCTCGCCGCCGCACGCGAGGGTCAAGCTGCGCATCCTGGAGACCGACCGCGAGGGGCCCCTGCTCGCGGCGACCTTCAACGGCCGCCGCCGCGCGCTGAACTCGGCGGAGTTGCTGCGCGCCTTCTTCGCATTGCCGCTGGTCACCCTGAAAATAGCCGTGGCGATCCATTGGGAGGCGCTGCGGCTCTGGCTCAAGGGCGCGCGGCTGGTGCCGCGCCCGGACGCCGCCATCAATACTGGCTTGGCGATCGGCGATGGCAGCGACTATACTACGGCGGCGTTGTCCGGCCGCGCAAAACGGTGATGGTCGAGGTCGAGCCGATCACGCGCGGCCCGGACAGAGAACCAGTCGATGGATCTGCCATGCCCGAGCCGATTTCGGTAACCATGGACACCGTGGACACCCTGCTCCCGGACCTGCCCCGCATGGTCCGGATCGCGCTCGGCTATGGTTCGAAACTGCAGCGCGGCACGCTTGACGTGACGCTGCCCGACGGCCGTACCGTCAGGCTGGGCGGCAACGGGCCGGGACCGGCCGCCGCCATGAAGGTCTACGACTACGGTTTTGCGTCGCGGCTGCTGCGGAGCGGCGACATCGGCATCGCCGAGGCCTATCTGCGCGGTGAGTGGGACACGCCGGACCTGACCCGGTTCCTCTATCTTTTTTGCGTCAATCAGGACTGGATGCAGACGATGCTGATCGGCAAGCCGCTGGTGCGCACCGTCCAGGCCATCCGCCACTGGTTCAACCGCAACACCAGGCGGCAGGCGAGACGCAACATCTATGCCCATTACGACATCGGCAACGCGTTTTATTCGGCCTGGCTCGATCCGACCATGACCTACTCCTCGGCGCTGTTCGAGGACGGCACGGCCGATCTGACCGCCGCGCAGACCAACAAATACCGCCGGCTCGCCGAGGCGATCGACCTGCGGCCGGGCCAAAGACTGCTGGAGATCGGCTGCGGATGGGGCGGCTTTGCCGAGTTCGCCGCCAGGACATTTGGCGCGAAAGTGGTGGGGCTCACGATCAGCAGGGAACAGCGCGATTTTGCGCAAGCGCGCATCCACAACGCCGGCCTCAGCGACAAGGTCGCGATCCGCCTGCAGGACTATCGCGACGAGCGTGACCGCTATGACCGGATCGTATCGATCGAGATGATCGAGGCGGTCGGCGAGGCGTTCTGGCCGAATTATTTCTCACAATTGCGCGACCGCCTGCTGCCCGGCGGCCTTGCCGGCATCCAGGCCATCACCATTCAGGACAGCCTGTTCCCGGCCTATCGCCGCGAGGTCGATTTCATCCAGCGCTATGTTTTTCCCGGCGGCATGCTGCCCTCGCCGCAGATCCTGAAGTCGCTCGGCGAGAAGTTCGGCGTTCCCGTTATCCGCGAGCGCATTTTCGGGCAAGATTATGCCAGGACGCTG
>NZ_JBAVNZ010000502.1:0-9159 GCF_049691595.1 Bradyrhizobium sp.
GGCCTGCACCGCGCGTGCGGCGTCGGCCGCCACCGAGCCGGCGCTCTTCGATTCATGGATCCACGCGGACACCGGGCGCGCAAACCCAACGATGTCGGAGGTGAGCAGCGCATCGTACTGCAGATGGTAGGTAGCATGATCGCCCACGACGTTGACGATGGGGCTCGCCGCGCGGCGCGCATTGTGCAGGTTCGCGAGGCCGTTCGCGAGGCCCGGCCCGAGGTGCAGCAGTGTGGCCGCGGGCTTGCCCGCGATGCGGCCATAACCGTCCGCCGCGCCGGTGGCCACGCCTTCAAAGAGGCACAGCACCGGGCGGATCCCGGCAATCGAGTCCAGGGCGGCGACGAAGTGCAGCTCGGAAGTGCCGGGATTGGCGAAACAGACCTCGACGCCGCAGTGGGCGAGCGTCTGCGCGAGGGATTGCGCGCCGTTCATGGGATGGCTCACGTGGTGCTGGCTCCGGGGTGAATCAGGTCGAATTCAACGGTAGCGAAGGTGCTCGCGCGAGAGTTGGTCGAGGCGCGTCACGCCCATCAGTTTCATGTCGCGCTCGACCTCGGTCTTCAGGTTCCCGAGCGCTTTCTCGACGCCGCGTTGTCCGCCCGCGGCGAGTGCGTACAGGTACATGTGCCCGCCGGAGCAGGCCGTGGCCCCGGCGGCGATCGCCTTCAGAATGTGCGTGCCGCGCTGGATGCCCCCGTCGCAGATGATATCGATCTGCCCGCCCACGGCATCGGCGATCTCGGAAATCTGGTCGAAAGGGGAGCGCGATCCGTCGAGCTGCCGCCCCGCGTGGTTCGACACCATGATGGCCGTGGCGCCGATTTCCACGGCGCGACGCGCGTCGGCGGCGCTCATGACGCCCTTCAGGCAGAACTGGCCGGCCCAGCGCCTGCGTACTTCCTCGGCGTCCTTCCAGTTCATCGACTGGTCGAGCATCCTGGAGAAGTAGTCAGTTACCGAAACGGTAATATCGGTGCCCTCGGGGACACGGTCCTCGAGCTGCGGCAGGCTGAACTTTCCGCGCGCGAGAAAGTTGAATACCCAGCGCGGCCGGATCGCAAAGCTGGCGAGGCTCCTGAGCGTCAGCCGCGGCGGCGAGGTGAAGCCCGTCCGCAGGTCGCGCTCGCGATTGCCGCCGACGATGGTGTCGACGGTGAGTGCGAGTGCGTCAAAACCGGCCGCCTTGCAGCGCTCAATCAGGCTGTAGGTCAACCCGCGGTCCCGGTGGAAGTACAACTGGAACAGCTTCGGCGTCCTGGTCGCGCGCCCGATCTCCTCGATGCTCACCGTGGCGAGCGATGAGATCCCAAAAAACGTGCCGTACTTTTCCGCGGCGCGGGCCACGGCGCGCTCGCCCTCGTGATGGAACAGGCGCTGGAGCGCGGTGGGCGAGCAGAAGATCGGCAGCTCGAGGCGCTGCCCCAGCACGGTCACCGACATGTCCACGTGTTTTACGTCGACCAGGACGTTCGGTACCAGGTCGCAGTCCTCGAACGCCTGCGTGTTGCGCCGCATCGTGATCTCGTCGTCGGCGCCACCGTCGATATAGTGGAAAATCGGCGCAGGCAGGCGTCGGCGCGCAAGGGCGCGAAAATCCGGGACGTTCCTGCAACGGTCGATGGCTGAGGGCATGCCGTGCATCTCCTGGCGCGCCGGACAGGGGGCCACGCCGCTTAGTGTGATGCCCCGCCGGAGCCTTTGCCAAGTCGTGCGGGATGGCCGAGGAGGGGACCGGGTTGCGAACGCGACGCGCCTCTCCCGGCGCTCGGCTATCATTCCTTCGTGCGCGATCAAGAGGAGCTGACTCTGCAGCGCAAACCTGCGAGCGAGTCCGACCGCGACAGGCCCGAGCGGCCGCCAGCTTCCCGCGATGGGTGGAACTACTTGTTCTACCATCCGTCCTCCGACACAGAAATGACCGCGAGTCATTCTTCAACGGCCACGAGAACTGACATAAAGGAATCATTCGTGAACACTTTCCCCTTTCCGACCATCGACAGTGCGCCCCCCGATGCCCGTCCCTTCCTCGAAGGAGCGCAGAAGCAGCTCGGTTTCGTGCCGAACCTGCTCTCCGGACTGTCCAATTCGCCGGAAACCCTTGCCAGCTATATCGATTTGTCCAAGCATTTTGCCAAGATCGGCCTGACCGGGATCGAGATGCAGACCGTGCTGGTGGTCACGAGCGTCGAAAACGCTTGCGCTTACTGCGTGTCAGCCCACTCGACGTTCGCCACCAATATGAAGATCGATCAGGCAGTGCTGAAGGCGATCCGCCAGGGCACGGAATCACCGGATGCCAAGCTCAACGCCCTGGCGGCCTTTGTGCGCAAACTCATCCGCAGCAAGGGTCATGTCACCGGCGCCGACTTGAGCAATTTCACCGCCGCCGGATATACGCGCGAACAGGGTCTTGGCGTGCTGATCGGGGTTGCCATGAAGACCATCGGCAATTTCGCCAACCATTTCATGAAGACCCCCGTCGACCAGCAGTTCGCCGCGCAGCGCTGGGAAAAGTAGCGGTCGCACGGGCGGCCGCTGATCGATCCAGGGAGGCGCGGTCGCCTCCACACAGCCTCGAGGCCCCTAAGGCATCACTGCGATGCCCCGGCGAACGAAATCGTATACGCTCTTTCAGGTCAAACTGATGCATCGGGGGATTCAGATGAGCACACCACTCTATAAAGTCTGCGCCTGGACAGGCGCCGCACTATTGGGCTTCAGCGGGTGGACGTGGGCCGCCGATGCGCCCGCCGCGACTGCGCACGCCGACACTCCCAATATCACCGGTACCTACGAGCTCGTGAAGCGCGTGTTGCCGGACGGCAAGGAAGTCCTGCCTCCAGCCATCGGCGGCCTGTACACCGTGACGCACGGCCGTCGCAATTTCAATGTCTTCTGGACCGACAAAGACGGCAAGCCGGTGTCCCTGTCGATCGTTGCCCAGTACACGCTGACGGGAGGCAAGTATTGCGAGCAGGCCGCGTTCTGGCTGCAGAACAACCTCGGTAAGCCGGGCACCAGCAACGAGCCGCCGGCGGCAGCGAAAGACTGCAGCCCCGTGACGATCAAGGCAGGAAAAGTCAGCTTCCAGCCAGCGGGAGAGCCGGCGCTGAGCTTCGACAAGGAGGGCTTGACGGCAACCCAGGCTGGGCAGTTCGTCGATTACTGGAAAAAACTCCGCTGAGGCGGCGGCGGCGCGTCCACGCTCGTCGATGATCTACTCGCTGCGGAAATCTGCTGGCGGGAAGCGGGTATCACTCAGACGGTTCTGCCGACGCACGCGTACGATATTTGGCGCGACCGCGCTGTCTTCCACTTTCTGACGATGCCCGAGGCCCGGGCGGCGTACGTCGACACCATGCGCCGGTCGATCAAGCCTGGGGGACATGTCGTCATCGCCACGTTCGGCCCAGATCGGCCGAGGCAATGCAGCGGACTCCCGGTCTGCCGCTGCGATGCGGCGACTCTGTCGCAGGAGCTTCGCGACGATTTCACTCTCGCCGAATCTCTGTTCGACGTTCATCGCACGCCCGGGGGCGCGCGACAGCAATTCCTCTATTGCCGCTTCCGTCTGGAACGCCCCGAGGCGCAAGCCGCGAAGTAAATCGCAGAGTGATCGCGGTCGGGGTGCCGATGCGTTGTGCGCCCCGATAGCGGACGGTCGCGATCGGCGATCCCGCGTCAGATCCGCTCGAACGGCTCGGGTCCTACCGTCATTCTCGGGTGCACGAGAGGACGGCGCTGGTGGTAATCGGCGCGACAGGCGGCGACGGCGGTGCGGCGAAGACGACGGCGGCTCGAACGTCAGAACTGTGGCCGCAGTTGGACAGGCGCGTTACTCTCTCACGCACCAATCCACATTTCGGGGGAGCCTCTGATGAAACCGCGTACGCTGCTGATCGCTGTCGTATTGCTTGGACTCTCTGCGGCCGCTGGCGCCGCCACGCCGCAGACCGAGGTCATGGCGCCGATCCGGCTGTTCATCGACAACTTCAATAAAGGCGACATGAAAGCGGGTGCAGCGGCCCTTGCGCCCGCCGGGATCGTCGCAATCGACGATGTGCCGCCGCATGTTTGGGCAGGACCCAATGCCTTGGATGCCTGGACCAAGGCGCTTGCCGCAGCCGATGAGGCTGCCGGCAACACCGACGGCGCCGTCGCGCTGGGCAAGCCGGTACGGGTCATCGTCGGCGCTGATCGCGCTTACGTCGTCGCCTCGGTGGTCTACACGTTCAAGCAAAAGGGAGTAGCGATGCGCGAGCCAGCGCAGGTGGTGTGCGCACTGCAGAAGGGATCGACCGGTTGGCTGATCGCCGGCTGGACCTGGGTCGGGACCGCGCCCAAGCCGGCGGCCGGCGCCTCCAAGTAGCGGCGGGACGGCGCCGAAACGGGCTGACGTTACGCGGTGGCCGGGCTCGACGCCCGGTGCCGCGTCGAGTCCCGCGAGGAACGGTCGGTGCTGAGCATGACGAAGCGAACGCGCCGAAATCGTCTTTCCGCAAGCAGGCGTTGGATCAGGGTCTCCATGGGTCAGGGCCCGCCTGGAAACGCAGATCCGCGGTGCTCCTCGGGCGGGCGATCGCCCTCGGCCCGGAGGCGCCGATCGACGCACTGTATTGCTTGCCCAAAATCTGACGATCAATATGCGGCAGGAGCCGGGCGCTGCGCTGGCATTGGCGGCCGTGTCATGGGCCCTCGCGTCCAGGGCCTCGACCCCGGGGCCCGTACATTCGAGCACGGGAGACATCGAACTTGGCAACAGACAACTTGGAGATGCTGTTCCGGTTGGTGGCCGGATTAATCGCTGGGGCCGCGATCGGATTCGAGCGCTCGTACCACGGACGTCCGGCGGGATTTCGGACTCACGCTCTGGTTTGCATGACGTCCAGCCTTCTCATGCTGGTGACTGCTTACGAAACTCACTGGATGCGTATTTCTGGAGATCTCATCAGGCTCGATCCGACACGGATGGCGCAAGGCATCATGACGGGTATTGGTTTCCTCGGCGCCGGCGCCATCCTTAGAGACGGTCTTTCGGTTCGCGGTTTGACGACCGCGGCTTCGATCTGGATCACCGCAGCGATCGGGATTCTGGCCGGCATCGGCTTCTATTTTCCTTTGGTCGTAAGCGTCGTGCTGACGCTCGGCGTGCTCTCGGTTTTCCGCCAGATCGAGGCGCGCATGCCCTCGCTGGCCTATTTTCATTTCGAGTTGAGACTGACGCGCTCCAAGGCTCTCAATGAGGCAGGCCTGCGCGCGTTGGTCGAGAGTCATGGATTCTCGATCGCCAACTTCAGCTATCGTCTGGACGCAGACGGGCGAGTGCTCAGGCACGACATGGTCATCCGCTCGTCCGACAGGACGAGTGCGGGACGGCTATCCGAGACCCTGGAACGTACGGAGTCGGTCCTGGAGTTTCGTATTGCTCCGACGGGCGACTGAGGCGGTCAAAGGGTACTCGCTCGGGCGATCTCGGACCGAATGACGTTGGCGAGCTGATACCGATGACTTCGCCGCTCGCGATCGGCAGCCGCGGCACATTGCAGCCCTGAGGGGATGGCGATACCGTGGCCGCGTCGGGTAAGCCGTTGGCCGACGAGGCGCAAGCCTCTCTAAACAACAAACAATAAATTAAGGGTCGCCATGTTTCATCAGCGTCTGACGCCCCTGGGGGACAATCTTGCCCTGTCGTGCTTAGTCGCAATCCTGCCCGCTTTCGTGGTCCTGCTGCTGCTCGGCGTTCTGCGGCGGCCAGCCTGGCAGGCGGCGCTCGCCGGTCTGATCGTCGGCTTGGTCGTGGCGGTCCTTGTCTGGCAGATGCCGTTGAATCTGGCAGGGCGCTCTGTTTTCAACGGCGCTGTGTTCGCGCTCTGGCCAGTGATGTGGATCGTCGTAACCGGGCTGCTTCTTTTCAACATTGCTGTGCAATCGGGACGCTTCGAGGCGTTCCGCTCCTGGATTGTCACGAACTTGCCGGGCGATCGGCGCATTATCCTGGTCGTGGTCGGATTTTGCTTCGGCGCGCTGCTGGAGGGCGTTTGCGGTTTCGGCACGCCGGTCGCGATCACCGGCGCGCTGCTGATCCGGCTGGGCTTCCCGGCGCTCGAAGCGCTGGTGTTCGTGCTGATCTTCAACACGGCTCCCGTCGCCTACGGGGGTTTGGGAGTACCCGTGACCGTTTTGGGCGCCGTCACAGGTCTGCCTGCCGCGGTCCTCGGAAAGATGATCGGTCGGCAATTGCCGTTCATGGCCCTCATCCTGCCGTTCTACGTCATTGCCCTCTACGGCGGCTGGCGCTCCGTGCGCGCGCTCTGGCCGATCCTGCTAATCGCCGGCGGCAGCTTCGGACTCATGCAGTTCATCGCTTCTAACTTCATCACCTACACGCTTACCGATGTAATGTCCTCGCTGGGCTCGTTGATCATCACGCTGTTGTTTCTGAAGGTCTGGCGGGCACCCTCCGATCCCGAGTTTGCGATTCACGGCACGGGTGCGACCGGGGAGCGGCCGGTCGCGGCCGTGCCCGCCTGGCAGGGCTGGCTTCCTTGGCTCATCGTCTCTGCCGTAGTGATCATCTGGACCACCTGTAAAGTTGCCAATGTCGCGCAACAGGCTGTTTCGTGGCCGGGGTTGCACAAGATGATCTCGATCACGCTCTACCACGACCAGCCGTACGCAGCAGTTTGGAACTTCCAGCCCTTGGGAACCGGCACCGCCATATTGTTGTCAGCCCTCATCACCGCGGCGCTGGTACAGTTGTCGCCGGCCGGTTTTCTGCGCTGCGTGGGGTATACGGTTCGCCAGGCTTGGCTTGCAATCGTGACCGTCATGCTGATCATCGGACTCGCCTATCTGATGAATTACTCCGGTCTGGCCTACACGCTGGGCCTCGGCGCGGCCTCCACGGGGCGCCTGTTCATCCTTCTCTCGCCCTTCCTCGGCTGGCTGGCGGTATTTCTCTCGGGCAGCGACACCTCCGGCAATGCGCTGTTCGGCAACCTGCAGGTGGTGGCCGCCAATCAGTTGCATCTCAATCCAGTGCTGTTCGCGGCGACAAATTCCTCCGGCGGCGTCCTGGGCAAGATGATCTCGCCGCAGAACATCGCAACGGGAGTCGCCGTGACAAATCTCAAGGGACGCGAGGGCGAGGTGGTTGCCCGCACATTCATTCACAGCATCGTATTGACCGTGCTGCTGGCGCTGCTGGTCGTCATTCAGCAATACGTGATTCCGCAGATCATTCCAGCCGTCGGCGGCACACCGTGACGTCAGAACGCATCGCCTGCGCCGCTTGGGAGGCAGAATGCGCTCGACCAGACCAGGTTCCAATTCACCGGCGGAGCTATCCTCCGACGGCCGCTTCCACGTAACAGATTGGACCTGCCGAGTGTCCGCGTCGGGTCACGACCCGTCTGCTGCCGCCGCCGGCGAGACTTCCCGCACGATGCGCCTGGCGTTGCTGATTTCCGCAATGCGTAAATCATAGGCTGTCTGCAAGTTCAACCACGAACGTGCATCGCCACCGAAGTAGCGTGCCAGACGCATGGCAGTATCTGCACTCACGCCGCGCCGCTTACGCACCACCTCGTTGATGCGTGGCGCCGGTACACGCAATGCCTTGGCCAGAGCATTGGCGCTCATGCCAAGAGGCTTCAGAAAATCCTCCCGCAGCACCTCTCCAGGATGTACGGGTCGCATTCCGTTCTTAAACATGTCTCTATAAACCTCAGCGGTAATCGACTATTTCGACATCTGTCGGGCCTTCGGGCGTCCAGCGAAAACAGAGACGAAATTGATCATTGATCCGAATGCTGTATTGGCCCTTTCGATCGCCCGCCAGCGCCTCGAGTCGATTCCCTGGCGGCGAGCGCAAGAACTCCAAGGTACTTGCGGCGTCCAACTGCGTCAGCTTGCGGATCGCTACGTTAGCCGCATTCGAAAAACGCCTACTCTTGCCGGTCTCAAACAAAGCCTGCGTATCGGCGCAACGAAAGCCCTTTACCATCCAGACATGGTATAACGGATAACGTTAAGCGTCAACTCGTGGAGCCAGTTGATCCGTCGCCGCTACAGACGGCTGATCCACTCGATTGCAATTAATCTCGGTGCCGCACGGCAGCCAGTGAGCGATGACCGGTTGGGGTCAATACCGTGCACACCGAGTCGGGGCCCGGAATCATGTGCCAATCCGACCGGGTTCGGCGGGGAACCGACGCTCCCGAATTGGGCTATAGTCGCCGCCCGCCTTTCAAGCCGCAGGTTGGCGCAAGGCCAGCGGAAACCAATCTTGAATGGGCCGAACAAGACAAACAGGAGATACCAATGAAGGCAGTGTTACTAGTTCTAACGAGCATATTCCTCTTCGCAGGTGCATTTGCTCACGCTGATGAGGCAACTGAGCAGGAAGTGATCAAGACGATCATGGACGGCAATGCCTATGCCAAAAAGAATCTCAAGGACCAGGAGGACACTGTGTCGAAGGATGGGTCGTTAGAATTCTGGTCAAGTGGCGGATTCCTTCAGGAAGTCAAAGCCGGAAGCAAGCCCGACGAATACGAATCGGTCAATATTGATGCGAAACATATTCACGTTGTCACCTTGGTGCCGGGTAAGGTTGCGGTTGCGCAATATTACTCAGAGGGTTCAATGGCCCGGAAAAATAGTGCCGCTGTGAGCAACTACCGGACGCGGGCAACGCAGGTGTTTGTCAAGGAAGATGGCAAGTGGAAAGTTCGGGCCGCGCATTGGTCGCCGATTGCCGGCGGCTCGGGAACGAGCCAGACCGCGGTAAATCAGTGATCTAATGTTCTGTTTGCCGGTGTCTGGTGCTGAAAGTACCAGGTCCCCTGGCGACAGTTCTGAAGATGAAGAACCCCGGTCAGTCCGGGGTTTTTCTTGATTGTGCTTGGAGTAGAACATTTGAGATCGTGTATGAGATGGGTCTGGAACGCCCACTATGGGTTGCCCATACGGGTCATCGATCGCGCTCCAATAGCTGCCGGTAACCGGTCGTTTGAAACGGGCTGCCAACGCTAGTTGCGGCAGCCGTAGAAATCAGGGTGGGCGCTGACGATGAGCAAGCTCAAAATCGTGACATTGCACTGTCTCGGGAGTAACCCGCAAAAGCACGCGCACCAAAAGTGGCACTTTGTGCAC
>NZ_JBAVNZ010000503.1:0-4919 GCF_049691595.1 Bradyrhizobium sp.
CGTTCGCCGAAGCCATCGCAGGCGGCAGGATCAGGGTCAGCGGCGATGCCACACGTCTTGGCGAGCTGATGACGCTGATGGACGAGTTTCCGCGCATGTTCGAGATCGTCGAGCCGAAGCGGACGGCGGTGAGTTAGGGTCCGGATGGTGCCGGATAGGCGACGGAAGGCGGTGTCGAGACCAGGCGCACGGTGAGCAGGGCTGCGACCGCGAGCGACGTGGCCACGCCGGCGAGGCAGGCTGCCCATCCGAAACGATCGAACAGTTGGCCGAGCACGGCGCTGCCGACGAGGCCGCCGAGGAAATAGCAGGAAAGATAGGTCCCGCTGGCCACGCCGCGATTTTCATGGGCGGCCTGCCCGACGAAACCGGTGGCCGAGGCTTGCGCGAAGAAAGTGCCGACGCCGACCAGCACCATGCCGGTCAGGACCGCCGCAAGATGCGAGGACAGCATCAGCGGCAGGCCGATCGCCGCGACCGCAAGCGCGCTCCAGATCGCCGGCCGTGCGCCAAATCGCGCCACCGCCCTGCCGGCGAACAATGTCGTGATCACCGAGGGGGCAAAGACAAAATAGACGAAACCGAGGTCCATCCGTCCCAGCGACAACGGAGCACGCACCAGAACGAAGTTCACGAAGGTGAAGGTGCCGATGAACGCGAACAGGATACAGAAGCCGATCGCAAAAGCAGCGCGAAGCGACGGGTCACGCCAATGGGCGATCGTGGCTTCCCACGGCGACTGCGTCGTCGGCATCGCATGCATCGGCTTCACCCGATGGATCGTGAAATATACCAGTACCGCGCCGGCGAGATTGAGCAGCGCGAAGAAATAGAAATTCGACGCCAGCCCAAAACTGTCGACCACCGCGGCGGAGACCAGCCGGCCGATCAGATTGCTCGCGACATTGCCGGTGATATAGGCTGCGAAGGCGCCGCCGGCATCCATCGCGCTGCATTGCTCGCCGAGATAGGCCAGCGTCAGCGCGAACGCCGACGCCATGCACAACCCCTGGATGATGCGCAGCATCGTGAACACGGTCAGATCCGGCGCGCTTGCCAGCAGGCTGGTCGGGATTGCGAGCAGGACAAGGCTCAAGAGAATGCCGAGCCGCCGGTCGATATGCGGGCTCAGCAGGCCGACCACAAGGCCGGCAACCGCCATGCCCATGGTGCTGGCATTGACCGCAAAGCCCATCGCGGCCGGCGTCACGTTGTAATGCCGGGTCAGGGAGGGGAGGATCGCCTGGGTCGCAAACAGATCGACCACGGTCAAAAAGGCCGTCAGGCCGATGACGAGCGATCGCAGCGCCACGCCCGGCGAGTGAGCGCGCATTTGCATCGTTTCGGATTTCATCGCCGCGGACAGCTCGGTCATGGCATCGCTCGCGAGTTAGAAAGGGGGGATGTGACGCCTGGAACGTGCGGGGCAACACGGGGGGACTTCCAGGACGTCACATCCGGCAACGAGAGCCGAGGGCGTGCGCTCGTTACATCGGCTTACATATTGTGGTCGTGCGGGTCCTTGCGGACGTCGCCGACATAGAGAATGACGGTTTCCTTGCCCAGGTTCTTCCACCAGTGCGAGGTGCCGAACACTTCGGGCCGGATGTCGCCCGCCTTGTGCAGGATCGGCTCGGCGCAGTTGCTGGCGTATTCGACGATCTCGCCCTGCTGGACGAAGATCAGCGCCGGACGGTCGTCATGGCTGTGCCACGGCACGATGCCGCCGGGCTCGATCGTCAGCTTGCGGAAGCGCAGCTGGCGATCCTTGATGTTGGCGGGTTGCTTCTCGAGGTCGATCGAGCCGAGCGTCACGTCGGTGACGCCGACCGGTTTGAAGTCGACCTTCTCACGGACGTTGGGCTTCATCTTGTCGGCGGGACATTCGCCGGCGAAGGCGGTCGAAGTCATCACAAAAGACCCGGCGACGAGGCCGGCGAATGCGAGTGATTTGACGTTTGACGTGAACATCGTGTGATCTCCTCTGTTTTTGCCTTGGCCCCGAATGATCGGGCCGGCTACGGCATCACCATCGTTGAATCCGCGCGCTTGATGAAATGCCGGTTGGCTCTCGATTCCATAGCGCGGCGCTATGCGCGCTCAGGCGTGTCCAACCATGTGCCTGATATCGGACGAAAACGTCGGGTAGGCGTAGACGTTGTCCCTGATCTGGCCGGCGGTGATCCCGAACCGCATCGCCAGCCCGAAAATATTGACCAGCTCCTGGCCGGCATGTCCGACGAAATGGGCGCCGAGAATGCGATCGGTGGCCTGATCGACGATGACCTTCGACCAGGCGACGGATTCCGCGTAAGTGCGGGCCGAAAACCATGCGTGCATGTCGTTGACATGGACCGCGACCGCGAGGCCCATTTGTTTCGCGGCCGCCTCGGTCAGGCCGACCGCGGCAAGCGCCGGCACGGTATAGACCGACGTCGCCATGCTGCCGTAGTCGGGGCTGTATTTCGCTCCCTCGACAATGTTGCGGCCGACGATGTCGCCCTCATAGGTCGCGATCGGGGAGAGCTGTGGCGAAATCGGCACCGCGTCGCCGCAGACATGGACCCGCGGATTGGAGGTCGAGCGCAGATGGCGGTCCACCGCGACGCGGCCATTGGTGTGCGCGACATTGCCGGCCGGAAGATCCAGTGTGTCGACATTGGCGACACGGCCGGCGCCATTGACGACGCGGTCGGCTTCGGCGGCATGTTCGGCGCCTTCGTGGACGAAGATGACGCGCAGGCGGCCGTTGGCGCGCTCGATCCGCTTGACGCTGACATTTGTCCTGACCCGAATCCCAATCCGCTCGCTCTCGGCCTGGAGCGCTGCGACCGCATCGGCGTCCATGGCGGGCAACAGTTGCGGCAGGGCCTCGAGGATGATGACGTCGGCGCCGGCGCGCGCATAGACGTGGCCGAATTCCAGCGAGATCACGCCGCCGCCGACGAAAATGACCGAGCGGGGCAGTTCGCGCTCGCTCAGCATCTCGTCCGAGGTGATCATATGCTCGGCGCCGGGGATCGGCAGCGGGCGCGGTTTCGATCCGGTCGCGATCACGACATGTTCGGCTTCGAGCTCGCGATCGCCGACGCGGATGGCGCTGGGCCCGACGAAAACGCCGCGGCCCTTGATCACCTCGACCTGGCGATGGGCCATCGAACGGGCGAGATTGGCCGGGATATCCTTGATCAGATCCTTTTCGCGGTCGATCAGGGCGGCCCAGTCCAGCCGGGGTTTGCCGACCGAGATGTGATGCACGGCGGCGCGCTCGATTTCGTGCAGGGCATGACCGGCGGCGACCAGCACCTTCTTCGGCGTGCAGCCGCGGTTCGGGCAGGTGCCGCCAAGGAGGTCCTGCTCGATCATGGCGACCGACATGCCGGCGCGCCGGACGGGACCGGTCACGCCGATGCCGGCGTTGCCGCCGCCGAGAATGACCACATCGAATTTTTCGGTGCTCATCGAATCAATCCCTGTGCTGGTGACCTGCGATTGATGGCAATCAGCCGCGCCAATGACGCAGCTGACAGCCCTGCGCGTGGCGGTCGGACGGTGTTACTTGCTCGTAATCGTCGACGTGATGGAGCCGACCACCATGGTCGCCATCTTGAACTGGGCGACACGGTCCTTGATGTTGTGACGCCTGGCGATCCACTCGAAATCGGTCCATACCGCCCAGACATCGCCATTGTCGTCCTGCGTCAGCAGCAGACGAACCGGCCAGTCGAGCCCGGCGTTCGGATTCGAGGTGATGAACTGGGTGCCGAGCGGGGGATTGCCGAACACCAGCAGCGTCGAGGGGCGAAGCTTGATGCCGGCGTCGGCCGCGAGCTTCGACTGGTCGATCTCCGAGAAGAACTTGATGCCCTTGCTGGCGATGTCCGCCTTGATGCGGATGATCGCTTCCGCCATCGGCACCGCGCTCTTGACGCGAACAATGCCGTCGTCGCTGTCCGCCCGCGCGGCGAAGGCGACCGAAATCACCAGAACAATGAGCAGCAGCGAGGTGCAGAAATTCGCAAAGCGGTGTGTCAAACGGCGGGTCATTGAGCGTCTCCTGTTGCTGGCACATGCCCTCTCAGCATGGCTTCCGGAACAGAATGACCGCTTGCACCGGCAAGATGAAATGCGCAATTGCTCTCAAGTCGATAGCCTCGCGCTATCGGCTCGCGATGCTCCCCGGCTATCGAACCGATTGGGCAACGGCATTTCTAATGGAGGCCGATCCAGCCTCTGATCGGCAGGCGCCCGATTGGCGGGCGTCCACGTCAAGCAAGAGGAACCCCCCAATGACCAATCTGTCCAAGACCGTGATCGCCGCTGCCGCTTTCGCGGCCATCGCCACCTCGGCGTTCTCGCAAGTCGCCTGGGAATTCAATCCGGGCATGGCCTATATGTATGGCGGCCCCGGCAAGATGACCGCGATGGCCATGGCTTCCGGCGCCAAGAACCATGACGCGATGATGAAGCGCGCCACCAGGGTGCCGCACAACACCGTGTTCTTCATGGATAACGGCGCGCTGTACTCGACCTCCGGAACGCTCGATCCGACCGGCAATTTCTATCGGCCCTGATCGAAACCTCCAAACGCAGGAAGGCCGCCCCTTGCGGGCGGCCTGCACCGGAAAATAGTATCAATCCCAACTGACCGTTCGGAGCAAGACATGACCTCGCTTTCGCCTGCCAATGCCGAACAGCTCAGATTGGCGTTCCAGCGCTGCCGCGACATGGACGGCACGTTGAGCGAACGGCTGGAAGCGTACGCCGCGGCCGGACGGAGCATCTTTCCGGCCTATAGCGAGGCGGTCGACCGGCTGGTGACGCGGGTCCACGACAATGGCGGTGGCGAAAATGCGCCGAAACCGGGGGAAGCGCTGCCGCCATTCATCCTGCCCGACGAGACCGGCCGGCTGGTCGAC
>NZ_JBAVNZ010000504.1:0-3740 GCF_049691595.1 Bradyrhizobium sp.
AAGATCCCGGTTTCGTTCTCGATCACGCAGAACGACAAGGCGCCGCGGCGCTGGCGCCAGACGCTCGACACCATTGCGAAGGCTTCGGCGCGCGGCCTGTCGATCACGGCGCAGATCGCCGCCCGTCCGGTCGGGCTGATGCTGGGGCTGGAATTGTCGCGTAACCCGTTCCAGACCCATCCGAGCTACCAGGCGATCGCACAACTGCCATTGGCGGAGCGAGTGGCGCGCCTGCGTCAGCCCAAGCTGCGCGCCGCGATCCTGGGTGAGCACGCGACCGCGACCGACGATCCGCTGTTCTTCCGGCCGAACTACGACAAGATGTATCTGCTCGGAAATCCCCCGGACTATGAACAGCCGCCGGAAAACACCCTGGGCGCGCAGGCCCGCCGCCACGGCAAGCAGGCGGAAGAACTGGCCTATGACGCAATGCTGACGGACGACGGCCGCGGCATGCTGTATGTACCGTTCCTCAATTATGCCGACGGCAATCTCGATGCGACCCGCGAGATGCTGCGCGATCCGAACGCGGTGCCGGGCTTGAGCGACGGCGGCGCGCATTGCGGCATTATCTGCGACGCCAGCTTCCCGACCTATCTGCTGACGCACTGGACCCGCGACCGCACCCGCGGCGAAAAACTGTCGATTCCGTTCGTGGTGGCGGCGCAGTCGCGCCGGACGGCGCGCTCGGTCGGTCTCTACGACCGCGGCGTGATCGCGCCCGGCTTCAAGGCCGACGTCAACGTGATTGATTATGACCGGCTGCACCTGCATCCGCCAAAAGTGCATTACGACTTGCCGGTCGGCGGCCGCCGCCTGCTGCAGCAGGTCGACGGCTACGACGCCACCATCGTCTCCGGCGTGGTGACGCAGCGCGGCGGCATGGCCACCGGCGCGCGGCCGGGCAGACTGCAGCGCGGCGCGCAGGGCGCCAGGCCAGAGTTTGGCGCGGCTGCCAGCTAGGTACAGGTAGCCCTGACGGAGCGTCAGCGAAATCCGGAGCCGTCCTGAACCGGATCGGCTGATCCCGGATTGCGCTTCGCTCCATCCGGGCTACGGGACGACAAGGCCTTCACGCGAATTTCGGCCGCGCCGCGCTACCAATCAGCCGCGCGCGCTCGGTGTTGGGCCACAGCAGCAGCAGGCCGAGCAATCCCGACGCGATCAGGATCACGGCGTTGATGGTGAAGCCCGTCATATAGCCGTCGAGCGGCACCGCCGCGCGCTGGATCACGCTGCCCATCACCGAGGGCGCGAGGATGCCGGCGAGGGTATAGATTGCGCCATAGATCGCGATCACCGCGCCGCGCTGCGATACCGGGGTGAATTCGCCGAGCATCGGCGGGCAGACGACATAGATCGCTCCGCAAAGTCCGGAGCCTGTGACCAGCAAGGCGATCTGCAGGCCGGCGCCATTGACATAGGGAATCATGGCGAGAATCGTCCCGCCGATCATCAAGGGCACCGCGCCCAGCACGCCGCGCGCGCCGCGCGTCGTAAAGCCCCGCGCCAGCATCATCTGCGAAACCCATCCGGCGAGCAGCACAATGACCGCACCGAACACCCAGGGCAGAACCGAGATCCATCCCGCATCCATTTGCGAGAAGCCCAGGCCCTTGACGATGAAGGGCGTGAACCAGGTCAGGCCCAGCGACAGCGCCCAATAGGCGCCGAAGGTCGCGGCGCAACAACCGATGAAGGTCCGCGAGGTCAGAAGCTGAAAATACGGGACGCGGGGATCCGCTGCCGCCATCGCGACGGTTTGCACCAGCGGTCCCTCCTTGCCCATCAACAGCCATGCCACCACCCACATCAGGCCGACCACGCCGAGCGCACCGAAGGCGTAGTGCCAGCTATGATTGACGATGATCCAGTTCAGCGCCGGCACCGCGAGGATGACGCCGAATGCCGAGCCCTGCGACAGGACGGCGGTGGGCAGCGTTCGCTTCTCGTCGGGAAACCACTTGTAGATCGCATGCACCGCCACCGAGAACGCAGGTCCCTCGCCGGCGCCGAGGATGACGCGACAGATCAGCAGCGTGGTGAAACTGACCGTACCGACCATCGGAAACTGTGCCAGCGCCCAAACCACCGCCATCACCAGCAGAACCCAGCGGGTGGCGACGCGATTGACGATGAAGCCTACGACGATGGCCGAGATCGAAAACAGGAAAAAGAACGAGGAACCGAGCAGGCCGAACTGTTCCGGCTGGAGTTTCAACTCGTCCATGATCGGCGCGCCGGCAAGGCCGACCACGATCTTGTCGGCAAAATTCACCAGCATGAACAGGAACAGCAGAAAGGTGATTTTCCAGGCGCCTTTTGGCGTCGGCTGCGCGGTCATGACTGGCTCCCCCGTTGCTGGCGCTGTGCGATCGGCCTCATGGGATGCTACTCGCGGGTTCCGTGGCAAGGCAACCGCGCATTTTTGACAGAGCCGAGTGCGCGGCAACGGGCGTTGATATTCGCGATGCCATCTAAAATTGTTTTGTAAGATTAGACAACCGAAACACGATCGCGTCGCACTGCCGTTGAGGCCGTGATCTTGCACCGCGGCCCTGATATCATGCAGTCAATCACATCCCGGGATTTTCCGCTGTGAGGCGCAGCCATCGATTCGCATGACGAGCGGTAACCCCATCGTGCTCAGTGTTTCCGGTCTGACCAAGAGCTACCGTACCGCCGGCGAGCAGGTCGCGGTGCTGCGCGGGGTGAATCTCGCGGTCGCCTCCGGCGAAGGCGTCGCCCTGACCGGCGAATCCGGCAGCGGCAAGAGCACGCTGTTGCACCTGATCGCCGGACTGGACGCGGCCGACGGCGGCGAGATCGTGCTGGCCGGTACGCCGATCTCCGGTCTTGGGGACGCCGGCCGGGCCGAATTGCGGCGCGATCGCCTCGGCCTCGTGTTTCAGCAATTCAACCTGATCCCGAGTCTCACGGTCGAAGACAATCTGGCCTTTCAGTCGCGCATCGCCGGCCGTCACGATGCCGCCTGGCATGGTGAACTGGTGGCGCGGCTCGGGCTCGGCCAGCTTCTGAAGCGCTATCCCGAGCAATTATCCGGCGGCCAGCAGCAGCGGGTGGCGATCGGCCGCGCGCTGGCGGCAAAACCCTTGCTGCTGCTCGCCGATGAGCCGACCGGCAATCTCGACGAGGCGACCGCCGATGAGGTTCTCGCGCTAGCGCGCGACCTGGTGACACGAACCGGTTGCGGCTTCCTGATGGTGACCCACAGCGCGCGGCTGGCCGCCACGCTCGACCGGCAGGTCACCCTCCATGCGGGGCTTATCGCGTGACGAGGGCACTCTGGATCCTCGCCGTTCTGGTGAGCCATTGGCGGCGGCATCCGATGCAGCTCGCGACCTTGCTGATCGGGTTGATCTCGGCGACCGCGCTGTGGAGCGGCGTGCAGGCGCTGAACCAGCAGGCGCGCAATTCCTACGATCGCGCGGCCGCCATCTTCGGCGGCGCGCGGACCGCCATGCTGGCCGGTCACGACGGCCCGACCTTCCCGCAGCAACTCTTTGTCGACTTGCGCCGCGCCGGCTGGCCGGTATCGCCGGTTCTGGAAGGCCGCGTCCAGATCGGCGGACGATCGTTCCGGCTGCTCGGCATCGAGCCGGTGACGCTGCCCCCGGAAGTCGGCAACGCGCCCGCGATCGGCAAGGCCAGCCTGCCATCCTTCGTGACGCCGCCGGGCGAAATGCTGGTAGCGCCGGAGACATTGTCCGATCTCAAAC
>NZ_JBAVNZ010000505.1:0-5843 GCF_049691595.1 Bradyrhizobium sp.
GTTCGGGATCGGCCATTTTGCGGAAATCCGTTTCAGCCAGATTGTCGGCGCGCGAGGCGCCTTCCATGCGGCCTTCGCCGCTACGGTCACTGTCCGCGCCGTCAACGGATGGAATCTGATCCATCGCCGTGTCGCCGCCAGCGCGCTGCTCCGGACGGTTGTTCGCAAGGCTCTTCAGCGACGGATTGTTGGCCGCCCTGGCCGACCCCATCGTGACCGATCGCGATTTGACGCGCTTGCCGAGCCAGAACGCATCAAAGATGCCGTCGAACCTCTCCCAGTCGGACTTGCGTGCCGAGAACAGATGCTTGAACGCCGAGCGCAACAGGCCCGGCTTTTTCGCATAGCCTGCCGTCATCAAGGCGGCGGCGTCCTGGCCCTCTTGCAGCCCGACGGCAAAACCATTGTCGCGCAAGGTTTTGAGAAACGCCGCGAGTTTTGCCGAGACCAGGCGGGAAACCTGGTCGATCTCGTCATAGCCGGGATTGGCGCCGCAGCAGCTCATGCGACCTTCCCCAGCAGGCGCCCGGTGACCTCGCGGGTCACGCGCGATTTGTCCTCATGGGTCTTGAGCAGGCACATCAAGGTTTCGTGCACGGTCTCGGGCGCATCATGCAGATCGCGGACGTCGAGACCGACCAGCGCCGCCGCCCAGTCCAGCGTCTCGGCGACACCAGGAACCTTGCGCAGCTCCTCCTTCCTGATGCCTTCGACCATCCGCGCGATCTGCAGCGACAGCGACGCACCGGCGCCATCGATCCGCGCCATGATGATGCGCGCCTCGCGGTCGACGTCGGGATAATCGACATAGTGATAGAGGCAGCGGCGGCGCAGCGCGTCGGAGAGTTCGCGCGTGCCGTTCGAGGTCAGCACCACATGCGGGATGGTGGTGGCGGAAATCGTGCCGAGTTCGGGGATCGACACCTGGAAGTCGGACAATAGCTCGAGCAGGAACGCCTCGAACTCGTCGTCGGCGCGGTCGATCTCGTCGATCAACAGCACCGGCGGCCGGTCGCGCCGGATCGCGGCCAGGAGCGGCCGCTCCAGCAGGTATTTTTCCGAAAAGATCTGGTCCTCGACCGCGTCGGGGTTGTCGCCGCGATGCGCCTGGATCGACAGCAATTGGCGCTGGTAATTCCACTCGTACAGTGCCGCCGACTGGTCCAGCCCCTCATAGCATTGCAGGCGGATCAGTTCGGTCGTGTGCACGCAGGCCAGCGCCTTGGCGACTTCGGTCTTGCCGACGCCCGCCTCGCCCTCCAGCAGCAGCGGCCGCCGCAGCAATTGCATCAGCGAGACCGCGGTCGAAAGCTCGCCGTCGGCGATGTAGCCGCAAGCCGCCAACGCTTGCGCGATGTCCTCGCGATCTTTCATTGCCAGAGCGTTTTCCGGTTTGCTCGAATCATGGCCGCTGCTCCCGTGGCCTCATCGTTCTCAAGGCGATGCGAAGCATCGTCCGGAGACGCGCGAAGACGCGCTCCTCACCATGAGGGTCTGAGACCGAACACTGAGGGTCGTCATTGCGAGGAGCATAGCGACGAAGCAATCCATTCTTTCTTTCCTTGGCGGCATGGATTGCTTCGCTGCGCTCGCAATGACGAGGAATTACGCGAACACTCCCAGATTCTTCGCCGCCCTCCAGTTGCGCCAGAAATCATGCGGCATCTGGATGTGGGTGGAGCCGAGGAATGAGAACGCGTCGTTGACGGCATTGGAAAACGCCGGCACGCCGCCGACATTCGGGCTTTCGCCGACACCCTTGGCGCCGATCGGATGATGCGGCGACGGCGTCACGGTGAAGTCGGTCTCCCAATGCGGGGTCTCGACCGCGGTCGGCATGAAGAAATCCATGAACGAGCCGGTCACCACATTGCCCTCGTCGTCGTAGCGGATTTCCTGGCCCATCGCGATCGCAAACGCTTCGGTGAGGCCGCCATGCACCTGGCCCTCGATGATCATCGGGTTGATGCGGGTGCCGCAATCATCGAGCGCGTAGAAGCGGCGGACCTTGTAGACGCCGGTATCGACGTCGATGTTCATCACGCAGATATAGGCGCCGAACGGATAGGTCATGTTGGGCGGGTCGTAATAGCTGACCGCCTCCAGGCCCGGCTCCATGCCCGGCGGCACCGAATTGTAGGCCGCCCAGCAGATGTCCTTCATCGACATCGTCTTCTCCGGCAGCCCCTTGACCCGGAAACCGTCGATGTCCCATTCGAGATCGCCCTCGTGCACCTCGAGCTTGTAGGCGGCGATCATCTGCGCCTTGGCCTTGATTTTTCGCGCGGCCATGGCGATCGCGGCTCCCGCCACCGGCGTCGAGCGCGAACCGTAGGTGCCGAGCCCGTAAGGCGCGGTATCGGTATTGCCCTCCTCAACCATGATGTCGTCGGCGGGGATGCCGATCTCGGTGGCGATGATTTGCGCCCAGGTGGTCTCGTGGCCCTGGCCCTGGCTCTTGGAGCCGACCCGGGCGATGCCTGCGCCGGTCGGATGCAGGCGGATTTCGCAGGAATCGAACATCGCGATACCGAGAATGTCGCAGTTCTTCGACGGGCCGGCGCCGACGATCTCGGTGAAGAACGACACGCCGACGCCCATGATCTCGCGGGTCTCGCCGCGCTTGAACGCCGCGCGTTGTGTCGCCTGCTCCTTGCGCAAGCCGGCATAATCAACCGATTCCATCATCTTGCGCATGGCGGTATGGTAGTCGCCGGAATCGTATTCCCAGCCGAGCGCCGAGTGATAGGGGAACTGCTCCGGCTTGATGAAATTCTTCAGCCGCAACTCCGCCGGATCCATCCCGAGTTTTTGCGCCAAAATATCCATCCCGCGCTCGATGCAGTAGGCGGCCTCCGTCACCCGGAACGAGCAGCGATAGGCGACGCCGCCCGGCGCCTTGTTGGTGTAGATGCCGTCGACCGAAACATGCGCGGTCGGGAAGTCGTAGGATCCGGTGACGATGTTGAAGAAGCCGGCCGGCCACTTCGACGGATCGGCGCAGGCGTCGAACGCGCCGTGATCGGCCAGCACATGAACGCGCAGGCCGGTGACCTTGCCCTCTTTGGTCGACGCGATCTCGGTCGTCATGTGGTAGTCGCGCGCAAACGACGTCGCGGTGAGATTTTCGATGCGGTCCTCGACCCATTTCACCGGCTTGCCGGTGACGATGGAGGCGACCGCGGCGCAAATGTAGCCGGGATAGGCGCCGACCTTGTTGCCGAAACCGCCGCCGATGTCGGGCGAGATCACGTGGATCTTGTGCTCGGGAATCTTTGCGATCAGCGCCACCACGGTGCGGATCACATGCGGGGCCTGAAAGGTGCCCCAGATCGACAGCTCGCCCCTGATCTTGTCGAACGAGCAGACGCACTGGCAGGTTTCCAGCGGCGAGGGATGGGTGCGGTGATAGGAGATCATCTCCTTGATCGTCACCTCCGCCTTGCGGAAGGCGGCGTCGGTCAGGTCCTTGTCGCCGACGGTCCACTCGAAGATGTGGTTGTGGTGCTTGCGCGGACCATGCGCGCCGGTCATCTTGCCGGCAAGGTCCTCGCGCAGCACCGGCGCATCCTTGTCCATCGCCTTGAACGGATCGATCAGCGGCGGCAGCGCTTCGTACTCGACCACCACCTTGTTGATGCCGTCATCGGCGGCATAGCGGTCGGTCGCGACCACGAAAGCCACTTCCTGATTCTGGAACAGCACCTTGCCGTCGGCCAATACCATCTGCACGTCGCCGGCGAGGGTCGGCATCCAGGCGAGATTGACGGTCTTCAGCGTCTCGGCGGTGATCACCGCCAGCACGCCCGGCACCTTCAGCGCCTCGTCGCCATTGATCGATTTGACGCGCGCATGGGCATGCGGCGAGCGGACGAAATCGCCATGCAGCATGCCCGGCAGTTTGAGGTCGTCGACATAATTGCCCTTGCCTTGGGTGAAGCGGATATCCTCGACCCGCTTGCGCTTGCAGCCCATGCCTTCGAGCTTGGCTTCGCGTTGTTCCCGCGTGGGAGTCATGTCGTTCATTCCGCAGCCTCCTGGAATTCGACGCCATTGATCTTGGCGGCGGCGTACTGGATCGCCTTGACGATGTTCTGGTAGCCGGTGCAGCGGCAGATGTTGCCCGAAATCCCCATCCGGATTTCATCTTCGCTCGGCGACGGGTTCTCCTTGAGCAGCCGCTGCGCGCGCAAAATCATGCCGGGCGTGCAGAAGCCGCATTGCAGGCCGTGCATCATGCGAAAGCCTTCCTGCAGCGCCGACAGCGAGCCGTCGGCATTGGCCACGCCTTCGATGGTGGTGATGTCGGAGCCCTGGGCCTGCACCGCGAACACGGTGCAGCTCTTCACCGACATGCCGTCGAGGTCGACGGTGCAGGCGCCGCAATGGGTGGTCTCGCAGCCGATATGGGTGCCGGTCATCGCCAGGTTTTCGCGGATGAAATGCACCAGCAGGGTGCGCGGTTCGACCAGGCCCTCGACCTCGGCGCCGTTCACCTTCATGGTGACGTGGGTTTTTGCCATTTTCGTTTCCCCCCTCAGCTTGCGCGGCCGGCAGCGCGCTGCAGCGCGCGCGTCACCATGATGCCGCCGACATGTTTGCGGTATTCGACCGGCCCGCGGGCGTCCGCGGCCGGCGACATGATCGCAACCGCTTCGGCCGCGGCCTTCTTCAGCGTGGCCGCATCGAGGCTCGTGCCGATCACCGCCTTGGCGGCGGCGTCGGCGAGCAGCGGCGTTTCCGACAGATTGGTGAGGCCGATTTTGCAGGTTGCGACCTTGCCGCCGGACATCGTCAGCACGACCGCGGCCGCGGCGGTGGCGTAATCGCCGACCTTGCGCTTCAGCTTTTCATAGGCGTAGCCATGGCCGGCGGTCGGGACCGGAATGGAGACCGAGGTCAGCAGCTCGCCGGGCTCGATTGCGGTGAAATAGGCGCCCTGATAATAGTCGGCCGCCGCGACATTGCGCGCCCCGGAGGCGCCTTCGAGCCGGTAGCTGGCGCCGAGCGTCATCATCAGTGCCGGCATGTCGTTGCCGGGATCGCCATTGGCGACATTGCCGCCGACCGTGCCGCGGTAGCGCACCTGGGGATCGGCGATCAACAACGCGGTCTCGTGCAGGATCGGGATGGACTTTGCGATTTCGTCCGAAGCCAGCAGTTCATGCTGGGTGGTCATGGCGCCGATCACGATGGAGCCGCCGTCGCGCCGGATGCCCTTCAGGCCGTCGATGCCATGCAGATCGACCAGATGCTCGGGCGTGGCCAGCCGGAGCTTCATCATCGGAACCAGGCTGTGGCCACCGGCCAGCGGCCGGGCCTCGTCACCCAAGGTCGCGAGCAATTTCACGGCATCAGCGACCGTTGCCGGCCGATGGTAACTGAACGGGCCAGGTATCATTGGTCTCCTCCATTCGTAGGAGGGCAGGCTCTGTCCCGGCGTTTTGCCGCGCAAGATGACAGCCACGAGGTCAGGAAATTCGCACGAATTGCGGCTTCATACGCACGAAATGCGTCAGCCTTGGCGACCTATCCACCGATCGGGGGATGGGCATGGCGCCGGGCGAGGCCAAGTCTCGCCCTCACCTCAGCGATTTTGGCGCGGCTGACCGGCACGCGATGCGGCGACGGGCCGTCGAGTTCGACGATCGCGCCATCGCCTTCCCTGCGGACCAGAGTGATATGCGGAATGGCCACGATATGGCTGCGGTGCACCCGGACGAACTGGCCGGGATCGAGCTGGGCTTCGGCCTCCGAGATCGACCATGGGCACATCCGCTCCCGGGTGCCGTCATGGACCTTGGTGTAATGGGCGTCGGCGCGGACGCTCCTTATATCGGCAG
>NZ_JBAVNZ010000506.1:0-15894 GCF_049691595.1 Bradyrhizobium sp.
GCCCGAGATGGTGACATGATCGGCATGCGCCTTTGAGACGCCAGCGGCAACCGTGCCGACGCCGACCTCGGAGACCAGCTTGACCGAGACCAGGCCGTCCGGGTTGACGTTCTTGAGGTCGTAGATCAGCTGCGCCAGATCCTCGATCGAATAGATGTCATGGTGCGGCGGCGGCGAGATCAGGCCGACGCCGGGCGTCGAATGCCGCACCCGCGCGATGGTGGTGTCGACCTTGTGGCCGGGCAGTTGCCCGCCTTCGCCGGGCTTGGCGCCCTGCGCCATCTTGATCTGCATCATGTCGGAATTGACGAGATATTCCGTGGTGACGCCGAAGCGCCCCGAGGCCACCTGCTTGATCGCCGAGCGCATCGAATCGCCGTTCGGCAGCGGCTTGAAGCGGTCGCTCTCCTCGCCGCCCTCGCCGGTGTTGGACTTGCCGCCGATCCGGTTCATCGCGATCGCAAGCGTCGTATGGGCCTCGCGCGAGATCGAGCCGAAACTCATCGCGCCGGTGGCAAACCGCTTGACGATTTCTCTTGCCGGTTCGACCTCCTCGAGCGTGACCGGCTTGCGCTTCTCGTCCTCGGCGGTCTTGATCCGGAACAGGCCGCGCAGCGTCACCAGCCGCTCCGACTGCTCGTTGAGGATTTTCGCGAACGCGCGGTAGCGCTCCGCCGAATTGCCGCGCACCGCGTGCTGCAGCGTCGAGACCGATTCGGCGGTCCAGGCGTGGTCCTCGCCGCGGGTGCGGTAGGCGTATTCGCCGCCGACATCGAGCGCGGTCCTGTAGAGCTGGGCGTCGCCGAACGCATCCGCATGGCGGCGCGCGGTTTCCTCGGCGATCTCGGCGAGGCCAACGCCTTCGATGCGGGTATGGGTGCCGGCGAAATATTTTGCGACGAAATCCGCCTTCAGCCCGACGGCGTCGAAAATCTGCGCGCCGCAATAGGACTGATAGGTCGAGATGCCCATCTTCGACATCACCTTCAGAAGACCCTTGCCGATCGACTTGATGTAGCGCTTGACGATCTCGTGGTCGTCGAGCGCGCCCGGCAGGCGGTCCTTCATCGCAATGATGGTCTCGAACGCCAGATAGGGGTTGATCGCCTCGGCGCCGTAGCCGGCGAGGCAGGCGAAGTGATGCACCTCGCGCGGTTCGCCGGATTCGACCACGAGGCCAACCGAGGTGCGCAGGCCCGTGCGGATCAGATGATGGTGCACGGCGGCGCAGGCGAGCAGCGAGGGGATCGGAATCCGGTCCGTGCCGGCCATGCGGTCGGACAGGATGATGATGTTGACGCCCTCGCGCACCGCACCTTCGGCGCGCGCGCATAATTCGTCGAGCACCTGCTCCATTCCAGCCGCGCCAAAGCCGGCATGGAAGTTGGTGTCGAGCGTGCGCGACACGAAATGGGTTTCGGCGACTTCGGAGATCGAGCGGATCTTTTCCAGATCCGCGTCGGTCAGGATCGGCTGGTGCACTTCCAGCCGCTTGGTCGAGGCCATGCCCTGCAGATCGAACAGGTTCGGCCGCGGCCCGATGATCGAGACGAGGCTCATGACGAGCTCCTCGCGGATCGGGTCGATCGGCGGGTTGGTGACCTGGGCGAAATTCTGCTTGAAATAGCTGAAGAGCTGCTTCGGCCGGTCCGACAGCGCCGAGATCGGCGTGTCGTTGCCCATCGAGCCGGCGGCTTCCTCGCCGGTCGCCGCCATCGGCGTCATCAGGATGTTGATGTCTTCCTGGCTATAGCCGAACGCCTGCTGGCGGTCGAGCAGCGGCAAATTGGAGCGCATGCCCCTGGTCGGCGCGTCAGGCAATTCCTCGAGCTGGATCTGGGTGCGGCCGAGCCATTCGCGGTAGGGATGGCTGCTGGCGAGCTTGGCCTTGATCTCGTCGTCGGGAATGAGCCGGCCCTGTTCGAGGTCGACCAGCAGCATCTTGCCGGGCTGCAGCCGCCATTTGGTGATGATCTGGTCCTCGGGGATCTTCAAGACGCCCATTTCGGATGCCATCACGATGCGGTCGTCGCGGGTGACGAGATAACGCGCCGGGCGCAGGCCGTTGCGGTCGAGCGTGGCGCCGATCTGGCGGCCGTCGGTGAAGGCGATCGCGGCGGGGCCGTCCCATGGCTCCATCAGCGCGGCGTGATATTCGTAGAAGGCGCGGCGGGTCTCGTCCATCAAGGGATTGCCGGCCCAGGCTTCCGGAATCATCATCATCACGGCATGCGGCAGCGAGTAGCCGCCCTGCACCAGAAATTCCAGCGCGTTGTCGAAGCAGGCGGTGTCGCTTTGTCCTTCATAGGAGATCGGCCACAACCGGCTGATGTCCCTGCCGTAGAGTTCCGAATGCACCGAGGCCTGTCGCGCCGCCATCCAGTTGACGTTGCCGCGCAGCGTGTTGATCTCGCCGTTGTGGGCGATGAAGCGGTAGGGGTGCGCCAGCGACCAGGTCGGGAAGGTGTTGGTCGAGAAACGCTGATGCACCAGCGCCAGCGCGCTCTCGAAATCCGGCTCGTGCAGGTCGGGATAATATTTGGCGAGCTGGTCGGCGAGGAACATGCCCTTGTAGATCACGGTGCGGCACGACATCGAGCAGGGATAATAGCCGGCCAGCCCACGGTCGCGGCGCTGATAGATCGCCTGCGAGATCGACTTGCGCAGGATGTAGAGCCTTCGCTCGAACTCGTCCTCGGTCGCGGCCGTGCCGTTGCGGCCGATGAACACCTGCATGTGGGTCGGTTCGGTCGGCTTGACGGTTTCGCCGAGCGAGGAATTGTCGGTCGGCACGACGCGCCAGCCGAGCAGCGTCAACCCTTCCTTCCTGATCTGATCGGCGACGATGCTCTTGATGACGTTGCGCCACGGGGTGTCGCGCGGCATGAACAGCGCGCCGACGGCGTATTCACCGGGTTGCGGCAATTGAAAGCCGGTCTCGGCGGCCTTGCGCGCAAAGAAGGCGTGCGGAATCTGCACCAGAATGCCGGCGCCGTCGCCGGCGCGCGAATCGGCGCCGACCGCGCCGCGGTGTTCGAGGTTGCCGAGGATGCTGATCGCGTCGGAGACGATCTGGTGCGATTTCCTGCCCTTGATGTTGGCGATGAAACCGACGCCGCAGGAATCCTTCTCCAGCGCGAGATCGTAAAGTCCCTCGGCGGGCGGGCGCCAGCTATGTTCGCGGACCGGCGCTTGATGCGAAGGTTCCGCCGAGGCCGCGGTCGCCGACGGCATTTCTGTCACGATGGTCTCGCGCGCGAATTCCGACCCGCTCATCTCGCGTCCTCTCAATCAGGCCAACCGCCTCACCGCCATCGGCGCACCTTGGGCGTTTGCGGCACCCACCGGGCCACCGCTCGTCCGCTGCGAGCCGCAATGTCCTAAATTCAGGCCAGGGCGTTCAACGTCCCCGAGGAACAGCCTTGCCTGCGCCTTCCCGGCGCCGGGGCTTTCGGTGCAATCCCCGCGCCGGGAAAGCTCCGCAATTGAGACAGTGATACTGTCCTAACTCTGACCATGCCAAATTTTTTTCTATCATACAAGCGCCCGCAAGTCGCTGGTTGCATGGCGGGCCGGTGACGGCATGGCCCGCGCGCGGCCGCCCCGGATTTGAGGCAAACGCGCCGCGATCCGGCCCAAGGACCGCCGGATTTCGCAATGAAAGTTCGCAGCCGGGAAAGCCGGACAAGAGAGCGGAAACGCTTCGGGCTTGAGGCGGAGGGCTGGGATTTGCAGGAGCGATCGGCGATGAAGTTTTTCGCGGGATGGGCCGTAGCGGCCGGACTGGTGCTCGCCGCGGCGAGCGCCCAGGCGCAGTCACAGGCGCCCCATCAGGCTGGAAGTTCGTCCTACACCGCGGTGTCCGATTTTGGCGACCCCTATACGGCGGTGCCGCGGGAACCGCCGCCACCGCGCTACGGTTACGGGCCGACGCTGCTGCCGCCGGAAGAGGTCTACACCGTGCTGCGCGAAAGCGGGTTTTTGCCGCTCGGCATTCCAAGGCAACGCGGTTTTGTCTACACGATCGCGGTGATCGACCGCGGCGGCGACGACGGAAGGCTGATCATCGACGCCCGCAACGGGCGGATCCTCCGCTTCATACCGGCCTCCCGGATCGGCGATCGTTTCGACGATGACTTGACCATGAATTACGGTTCGGCAGGCCCGCCGCCGACGCACCGGGTCGCAGGTCCGCCGCGGCCGCCGGCCTCCGTGCCGCATGTCGCGAACCGCGCAGTGCCGTTGCCGAAAGCGAGCCCGCTGGCAGCAAGGCCAGTGCCGGAGCCGGAGCAGCAAGCGGCCGCCGCGCCTCGGAAAGCCGTTGAGGCCGAGACGCTGCCGCCGCCGACCGCCACCGTCGGTCAGGCCAGGCCGCCAGCGCCCACGATCCAGCCGTCGCAGGAGATGCCGAAGGTGCAGGGGCTGGAGTGAGATCACCAAACCGAGCGTCATTCCGGGGCGCGACCAACGGGTCCGCGCAAAGGGCGGCCCGATGACAGGCTCCGTCGCGAGCTATGATGTGCAATTGCACATCGGGGAGTGACGAATGACAAAAAACGCCCCGGTTTCCCGGGGCGTTTCGCGATCAGCCAACATCTGCTGAAGATCGAACCGACGTTAAGCGGCGACCTTTTCCGCCTTGCCGTCGACGAGCTGCGGCACCGGGGCGCCGGTCGCGATCGGGATGTTGCGGGGCTTCTTGGCCTCGGGAATCTCGCGGACGAGGTCGACATGGAGCAGGCCGTTCTCGAGCGAAGCGTCCTTCACCTGGACGAAATCGGCGAGCTGGAAGACGCGTTCGAAGGCGCGCGCGGCGATGCCGCGGTACAGCACTTCGGACTTGTCCTTGCCGTTCTCGTTGGCGGTTTTCTCGCCCTTGATCGTCAGCGTATTTTCCTTCGCCACGATCGAAAGCTCACCCTGGGCGAAGCCGGAGACCGCGACGCTGATCCGGTACGCGTTCTCGCCGGTGCGCTCGATGTTGTAGGGGGGATAGCCGGGGCTGCCGTCCGCGGTCGCCTGGTCGAGCAGGTTGAAGAAGCGGTCGAAGCCGATGGTGGAACGATAAAACGGGGTGAGGTCGTAGGTACGCATAGGGTAGTCCTCCATTGAGCGACTGTTTCAGGTAACCCGCCCGCCATCGGGCCGGGCTTTGGTCTCATGTGCAGCCTGGCATTTCCTGTGGAAACACTGGTAGCGGCCTGCACGAAGGTGATATGGGAGGGGCCTTGCCGCGTTCAAGAGGGTCGGAACGGCGTCCGTTTTTGTCGTTCAGGCCCTTGATTCCCAGTCCTTTTTGCCTATCCGGTCCAGCGCCATGACGCTCGTCTCCATTCCTGCCAATCCGGTCCCGGAGGACGTCATCTCAGGCACCATCAAGACGCCGGACGGCGCCGAATTGCGGTTCGCACGCTGGGCGCCGCCGGCGGGGCGCAAGGGCACGGTCTGCGTCTTCACCGGGCGCGGCGAGCAGATCGAAAAATATTTCGAAACGGTGCGCGATCTGCGCGACCGCGGTTTCGCGGTGGCGATGATCGACTGGCGCGGGCAGGGCCATTCGTCGCGGCGCTTGCGCGATCCGCGCAAGGGCTATGTCCGCGACTTCGGCGATTTCGAGGTCGACGTCGAAACCTTCGTGCAGCAGGTGGTGCTGCCGGATTGCCCGCCGCCTCATTTCGCGCTGGCGCATTCGATGGGCGGGGCGGTGATGCTGCGGCTTGCGCATGCCGGCAAACGCTGGTTCGACCGCATGGTGCTGTCGGCGCCGATGATCGATCTGCCCGGCCGCACCACCTCGTTGCTCCCGACCGCGCTGCTGCGGATCATGCGGCTCGCCGGCCAGGGCGGCCGCTACATCCCCGGCGGCAGCGACACGCTGATCGGCGCGGACTCCTTCGTCAACAATCCCCTGACCAGCGACCCCGTGCGTTACGCCCGCAACGCCGCGATCCTGGAGGAGGAGCCGACGCTCGGCATCGCCGCGCCGACGGTCGCCTGGGCCGACGCCGCGTTCACCGCGATGCGCACCTTCCGCGGCGCGAGCTATCCTTCCGAGATCCGCCAGCCGATCCTGATGCTCGCCGCCAGCAACGACACCATCGTCTCGACCGCGGCGATCGAGGAATTCGCCTATCATCTGCGCGCCGGCTCGCATCTCGTGATCGCCGGCTCCAAGCACGAGATCTTGCAGGAGCAGGACCGCTACCGCGCGCAGTTCTGGGCGGCGTTCGATGCCTTCGTGCCGGGCACGCCGCTGTTTTCGTGAGCAGGGCCCCGGTCAGGGGTTGGTCGGCAGACGCGCGACGATCCGCGCAGGCAGCCGCCGCTCGACGAACAGCGTCCTGACCTCGGCCACGCTGAGGTAGCGGCCTTCGCCGTCACCCTTGCCCATGATCTTGAGCAGAACCGGCCATTCGCCGTTCATCAGCTTCCGGTCAATCGGGCGTCGCGCGCCCGCGGCGCGATCGAAATTCGCGTCCATGTAGGCGGTGATCTCCTCGATGGTCAGTCCGCGCTCGATGCCGCCGGATGGATCCTGCCGGTCCTTGCCAAAGCTGGCCAGACGCTCAAGTTCGGCCTCACTGACCTCGGCCGTCGTGCCGAGGATGCGGGAGCTGCAGCCATGCTTGTCCAGCGGACCGTCGCGCAGCGCGTCGAGCTCCGCCCCGGACCAGAAGCTGCGCAACAGCCGCAGCGGACTTAGCCCATTCGCGATGAGGGCAACGAAGTAGACCTGCACGCCGGCCAGTATTGCTTTCAATCCCTGTTCGCCGCTTGCGGCCTTGATGGTCTCTGAAAGCGTTGCGAGTGGCACGAATTGGCCACCGACAAGACCTTCGGCCACCAGCGCGCGCAGGAACGGGCAGGGATTTTTGGGCGAAACCGCGATCGGCCGGGCGGGCGCAACGCTTGAAATCGTGGCAATGCGGTCGTCTGGCATGGCTCTCGATCCTGAAAAGAACGAACGATGAAAGGGTAATGTGCCTCGATGTGAAGCGAATGAAGGTCTTGATTGGCGAACTCGGAACGGGCGCGCTACTTCAGCGTGCGCCGGAGTTTGGCGGAATTGTAGTACGTGTCAACCGAAGTGGCCATTCAGGAATTCGCCGTGCGTTTCGGGGCCGGCTCCACCAGCGAAAATCTGGTCGACGGCACGCCGGCTTTCAGAAGTCCGTCCCGATAATGGGCGATATCGGCCTCGGATTTCCAGTGGAAGTTCCTCAAGTGCCGCTCGACGGTCAGGCCCGGGTAGTTGGCCAGCAGGATCTCCGTCGCCTCCGCCGCTTCCTCGCTCCGTCCGGATTGCGCGAGCGCTGCTGCACGGACCGCAAGCACCTGAAGATGATAGGGGTTCGAATAGAGCGCCTCGCGCGCCCAGGACAGCGAAGCATCGTACTGCCGCAGCAGGTAATGGCTGAACGCATTGGTGGCTGCGAATTGATACCTTGGATCGGAGTTGCCGCGCTGCGCCGCCATCGAAAACAGGTCGATCGCCTGCCGATGCTCGCCGGTCACGAAGTGACACATGCCCTGAACGCCGCGCGCGCCCATATCGTACGGGTTCAGCTCGACCGCCCGCTTCGCGGCGTCCATGGCCGCCTCGAAATGGCCTTCCATCGCGTGCAAATAGGCGAGAATCTGAAATGCGAAGGACGAGCGCGGGTCGAGCCGGACGCTGCTTTCGGCCAGGCTCATCGCCGTGGTCCACAGTTCGCGCGTGCTCTTGATCCACCCGAACTGGATGCCCTGCACCATGATCGTGGCGAGATAGGCGCGGGCGATCGACAGCGTCGGATCGAGCGCGATGGCTTCCTTGAACAGGGCGATCGAGGTTTCGTAATCCGCCTTGGTCTGGTGGTAATAGTGGGAAAGCCCTTTCAGGAACCGATCCCAGGCCGTCAGATCGTTCGACGTCGCCCGCGGCGGGGCGGCGGCTTCCGCCCGATAAATCTCCGCTGCGATCGCCGCTGAAAGGCTCGTGGTGATCTCGTCCTGCATCGCGAACAGATCGCCGATATCCCGGTCATATCGACCGTTCCACAATTGCTCGCCGCTCTCCGGCGCGATCAGCTCGGCGGTGACGCGAATTTTGGTTCCAGCGCGCCGCACCGAGCCCTGGATCAGGTAGGTCGCGTCGATCTCGCGCGCGATCAGGCGCGTGCTGACATTCTTGCTCTTGAACGAGAAGGTCGCATTCCGGCTCAGCACCCGGTAGAACGATTGCAGCGAGAGCGCGTGGATCAGATCCTCGGTCAGCCCGTCGGAAAAATATTCGTCGGTGTTGTCGCTGAGATTGGCGAAGGGGAGCACGCCTACGATCGCAGTCCGGTATTGCGCCGCCAGGTTCGATGTGTCCTTCGATGCGGGCTCACGGCCGCGGCTGTCGGATCCGCCCGGCTCCCAGGTCCAGACCTGGACCGGCTGGTCGATGTTCTTGAAGCGGTGGCTGCCGGCGTCGACAAAGCTGACGTTGAGATGCTTGCCGGCCTCGCCATAGGCCTTGGCGGAAACCGCCAGTCCGCCGGGAGCTGCGACCGATTCAAGGCGGACGGCGATGTTGACGTCGTCCCCGAACACTTCGTCCTCGTCGGCCATCACATCGCCCATGTGGATGCCGAAACGGAACTGCATCACCCGGTCGGCGGGGATATGGTTGTTCCGCTCCACCATCAGCGACTGCATCTCGATCGCGGCCTCGATCGCGCCGACGATGCTCGCAAACTCCAGCAGGAAGCCGTCGCCGGTGTTTTTGACCAGCCGGCCGCCATGGTTGAGGATGATCGGGTAGATCGCGGTTCGATGGGCCTTGAAGGCGGCGTGCGTCCCCGCTTCGTCGGCGCCCATCATGCGGGCGTAGCCGGCGACGTCGGCGCAGACGATGGCGGCTAGGCGTCTCTCCATGTCTCCCGTGCTCCGGAACTGGCGGATCATCCCATACGTGGTCGGCCGGCCGAATCCAATGAATTAAACACATGGCCCATGATGGAGACCCGACCTGGACGCCTAAGGCAATCCGCCCGGGACTGGTGCGTGGTCGGACTGACGGTCATGGAACAGGTAACCGCAGGATTGTTGTGTCGCTAGGATGGCAAGGCCGCATTTTTGTGAAATTCTCCGCGGCGTTCGATGCGAAAGCCACCGGCCGCGTCCGGCAGTCCGAGGGCGTGATCGCCTGGATCAACCGCTCGCTGGGCTCGGCGTCCGTGTCGGAATGCTCGAGGTGCGCCGAATTCAGCCGTGAAAGTTTCACCGGCGCGCTGCCAGCGAGCTAGCCCGAGACCGATCACCGCGATCAGCCAAACAAAATCCATCCGCGCGCGCGCCGCCCGGTGAAACCGGTTGGCAAATGTCTGACATCGCCACTATAAGGATACGCGAGCCCGGCTTGGCCACGGAGGTTGCGACGGCGATGCGGCGGCGCGATGTGCTGATCGGCGGCTTGGCGTGGGCGCAGTTGCTCGCGTCGCGGCGCGCGCGGGCGCAGGGTCCCTCGACCCGGGCCGCGGTCGTGATCGGGGTCAACAGGACCGGCAACCTGCCGATTTTGCAGGCGGCGGCGGCTGGCGCCAAATCCGTCGCCCAGTGGCTGGCCGGAGAAGACTTCGACGTTACCTCGATTGTCGACGACGCGCAGCCGGTCACCGCGGCCGCGATCAAGCAGGCGGTCACCGGGTTGGTCAACAAGGGCACGCTCACCCAGCTCGTGGTCTATTTCTCCGGCCACGGCATGAGCTTCGGCTATAACGAATACTGGCTGCTGACGGGCGCGCCCGACGACCCCAACGAAGCGGTCAGCGTGATGGAGTGCTGGGAGCTCGCGCACAAGAGCGGCATTCCGAACGTCATCTTCATATCGGATGCGTGCCGGTCGATTCCCGACTACAACGCCAGCCTGGTCCGTGGAACGCTGATCTTTCCCAACAGGCCGCTGTTGGCCGGCTCGCGACGCTCCGAAGTCGACCGCTTTCTGGCGACAGAACCGGGCGCGCCGTCGTTCGAAGTCGCGCTTGCCGCCAGCAGATATACCGGCATCTATACATCGACGTTCCTGGACGCGTTCATGCATCCCCAGCCGGACATGGTGCGGACCATCGAGGGAAAAAGCGTGATCCCGAACATCATGCTGCAGGAATTTCTGTCAAGGGAGGTGCCGCTGCGGCTCGGCAATGTCGACCTGCAACACACCCAATACCCGGATTCGCGGATCGAATCGCGCGACCAGAACTATATCGGCCGCGCGCTCGGCCCCGCCATCGCCGCGCTCGCGCCCGACGTGCCGAAAAAGGTAACGACGCTGGATATCGCCAATCACCAGCTCGATGCCGCCGGCGTCCGCGCGCCCAATTCGTTTCGACGATTCAGCCCCCAGATCATCGCGCAGGCCGCGTCGGACTCCGGGTTTAAGGCGGGGCAGAAGTCCATTCTCGAGGCCAGTCGCCCGGACTCATTCGACGCCAGGACCGGCTTTGCCATCAGCGGCGCGCGCGTGCGCTTTGCCCTCGCAGCCGCGGACAGCAATGCGGAGATCGTCACCGCCGGCGGCGGGGCGGGCGAACCCGCATTGGTGAGAATTGCGCAGCCCCGCGATCGTCCGGTCAGCGTCGGCCTGATGTTCGAGGACGGTTCGGGCACGGTCGTCGCCGCCCTGCCGGGATTCGTCGGCACGCTGACGGTCGAGGGCGGGCGGGTCACGAGCGTTACCTATCTGCCATCACGCAACAGCAACCGCTGGGACGAATATGCGAGCGAACGCAAGCGTCTCGACGAACTACGCGCGCTGGTCGCCACCGCCGCCAAGTTTGGCGTGTTCCGGATCGAGGGAGCGAAAGACGACAAGGTCGATGCGGCGCGCCGGCTGGCCGACCAGATCCGGGTGCTCAAGGGGATCGATCCGACGCTTGGTATCTACGCGGCCTACGCCTATGCCGACGCCAATCTGACCGAGCAGGTGCGTTCGGTGTACGCATTCATGCGTGGCGACCTCGGCATCGATCTGTTCGACATCGCGCTAGTGGCGGACGCCCTGTCGGGCAAGCGGATCGAAGGCCCGGGCGATGTCGTGCCGTTTTGCCCGATGCTGACGCAGGGCTGGCAACTGCTTCGGGTCAAGGAAGTTTCGCTGTCGGAGCAGGTGGAGCGGGCGCGCAACGACATGCGGCAGGCGCTGTGGACCACCTTCGGCCCGCGCGGCATGGATTCGATTTTCAGCGCCATTCAGGCTGCGCGAAACAGGAACGCCGGATGACGGCAGCCCGTGCCGGCGGCCCGCGAATGACGCAAAGCTGCGAAAGGAAGCGCGATGAACCGTCGTGAACTCCTCACACTCGCCGGCGCCGGTGTGGCCGCATCGATGTCGCCGGCGCGCGCCGCCGATCCCCATCCGGTGCGGCTGGTACTCGTGCATGGCCGCTCGCAGCAGGGCCTGAACCCGGTCGATCTGCAGTCGACCTGGCTCGAAACCCTGCGGCGCGGCGCGGCCAAGATCAATCGCTCGCTTCCGGAGCGGCTCGAGGTGGCGTTCCCCTATTATGGCGATACGCTTGACGAGTTTGCCCGGCGGTTCGAACTGCCGCTGACCACCGACATTCAGGCCAAGGGCAGCGCCGTGAACGCCGACTTCCTCAACTTCCAGGCCGAGGTCGCCGAAGACATGCGCCGCGGCGCCGGCATCAGCGATGCGCAGGTGCAGGAGGAGTTCGGGACCAACACGACGGAAAAGGGCCCGCAAAACTGGGCCTGGGTGCAGGCCATCATTCGCGCCATCGACAGGAATGCCGGCGGCATCAGCCAGTCCGCGATAGAGACATTCATGCGCGATGTCTATCTCTACACCACGCGCGCCGGGGTGCGGGACGCCATCGACCGCATCGTGGGCGGCGCCATCAACGAATCGCCATGTGTCGTGATCGGCCACTCGCTCGGATCGGTGGTGGCCTACAACGTCTTGCGCAACGATCGCCGCGCGCTCAAGGTGGCCGCCTACATCACGGTCGGCTCGCCGCTGGCGATACGCGCCGTGCGCGACCGGTTTCGGCCGATCGGATTCCCTGTTGCCGCCAGGAGCTGGTACAACGCGTTCGATCCGAAAGACGTGGTTGCGCTTTACCCGCTCGACGCTGCGAATTTCCCGGTCAACCCCGCGGTTCAGAACTTTGGCGGCGTCAACAACGCCACCGACAATCGCCATGGCATCGTCGGCTATCTCGACGACGCCGATGTTGCCAGGCACGTGCTGGACGCGCTCGGAGCCTAGCGCCGATCGATATCAATGGCCATGATGCAGCGCGCTGCCGGCGAGATAGAGCCCGAGAAAGATCATCGTGATCAGGAACCAGCGGCGGAACACGTCCGGCTGCATCCGCGAGCGCACCGCCTGGCCGATGAACATGCCGGTGAAGGATGCGGCCATCGCGACCGCACCCGGCAGCGCGGTGGCCGCGGTCAATAGTCCGGCGGCCGTGAGATTGAAGGCGAGCGCGAGCGTCGCCACCGTGAAGAACACGCCGAGCGCCTGCACCAGCTCGTCCTTCTCCATGCCGATCGCCTGCATGAACGGCATCGACGGGATCACCTGCACCCCGGTCGCCGCCGAAATCACCCCGGTGATCAGGCCGACGATGCCCCCGATCCATTTCTCGTCCGCTCGCGCGACCTTGAAGCTGAATTGGCCGAGGCTCACGACCGCATAGATCACGAGCAGCAGGCCGAGAATGACGGTGCCGTAGCGCGCATAGGGCCCGGTCAGCATGCCCGAATTCAGCCAGATGCCGACCACGGTGCCGAGCATCAGCGGCCACAGCCGCCGGACGATGTCGCGCAGATAGGGGCCGACAAAGGTCTGCCAGATATTGGTGACGATGGCCGGCACGATCACGATCGCCAGCGCCTGCGCCGGCGGCATCGTCACCGCCAGCAGTCCCATCGACACCGTCGGCAGGCCAAGCCCGATCACGCCCTTGACGAAGCCGGCGAGCAGGAAGGCGGCGGCGATGAACAGCAACAGGGAATCGAACATTTGAGCAGATTGACCGATCGACGACACCGGGACAATCTGGAGATGACGGTTAGCCCTTGGATTGGCCGAAGCCGTGTCGCGCAGAAATCACTTCGTCGTCGCGAGGCCGGCATCCCTGATGACATCGGCCCATTTCCTGATTTCGGCGTCGATAAATCCGCGGAAATGCTCCGGCGTGTCGCCGGCAACGGTGAGGCCTTGATCGGCGAGCTTTGCCTTCACGCTGGCGTCGACCATTGCCTCGTTGGTGATGCGGTTCAGGGCGGCGACGATCTTCTGGGGCGTTCCCGCCGGCGCGATCATGCCATACCAGTTCTCGATCAGGAGATCGGGCATGCCGACTTCCGCCGTGGTCGGCACATCCGGCGCGGTCGGCGCGCGCTCCCGCGCACCGAGGGCGATCGGGCGCAGGGTGCCGGCCCTGATGTGCGGCAAAATCACCGGCAGATCGAGGAACGTCATCTGCACCTGCTGGCCGAGCAGATCGTTGATGGCAGGCGCGGCGCCGCGATAGGGCACATGCACGATGTCGATGCCCGCGGTCAATTTGAACAATTCACCGGCAAGATGCGGCAGGCCGCCAACGCCGGCGGAGGCAAAATTGAGTTTGCCGGGTTGCGCCCTGGCGAGTGCGACGAGTTCGGCCATGTTTGTTGCGGGAACATTGCTCGCAACGACCAGCATTTCCGGTACCGTCACGACCAGCGTGATCGGTGCAAGGTCCTTCTGCGCGTCGTAGGCGACTTTTTCCATCGAGGGGCTGATGACAAGCGCGCTCGCGCTTACGATCCCGATCGTGTAGCCGTCGGGACTTGCTTTCGCGATCGCATCGGTGCCGAGTACCCCCGCCTGTCCGCCGCGGTTGTCGATCACGACCGGCTGCCTGGTCAGCTCCGACATCCGCTGTCCGACCAGGCGGGCGATGATGTCGTTGGGACCGCCGGGTGGGAACGGCACGATCAGCCGGATCGGCTTGTTCGGAAAATCCTGCGCGGCGGCGGCTGCCGGCGACAGCAGCAGCAAAAATCCCGTCAGCAGCCTACCCCAAATTCTCATGCAGACCTCATCCAGGCAGCAATTCGCTTGTGCTGGCGAGCTTAATGGACCGTTGAGTGATAAGATTGCTCCAAACCCAATTGTGGTGACGAATGACGCCGGCTGCGTCCAAATGAGGGCGATCGCTCAGCGTATGGCCGTCCGCGACCACCACGACGTTGTGATGATTTGAGACCGCTGACCGGACGGTCGCATCGACGCAAAAATCAGTTGCCCATCCGGTGATCAAGAGTCGATCTGGCACGATCTCCTGCAGGCGCGCCTGCAAGGGGGTGCCAGCAAATGGATCGTTCAGGTTTTTTCGAATGATAATATCGGCGGGATCTCGAAACAGTTCCGGGAGAAACGCCCAGCCGGGCGTTTGCGGTTCAAAATCGTCGCCCTTTCGGCCGCAGTGCTGGATGAAGATCACTCTGCCGGATTGAGCACGAACCTTGGTGGAGAGCCGGTTGATGCGCTCTATGATGCCGTGCAAGTCGTGTTTGGGCTCTCCGTTCAGAAGCCCGACCTGCATATCAACGATAAGCATGGCGTCCATTGTCGCCTCTAACCGTTCAGCAGCTTCATCGCCGCTTCGTGCACGCGCGGGTCGCCGGCGGCGATGATGCGGCCGCCGCCTTGCGCGGGCTTGCCGTCCCAGGTGGTGACGATGCCGCCGGCGCCGGTGATGATCGGGATCAGGCCGGCGATATCGTAGGGCTTCAGTTCGGTTTCGACCACGAGATCAAGATGGCCGGCGGCGAGCATGCAGTAGGAATAGCAATCGCCGCCGTAGCGTGTCAGCCGCACCGCATTCTCGACCCGGCCGAAGGCTGCGCGGTCGGCGGCGTTCATCAATAGCGGACTTGTCGTGTAGGAGGTCGCCTCTTTCAGCGACGGGCAGCGCCGCACCGTCAGTCTCCGCTCGCCGGACGGACCCTGATAATTCGCCGAGCCGTTGTCGCCGGAAAAACGCTCGCCGATATAGGGCTGGTGCATCATCCCGAACACCGGCGTGCCCCGGTGCAACAGCGCGATCAGCGTGCCCCAGATCGGAAAGCCGGCGATGAAGGATTTGGTGCCGTCGATCGGATCGAGCACCCAGACATATTCGGCGTCTTCGCGCTCGCTGCCGAACTCCTCGCCGACAATGCCGTGCTGGGGAAAGTTGGCCTTGATCAGCCGGCGCATCACCGCTTCGGCGGCGCGGTCGGCCTCGGTGACGGGGTCGAAATCGCTGGCGCTCTTGTTGTCGATGGAAAGCGAGGTCCGAAAGAACGGCAGGATGGTTTCGCCCGAGGAGGTCGCAAGGCGGCCGATGAAGGCTGTGAAATCGATGACCGTCACGGCATTTCCCCAAAAGGGCGAAGCGGGCTGTAGCATTCCGGCTCTTGCCTAGCTCAATCCGGCGAGGCGCGCACCGGTATCCCGGGGCTTGCCGCGGCTATTTTGAATGCCGAATCAGCCCGGCGCATTGGTGTATTTTCTGCTGACAGCACCGATCACAAAATCGAGAGGTTGATGGCTTAAAGCAGGCCAAAGTGTGGTTACAATGATCTACCATACAAGTAATATATTGAAATAAAACAAGAAAAACGAAATGTTAGGATTGTGTTGCTTTTGTGCAAGCCTCGCGAGTAATGCACCGAAAATAACGCCAGGGCTCTTGCATTTTGTGCAGCGCGGTCGCATATTGTTGCGGTGCGGTAGCGCTTTGCGTTATCGCTGCCCTCCTTGGGCGTTTCCTCCCTAGACTTGGGCCGCTTGTTCATTCAAGCGGCCCTTTTTTCTTTTTGGCTTCGTCATTCCGGGGCGCGTCGAAGCCGCGAACCCGGAATCTGGAG
>NZ_JBAVNZ010000507.1:0-10925 GCF_049691595.1 Bradyrhizobium sp.
AATAGAAAGGCCGCGAATACACCGTGAATCCCACCAATCAGGATCGCGCGCATGGGAGCAACACCCCTACATTCACAAGCTGCTTCGGCGCAACGACGCCGTGGCTCACCCATTTCGTGGACGCACCGATCGCTCAGGCGTCCTTGTCAACTGCATGGATGTGTATCTCGCTGTTCTTTGCCATTTCCAATGCGACCCGGCCTAACGCCCGCTCCAAAAGCTCCCCGGTCGATGTGGAGGAAATGGCAAGCCAACGATCCCCATCCTCCTCGACCAGCCGAACTGCCACAGCCTCGCCGGTGCCAGCGGCCCGAAGATCGACCGAGTATCCGGACCCAGACACAAACTCCTGCCATCCCCCCATCGCCTTTGCGAGATCGGCGTCGAATGTCCAGTAGGAGAAAATCTCTGCACGAAGTTTCACGGAAGCCTGACGGATCGCGGTTGGAAGCCTGCCGGACCCGCGCTCGCAAGGCACGACGACGCGTCTCCCCCGAACCGCAAGCAAGCCGACGTTGAAATCATGCGGTGGGATTCTGGCGTTATGGTGATGCAGGACGAATTCGGCGGCCGGATTCGCTCGAAGCCCGTCGGTTCAGCGGTCGATGCGTGACAATGGGCTCTCAGCCTGTGATTGATGACGCCGGGCATCAGCAGCGGCCGCAGGCCATCGCAGGCGTTAACTCGGGCAGCCTATCCCTCGCCGTGGGATGCTCGGGCCTTGCAGCTCGACTGCCTCGGTGATCCATTTCGGTCGCAACAGCGAGAACACGGAAAGGCAGATGTGCTTTCGGGGCAGACCGGCTCCGCAGTTAAACCCTTGCGCCGGGGTGACATCGGCGGCACATTTGCGCCCGCGGCAGGCTTGTCGCCAAAAATGAAGGCCCGAGGAACGTCCATGGCGGCCACGCGGATCGATTGCGATATCCATCCAGCGGTGGGGGGCACGCGCACCACACTGTTGCCCTATCTCGACGATCACTGGAAAGAGCAGGTGGTGAGCCGGGCGATCGATGGCCTCGATCTCAACTCCTACCCGCCCACCATGCCGCTTTCCGGCCGGCCCGACTGGCGCCCGGCCGACGGCAAGCCGGGCTCGGACCTCGCCATGGTGCAGCGCGGCGCGTTCGACCAGCTCGGCGCCAGCCACGCCATCTGCAACGTGCTCTATGGCGCGCAGGCGGTGTTCGACCCCTATATGGCGGCCGGCTTCTGCAAGGCCATCAATGACTGGATCGCGGCCGAATGGCTTTCGAAGGATTCGCGGTTGCGCGCCTCGATCGTGGTGCCCTTGCAGGCGCCGGATCTCGCGGTCGAGGAGATCGAGCGCCGCGCCGGCGACGACCGGTTCGTTTCCGTGCTGGTGCTGGCGCAAGGCGAAAGCCTGCTCGGACGGCGGCATTACTGGCCGGTCTGGCAGGCGGCCGAGAAACACAAACTGCCGATCGCAATCCATGCCGGCAGCCAGTACCGGTTCGCGCCGAGCTCGACCGGCTGGGCGTCCTATCGCTACGAATATTATCTGGCGGAAGCGCAGGCGTTTCAGTCCCAGGTGCTGAGCCTGATCTATGAGGGCGTGTTCGGCAAATTCCCCGGGCTGAAGGTGGTGCTGATGGAGTCCGGCGTAAGCTGGCTGCCGGCCTTCATGTGGCGCGCCAACAAGACCTGGCGCGGCGTCCGCGTCGAGGTGCCCTGGGTCGAGCGCGAGCCGGCCTCGATCATGCGCGACCACATCCGCCTCACCATGCAGCCGTTCGACGGCCCGCCGGATGCCGCTGGCGTCGCCGACATCATCGACCAGATCGGTTCCGACAGGATGTTCCTTTTTGCTTCGGACTACCCGCACTGGCAGTTCGACGGCGACGACCCGATGCCGCCGCATCTGCCCGCCAGTATCGTGTCGCGCATGTGCGCCGACAACCCGCTCGAAACCTTTCCGCGGCTGAAGCTCGCCGCCTAGAACAGAGCATGATCCGGAAAAGTGGACACCGGTTTTCCGAGAAGATCATGCTCAAACAAACATGGAGGATCGCATGAGCGACGTCATCGACCGTCCCATCCTCGCGCAGGAAGCGAGCGCCAAAACCCGGCTGCGCATCATCGATTGCGACGTGCATCCGAGCCTTCATGCCCACAGCGACCTCAATCCGTTCCTGCCCAAACGCTGGCAGGAACATTTGAAGACCTACGGCAGCCATCTGCGCACGCCCTATATCGGCACCACGCCCTATCCGCGGTCCTCGCCCCTGATCGCGCGGCGCGATGCGTGGCCGCCGACCGGCGGGCCGCCCGGCTCCGATCTCGATTTTATGCGCAGGCAGCATCTCGATCCGCTCGATATCGAGTTCGGCATTCTGCAGGTGCTCGACCTCTTCATCTTCTCGCAGCAGAATCTCGAGTTCGGCGCGGCGATCCAGCGCGCCATCAACGAGTGGCAGCTGGCGTTCTGGACCCATCGCGACCCGCGGCTGAAGGCATCGATCCTCGTCGGTCAGGACGACACTCAGCTGGCGCTGGCCGAGATCGAGCGCTGCGCCAAAACGGGGGAATACGTCCAGATCAACGTGTCGCCGCGCGCCAATGAGCCGCTCGGCCGCCGCCGCTACTGGCCGATCTACGAACGCGCCCAGGCGCTCGACCTGCCGCTCGGCATCCATGTCGGCGGCTATGGCGGGCATGCGCCGGCCGGCGGCGGCTGGCCGTCTTATTATGTCGAGGAGCACCAGACCAACGCGCATACCATGGCAGCCCAGCTCACGAGCCTCGTGCTCGAAGGCATCCCCGAGCGCTTCCCGAAGCTGAAGATCGTGTTCATCGAGGGCGGCTTTGGCTGGATTCCGTCGGCGACCTGGCGGATGGACCAGCATTTTGCGCGCTTTCGCAGCGAGGTGCCGCATCTCAAGCGGCGTCCCTCGGAATACGTGAAGGAGCATTTCTGGTTCACCACCCAGCCGATCGACGAGCCCGACGAGGCCAGACACCTGCGTTCGCTGATCGAGTGGGTTGGCGTCGATCGGCTGCTGTTCTCGTCGGATTACCCGCACTGGGATTTCGACGATCCGCGCTTTGCGTTCAAGACGCCGCTGACGGAGACCGAGCGCCGGAAAATCTTCAACGCCAACGCCCGCGCGGTCTACAAACTGTAATCGCAAGTTCAAGCATATGGCCCGTCACATCGTCGCCCGCACCAATGATATCCCGCCCGGCGGCAACAAGGTGGTCGGCGTGGAAGGACGCGACATCGTCGTCTTCCACGTCAACGGCGAGTTTTTCGCGCTGCTCAATCGCTGCCCGCACGAAGGCGCGCCGCTGGACAAGGCCGCCTGCGTGGCGCGGCTGACCTCGCCGGAGCCCGGAATCTACCAGCGCTCGCGCGTCGGCGAGATGCTGCGCTGTCCCTGGCACGGTTGGGAATTCGACATGCGCACCGGCCAATCCTGGTTCGATCCGCAGCGCGTCAAGGTCCGCTCCTATCCGGTCGCGGTCGAGCGCGGCGAGGAACTGGCCAGGGAACTCGAGAAGGGGCCGTATGTGGCCGAGACCTTTCCGGTGCATGTCGAGGATAGTTATGTCATCGTCGAGGTCTAAACCGCACAGTCGTCCGGTCGGCGCGGCAGCCTTCTGCCATCATCGGTCGTGGTCAGGGCGCCGCTAGCCGCTGCCGTGGTCTCCGCCGCGAACTTTCTGTCCTTCAACATCACAGCCGAGGAGTAATGCCATGACCCACGCCATCCGCTTTCACAAGACCGGCGGCCCCGAGGTTCTGGTCTGGGAGGAAGTCCAACTCGGCAAGCCCGGTCCCGGCGAGGCGCGCATCCGCCACACGGCGGTCGGACTGAACTTCGTCGATATCTACAACCGCTCCGGACTTTATCCGGTGCAACTGCCGAGCGGGCTTGGCAGCGAGGCGGCCGGCGTGGTCGAGGAAATAGGCGCCGGCGTCACCGAGCTGAAACCCGGCGACCGCGTCGCCTATGGCAGCGCGCCGCTCGGCGCCTATGCCGAGGCGCGGCTGATCCCGGCCGATCGGCTGCTGAAATTGCCCGACGGCATCGACGACCGGACCGCGGCCGCCATGATGCTGAAGGGGCTCACGGTGCAATATCTGATCCGCCAGACCTATCGCGTCAAATCCGGCGACACCATTTTGCTGCATGCCGCGGCCGGCGGCGTCGGCCTGATCCTCAGCCAATGGGCGAAGCATCTCGGCGCCACCGTGATCGGCACCGTCGGCAGCGACGACAAGGCGAAACTCGCCAGGGCCCATGGCTGCGCCCACACCATCGTCTACACAAGCGAGGATTTTGTGAAGCGCGTTGACGAGATCACCGGCGGCAAGAAAGTGCCTGTGGTCTACGATTCCGTCGGCAAGGACACCTTCCTGAAATCGCTCGACTGCCTGGCGCCGCTCGGCGTCGCGGCCTTGTTCGGGCAATCCTCCGGCAGCGTCGATCCGCTCAATCTCGGCCTGCTCGCGCAGAAGGGATCGCTGTTCGTCACCCGTCCGACCCTCAACACCTACGCCGCCAAGCGCGAGAGCCTGGTCGCGATGTCGAACGAACTGTTCGACGTCGTGAAATCCGGCGCGGTGAAGATCGAGGTGCACCAGACCTATCCGCTCAAGGACGCGGCCAAGGCGCATGCCGATCTCGCCGCGCGCAAGACCACGGGATCGACGGTGCTGACGGTCTAGGCACCCGACGCAGGTGGCAGGGCTTGCGCACCTCCAAAACGACGTCCGTGGTTTGCCAGCAACTTTTTTGGCGCCCGATCCCCAAAACGGCGACGCGAATGCTACAATACATCGTTGATTTTTCCATGACAGGTGCGGGCGGATGTCGAAGCAGTCGATGCGCGAGGAGGCCGAGCGCCTGATCCGCGAGACCATGGAAAAGAAGGCCATCGTCGTCAAACAGGGCAATACCCGCATCGAGACCACCTGCGGCAAATGCGGCGCGCCCAACCGCCTGCAGGCGGAAAAGGGCGCGACGCGGGTCAAGTTCGCCTGCAAGCAATGCGGCCACAAGCAGGAGACGCTCTGACCATTGCTCCGCCGTCATTGCAAGACTCCTCGTCATTGCGAGCCACCGGGTCGCGCGAAAGCGCGCCCGATGACAGGCTCCGCGAAGCAATCCATCGCGCCGCGTAAAGAAAGAATGGATTGCTTCGTCGCAAGCGCTCCTCGCAATGACGGGGAAGGGCTTCGCCGTGCGGCCCTCAAAATAAAAAAGGCGGGCCACAGCCCGCCGTCTCAATGAAAATCACAAAGCCCCGTCTTGGATGCCCGGGCAGAACGGAGCGCTCCACCCGGGCTCGAAGGTTACTTCTTGGCCTTTTTCGCCTTCTTGGCCTTCTTCGCCTTTTTCGCCTTCTTCGCTTTCTTAGCCATAGTATCCTCTCAGGGTTTAACGGATTGAAACGCGACTCCGAGGCATGCTTGGCAGAGGGCCAGCCTCGCAACATCCTCAATGGTAAACTCAACAGATTCGCGGCGTGCTGCCGCGTGCTGTCACGCGGCAGTCACCGCGTTATCCACAGATGTTATGCGTTTTGAGGCCATTTTTGCAAATTTTCACCTGTGATGCCCGGACGAACACGCGACGCATCGTCTTTCCAGCGGGGCGTTCCGGGCATCGATCATTTTGCAAGCGAGAAGGATCGGCGGATGAAGTCCGGCGATGAGGGGTGGCGCCGGCGCCCGCATCGCGCCGTCATGCTTGACGATGCGCCCAACGCGGCGCTGTTCATCAATTTAAAACCACGGCTTGGATTGGCCGGTTGCGGTCAGAGTCCGTTAAGCGTTCGCGCGGCATCTTGTCGGCAGAACAACCGGGACCGGCGGAGCCACGCCTTGGGCGCGCGGTCCGATAACAGGGGAGGCGGGAGCGGCAGCATCCCGCGGTCGCGATGCTGAGCGTACCGACGCTTTGGACGGCGTTCGTCATCAACTTTCTCGCGCTCGGCCTGATCTGGGCCTATGTCGTGCGCAGCTATCCGTCATTCGATGCCGCCCGGTTCTGGGCCGCCTCGACCTTTGCCGCGGCCGCGGGCGCGGCGCTGGCGACGCTGCGCGTCGTGATGACGGATTCGCTGTCGCCGCTGCTCGCCGGCGGCAGCGTTCTGATCTTCGCCGCCTGCCTGGCCGCGATGGGCATCGAGCGCTTTTTCGGCCGGCCGGTGACGTGGCGGGCGACCTTGCTGATCACGGGACTGAGCTCCGCCGGCCTGGCTTTCTTCATCTTCGGCTATGACAGCATGGCGATGCGGATTTCGATCTATTCCATCGCCCAGTCGTTGCCGCTGCTGCTCAGCCTCAAACTGTTGCTGCGGCCGCACGATGGCCGCGTCAATCCGGGCGCCCGGCTTGCCGGCATCGTCGCTATTCTCATCATCGCGATTTACGGCGTCCGGCTCGTCGCGGGCCTGGCCGGCGCCGAACTCTCATTCGCGGGTGTCAGCCCGTTGCAATCGGCGCTGGTGCTGGTGCTGGTGTTCCTGTCGATGGCACTGAATTTCGGCTTTCTGCTGATGGCGATGGACCGCCTGCGCAACGAAGTCGCCGATCTGGCGCTGCTCGACGATCTCACCGGCGTCGGTAACCGCCGGCATCTGCTGCGGCGGCTGACCGAGGAATGCGCGCGCTCCGTACGCAGCGCCGAGCCGTTCGCGCTGTTGGTGATCGATCTCGACGGCTTCAAGGGTATCAACGACACCCATGGTCACGCCGCGGGCGACGCCTGCCTGCAGCACTTTACCTTGATGGCGCAAACCCGCCTGCGGCCAGGCGACCTGCTGGCGCGCACCGGTGGCGACGAGTTTTGCATCGTGCTGCCCTTCAGCACGCTGCGCGAGGGCGCCATGATCGCGCGCCGCGTGCTCGAAATATGCCGTGTCGATGCCGAGCAATGCGTCGGCACCGACATCCCGATCGCGGTCTCGATCGGCGTCGCGCAATGGACCCCCGGGATCGGCGCGTTCCCCGACCGGCTGATCGCGGCCGCCGACCACGCACTCTACGAAGCCAAGAAGAACGGCAGGAACGGCTACGCCTGCTTTGAACCCGCGCCGCCGCTCGCGGCCGGGCTCGAAATTCCGGCGAGGCCGGAGATGGATCTGCGCCAGCGCGCATAAAGCGTGCTATCGAGCAGGTTCACCGGACGTTGTTGCATGAACCTTCACCTGCTTGCGGCCGCTATGTGCGCGATGGCGCTTTCGGTTTCGGCCGCGGCGCAGACGCCTGATCTTGCGATCATCGCGCGGACGTCGGGCACGCCCGACATTCCCGGCCTGAAGATGGTCTGGCTCGCACCATGGGGCGAGGTGTCAAAAGCCCATCCCTGGCGCAACATCATCGTGCATCAGACCGAGGGGCCGGTCGGTTCGGCGCGCGGCGGGGCCGAGGCGCAGTTCAAGAACCCGACCCGGCGCGGCGTCATGGTGTGGGTGGAAACCGACGGCACCGTGTACTGGGCGGTGACGGAAAACCTGGTGCCGACCCATGGCGATGGCGGCAACCGCAACGACAACAAATACGTCGACAATGGCGAGACCTTTCACCAGGTGGTCGGCGACAATTCGGTCGGCGTCGAATTCGCCGGCAATTATCCCGACGTGTCGCGCGGCCCAACCGACGCGCAGATCGTGGCGTGGCGAATCCTGGTCAAGGTGCTGCGCTTACGTTACGGAATCCCGCCGGGCCGCGTCTACGCGCACAACTGGATCGACTTCAAGGACGCGCGCTATTGCGAGGGCTGCGCGCTGGCGACAATGGCGCGGCAGTGGGGGGAATGATCTTGAGGGCCACCGACCCTCAACACGTCGTTCCCGCGCACCTGGCACGCGGGGACGACATCGGTATTGCTGGTGCCGCGTGCCCGGAACAAAAAAGCCGGCGTCGCCGCCGGCTTTCGTCGTTACTCGTCGTCGCCGCGCGATCAGAGCGCGGCTTCCAGCGCTTCCTGTTCCTGCCGCGCGATCGTGCCTTTCACGGCTGACTGCACCTTCTCGAAGGCGCGGACCTCGATCTGCCGCACGCGTTCGCGCGACACGCCGAACTCGGCGGCGAGGTCTTCCAGCGTCATCGGCTCTTCGGCCAGACGCCTTGCTTCGAAGATGCGGCGTTCGCGCGGGTTGAGCACGCCGATGGCGCCGTTCAGCGCCTGGCGGCGATGATCGAACTCCTCGTGTTCGGCCATCATGGCTTCCTGGTTCGGCGTGGTGTCGACCAGCCAGTCCTGCCATTCGCCTGCCTCGCCGTCGTCGCGGATCGGCGCGTTGAGCGAGGCGTCGCCGCCGAGGCGGCGGTTCATGTCGACCACGTCCTGATCGGTCACGCCGAGGCGCTTGGCAATCAGCTTGACCTGGTCGGGGTGGAGATCACCCTCGTCCAGCGCCGAGATCTTGCTCTTGGCCTTGCGCAGGTTGAAGAACAGTTTCTTCTGGTTCGCGGTGGTGCCCATCTTCACGAGCGACCACGAACGCAGGATGTACTCTTGTATCGACGCCTTGATCCACCACATAGCGTAGGTGGCGAGCCGAAAGCCCTTGTCGGGCTCGAATCGCTTCACCGCCTGCATCAGGCCGACATTGCCTTCCGAGACGACCTCGGAGATCGGCAAGCCGTAGCCGCGATAGCCCATGGCGATCTTGGCCACGAGCCTGAGATGGCTGGTGACAAGGTGATGTGCCGCGTCGCGATCGTCATGCTCGCGCCAGCGTTTGGCGAGCATGTATTCCTGCTGGGGTTCCAGCATCGGAAACTTGCGAATTTCGGCAAGGTAACGGGACAGGCCGGATTCTCCGTTGAGAATCGGCAAGGTAGCTGTACGGGCCATTTGAGCGCCCTCCAGTGGTTCAAGCCCCCGATAGCGGCGGGCTTGGCAGACGGCCGCTTTGTCAAAGCCGGCCGGGCTGCGATGTTTCGCGTTGGATATTCAACGCAGTTGCAGCATACACCAAACCACCGGGCATTTGGAAGGATATCTGACCTCACGTCCCCGTGTGGCTGCCATAACCTGTTGTCATAACAAGTGTTTTCTGGAGAGCCTGCGTCATAGCGCCGCGTTCAGGGTTCGTTCCAAAAGCAGCAAATCCTCCGGCAAGGGCGCCACCCAACGCAAAAGTTCCCCGGTTCGGGGGTGCTCCAGCGCCAGCAGATAGGCATGTAGCGCCTGTCGTCCGAGCGACGCCAGGGCGGCCTGGCCCTCTGGCGCGAGATGGCGGGCCTTGGTCAGGAAATGCGAGCCGTAGACGGTGTCCCCCATCAGGGGGTGGCCGACATGGGACAAATGCACCCGGATCTGGTGGGTCCGGCCGGTCTCGAGCCGGCAGGCCAAAAGCGAGGCGACCGGCTTGCCGTCGCGCCCAGGAAATGCCTCGCGAAGCTCCCAATGGGTCAGCGCGTCGCGGCCGCCTTCGCGCACCGCCATTTTTTCGCGGGCGTGCGGATGCCGGTCGATCGGCGCGTCGATGGTGCCGCGCTGGCGGTTGGGGACGCCCCAGATGAAGGCCAGATAGCCGCGCTGCATTGACCCGGTGCGGCCATGGTCGGCGAATTGCGCGGTCAGCGATTGATGGGCGCGATCGTTCTTGGCGATCACCATCAGCCCGGTCGTGTCCTTGTCGAGCCGGTGCACGATGCCCGGGCGGCGGACGCCGCCGATGCCGGAAAGGCTGGTGCCGCAATGGGCGATCAGTGCGTTCACCAGCGTGCCGGTCTCATGGCCGGCGGCGGGATGCACCACGAGGCCGGCTCGCTTGTTGATGACGATGATGTCGTCGTCCTCATAGACGATATCGAGCGCGATATTTTCGCCCTTGGGTTCCGCAGGAACCGCTTCGGGAACGTCGATTGTGATCGTATCGCCCGCTGCGACATGATAAGCGGGGTCGCGGATGGCGGCGCCCTTGACCGTGACGGAACCGGCCAGGATCAGCGCCTTCAGCCGCGATCGCGACAGCTCCGGGCGCTGCACCGCGAGCACGCGGTCGAGCCGGGCCGATCCCTCGTCGCCGCCGACGATGATTTCCAGCCTTTGACCGTCGCTCGAAGAATCCTGTTCCAAAGAAGAGCCTTGCATGACCGATACCGTTGCGCCCAAACCGACCCCCGCACAGGCCGCCGTGATCGGGCGGGTGCGGCGGATGATGCTGATCGCGGGCCTCACCTCGGCCCTTGCCGTGGTCGTGGTGTTGATCGCCATCGGCTACCGTCTTTACCGCGGCGAGGGAAGTACTACCACGGCCTCCACCGACATCACGGCGACGCTGCCGAAGGGGGCCCGCATCATCTCGACCGGCGTCTCCGGCGACCGGCTGGTGGTGACGCTCGCGATTGGCGCGGCGACCGAAATCCGCACCTTTGACGCGCGGACGCTAAAACCCGCCGGCAAGCTGAAATTCGTGGGCGAACCGTGAGTCGCGTCACAAATCGCGTCCCCCGCCTGATCGAGGCCGCAGGGCGATGGGTTCAGGTAACGGATACTGGCCGCTCCGACTTGCCTTGCGGCCAGCCGATTTCAAGGCTATTCCCTGAACCGCACGCTCCCTTCGTCTAGCGGTTAGGACGCGGCCCTCTCAAGGCTGAAACAGGGGTTCGATTCCCCTAGGGAGCGCCAGCAAACTCAGGCACTTAGGTAGCCATCAGCCGCGTTCGTTGAATAATGGTTGAATAAGACGCTGGTGAACAGCGGCGAACGCTTGGGGAATTTGCTGCCGACATTAGCAGACTAGCCTCGGCGTGATGCCTCACTGTCGCTGGCGCATTCGCGAAAAATTTTCTCGTCGCCCTTGGTGTCCGGAAATATTCAAACCGCCGCTGACGTGCGCTGTCGTACGCGAGCGCCCTCGGATGTTCGCATTGACGTTGCTCGTCGCACAATCAACTCTTGTCCTGTCGAGCTTTGTGCGAATAGGAGGGCCACGTG
>NZ_JBAVNZ010000508.1:0-4431 GCF_049691595.1 Bradyrhizobium sp.
GCGAGTGCCTGCGTTCCCCGGACGCAGTGCAGCGCGCAGCGATGCGCTGCAGAGCCGGGGTCCAATCTTGATGGAGACATGGGTCCCGGCTCTGCGGTGCATCGTAAAGAACGCTGCACCGCGTCCGGGACGCGAGCGATGCAGCGCTCTGTCCACCATACGATTCCCAAGTCAATGCTTCGCCGCCTGGTTCGCCGCTTCGTTGTTGAGCACGATCAGGCCGTCGACGGCGACGCCGAGCTTGCGGTTGATCAAAAACGGATTGACGTCGATCGAGGCGATGCGGTCGCCCGCGTCCGCCATCAAATTGGACAGGCCGACCAGCGCCTTCACCACCGAAGCCTCATGCAGCGCCGGCCTGCCGCGATAGCCCTTGATCTTCACGCCGGCCTTGGTGCGGTGGATCAGCTGCCTCGCCTCGTCCGCGTCCAGCGGCGCGCCGGCCAGCGCGACATCCTTCATCAATTCGATATCGACGCCGCCGGTGCCGAACAGCACCACCGGTCCCATCTCGGCATCGAGCGAGGCGCCGACCACCAGCTCGAGATCGGCCTTGAGCTGCTGCGCGATCAAAATGCCCTCGAGTTTCGGCTTGCTCTTGAGCTTCTGCACCCGCGCGCTGATATCGTTGAACGCCTTCTTCACCTCGGCCGCGCTGTTGAGATTGAGCACCACGCCGCCGATGTCGGACTTGTGCAGGATATCGGGGCTGACCACCTTGGCGACGACGGGAAAGCCGATCTTTTTGGCGATCCTGACCGCTTCCGCGGCGGTCTGGGCGATCTCCTCCCTGGAGACGGGGATGCCATAGGCTTTCAGCAGCTTTTTCGATGCGACCTCGTCGAGCGCGGCAGCGCCATTGGCGCTTTTCAGCGCCTTCTCCAGCGCCGCGCGCGCCGAAGCCGTCGAGCTCGAGGCGATGTCGGGCACTTCCTTGCGCAGGCCGGAATAGTCGATCAGCGACTTGATGGCACCGACCGCACGGTCGAGGCCCTGCATGACCGCGATATGCGGGAGCGATTTCCGCAAGGTTTTGGTGAATTCGGTGAAGCCGATCGACATCGCGCTGATGTAGACCACGGGCTTTGAGGCGGCGCCGGCCATCTCGTTGACGATGCGCAAATTGCGCTCGCGCAATTCATGCGGCGCCTTCGGCAGTTCGGAATCGATGATGACGATGTCGGTATCGGGATCGTCGATCATGATCTTGATCGAATTCATGTAGACGGTGGGATCGACCACGGCGGCAAATCCGGCATCGAGCGGATTGCCGACGATGCTGCCCGGGCCGAGCATTCTTGCCAGTTGCCCGGTGGCATTGTCGCTCAATGGCGCAAAATTCAGCCCGGCCGAATGAAACGCGTCGATCAGCAGGCCGCGCTTGCCGCCGGACAGCGAGACCGCGGCAAGGCGGTTGCCCTTCGGCGGATCGGCATGGACGAAGCATTCGGTGGTTTCGATCAGCTCGTCGAGGCCGCGGACGCGGATCACGCCTTCGCGGGCGGAGATCGCATCGAAGGTTTCGATCGAGCCGGCGAGCGCGCCGGTATGCGCCATCGCGGCGGCGCGGCCGCCTTCGGACGCGCCGAGCTTGAGCGCGATCACCGGCTTTCCGGCCGCGCGCGCGGCCTTGCAGGCCTGGCGGAACATTGTCGTGTTCCGCACGCCCTCGAGATAGACCACGATGACGTGGATCGAGGGATCGGCCGCGAAATACGCCATCAGGTCCGGCGTCTCGAGCCCGGTCTCGTTGCCGGTCGTGACCATGTAGCCGACGCCGACGCCGCGATCCTCCAGCGCCTGGCGGATCGCCATCACGATCGCGCCGGACTGGCCGGCGATCGCCACCGGTCCGGCTTCCATGGTGACGATGCGGTCGTCGATATTGGTGAACAGCTTTTCGCCCGCGCTCAAATTGCCGAGGCAGTTCGGGCCGGTGACGGCAAGCCCGGTCTCGCGCACCGCCCGTTGCAATTCGACCGCCAGCCGCTGGCTTTCCTCATCCTGCAATTCGCCAAAGCCGGAGGTGACGATGGTGGCGGAGCGCGCGCCGGCGGCCGCGGCGTCGCGGATCACCTGCACCGCGAAACGCGCCGGCACCAGCACCAGCACGTGATCCGGCTTTTCCGGCAGGCTGGCGAAATCCTTGTAGCAGGGCACGCCCCAGATCGTTTCGCGCCTGGCGTTAACAGGATAGAGCCCGCCTTCGTATTGGTACTTGATCAGGTTATTCCAGATGCGCTCGGCATAGTTGCCGGGCTTGTCGGTCGCCCCGACCAGCACGATGTTGCGCGGATGCAGCATCGCATGAATGCGCTTGACGATCTCGCTCGTGTCGGCGGGGGGCGTCCATTTTTTCGTCGAGTGGGACGCGGTTCTTGCCTGCGCTTCCATGGAGCCTGCCCTTGTCTGATTGCTTTGGCGGTAGCTCACGACGATCACCACCGACCATGATTTTTATTCTTTTTATTGAGACTTGGGGGAGGTGGCAACTCACGTCGGACAGTTTGCAGGTGTCAGGTTGCGCGCGATATCCCGGGAAGCGGAGAATTGGAGGCCAAATCAGGAACCGACCTCCATTATGAAGCGATGGCCTGGTCGGTGGCCTTCGGCGAACCGAAATTCTTGCGCAGCGTCGGCTTGTGGATTTTCCCCGTGGCGTTGCGCGGCAAGGCATCCACAAACTCGATCAGGCGCGGGCATTTGAACCGCGCCAGATTGGCCGCGCAATGCGCATGAATTTCCGCCGGGCTAAGCGAGTGACCGGGCTTCAGCGCCACGATCGCCATGCCGACTTCGCCCCACTGCTCGTTGGGTATGCCGATCACCGCGGCTTCGGCGATGGCGTCAAGCTGATGCAGCACGCTCTCGACCTCGGCCGGATAGACGTTTTCGCCGCCGGAAATGTACATGTCCTTCCAGCGGTCGACGATGGTGTAGAAGCCTTCCGCGTCGACGCGGGTGGCATCGCCGGTGTGCAGCCAGCCGTCGGTGAAGGACGACTTATTCGCATCCGGCCGGTTCCAGTAGCCGGGCGTCACGTTCGGGCCCCTGACCCAGAGTTCGCCGAGTTCGCCGACATCGGCATCCGACCCGTCGGGCCGGACGATCCGCACTTCCGTATGCAGCACCGGCTTGCCGGAGGAGCCGGCCTTGCGGACGGCGTCCTCGCGGTCCAGCGTCAGCACCGCGGGGCTCGTCTCGGTCATCCCGTAACCCTGCTGCAGGGCGACGCCGCGCTCCTCCCAGGTTTTCAGGAGCGGCACCGGCATCGGCGCGCCGCCAACGCCGCCGATCACGAGGCGGCTGAAGTCGGAGGTCGCGAACGCCGGATGCTGCGCCATGAACTGATAGATCGAGGGCACGCCGAAGAACACGTTGATGCGGTGAGACGGATCGCTGATCAATTGAAGGGCGAAACCGGGATCGAACGCGCGCATGATCAAGACCGTGCCGCCGGCATGCAGCACCGGGTTGGTGTAGCAATTCAGTCCGCCGGTGTGGAACAGCGGCAGCACGGTGAGCAGCACCGAGGACGGCGAGATATAGGCCGGGCCGCCGAGGTTGACGCAATTCCAGAACGTCATGCCGTGGGTGATGATGGCGCCCTTCGGCTGGCCGGTCGTGCCCGAGGTGTACATGATGGTGGAGATGTCATCGAGCGTGACGTCCTCGGCCCGCTCGAGCGGCCTTGCCGCCGCGATCGCGGCCTCATAGGCGCCGCCGGGCCCGAGCAGCAGCGCGGAAGAGATGTCGCAGAGTTTTGCGACCGCCAGCGCGACCTCGGCCAGGTCGGTGTCGTGGATCATCACCTTGGGCGAGGCGTCACCGACGATGAACCGCAGTTCGGGGACGGTGAGACGGGTATTCAGCGGCAGGAACACCGCCCCGATCCGGCCGCAGGCGAACTGCACTTCCAGCGTATCCGTGGTGTTCAGCGCCAGCACCGCGACCCGGTCGCCGCGCGCGATCTTGAGGTTGTCGCGCAGATGGGTGGCGAGGCGCGCAATCCGCGCGTCGAATAGCGCATAGGAGAGACGGCGCTGGCTGGCGAGATCGACCACCGCGATCTTGTCCGGGGTGCGGCGGCCGAAATGGGCGATCCAGTCGTAGTGGCGAACCGGCACGATATCCTCCGAAGGTTTTGCGGCCTGGCGCCGCCTGATCCCGGCTTCATCTTATGCCATAACCGCCGATGGAGCGGCCGTATTTGGATACTGTCTTGCGTTGAGTGGCTGTGAGACGCGGCTTCGCATTCCCGCGGCGCGTGCGCCCGGGCTTTGCTGGGAATCTCCGCCCTCCTGAAACAGAGGGCGCAGGGAAGGCCGGGTGCTGGCTGGCACCCGCGGTCTCGTGTGCAGGATGTGCATAAGAATGCGCACACGAGCATACAGGTATCAGCCGGGGCCTCCGGCCTTCCCTGCGCAATGG
>NZ_JBAVNZ010000509.1:0-2251 GCF_049691595.1 Bradyrhizobium sp.
GTGGTCGGGCTGCGCGGGATAGCCCGGCGCCGGGCGGATGCCCTGGTATTGTTCGAGGATGAGCTGCTCCGGCGTCAGCGCCTCGTCCGGCGCGTAGCCCCAGAACTCGCGCCGCACCCGCGCGTGCATCCGCTCGGCAAAGGCCTCGGCGAGCCGATCGGCCAAGGCCTTGCACAGGATCGAGGCGTAGTCGTCATTGGCGTTCTTGAAACGGTCGGCGATGACATCCTCGCCGATCCCGGCGGTGACCACGAAGGCGCCGATATAGTCCGGCACGCCCGACGAGCGAGGCGCGATGAAATCCGAAAGCGCGGCGTTGAAGCGGCCTTCGCGTTTTTCCAGTTGCTGGCGCAGCGTGTGGAAGGTCGCGATCTGGTCCTTGCGGCGGTCATCGGCATAAACCGCGATGTCGTCACCAACCGCGTTGGCCGGCCAGAAGCCGATGGTGGCGCGCGCGGTGAACCATTTTTCGGTGACGATGCGGTCGAGCATCTTGCGGGCGTCGTCATACAGCGAACGCGCGACCTCGCCGATCTTGGGATCGTCCAGGATCGCCGGAAAGCGCCCGGTCAGTTCCCAGGTCTGGAAGAACGGCGTCCAGTCGATGTAGTCGGCGAGCTCGGCGAGATCGTAGGCGTCGAAGCTCTTGATGCCGAAGAAGGCCGGCCGCTTCGGCGGCGTCCTGGCGAAATCGATCGCCACCGCGTTGGCGCGCGCGTCCGCGAGCTTCAGCCGCTTCTTGTCGGCCTGGGCGCGAAAATGCGCCGCGGAGATCTTGGCGTATTCGGCGCGGACATCGGCCGCGTAAGCCTCGCGCCGTTCCGGCGACAGCAGCGACGAGGCGACGCCGACCGCGCGGCTGGCGTCATTGACATGCACCACCGGTCCGCCGCGATAGTTCGGGTCGATCTTGACCGCGGTGTGGACCCGGCTGGTGGTGGCGCCGCCGATCAGGAGCGGCAGCTTCAGGCCCTGCCGTTCCATTTCGCCAGCGAGGAAACTCATTTCATCCAGCGAGGGCGTGATCAGGCCGGACAGGCCGATGATGTCGGCGCCTTCGGCTTTCGCGGTCTCGATGATCCTGGCCGCCGGCACCATGACGCCGAGGTCGATCACCTCGAAATTGTTACATTGCAGGACGATGCCGACGATGTTCTTGCCGATGTCGTGGACGTCGCCCTTCACCGTCGCCAGCACGATCTTGCCGGCGGAGCTGCGGCCGTCGGAGGCCACGCCATTGGCGAGGTTGCGCGCCTTTTCCTCTTCCATGAACGGCATCAGATAGGCCACCGCCTGCTTCATCACCCGCGCCGATTTCACCACCTGTGGCAAAAACATCTTTCCGTCGCCAAAGAGGTCGCCGACGATGTTCATGCCGGCCATCAGCGGGCCCTCGATCACATTGAGTGGCCGCTCCACGGTTTTACGCGCAGCCTCGGTGTCCTGCTCGATGAATTCGGTGACGCCGTGCACCAGCGCGTGGCTCAATCGCTTCTCCACCGGCCATTCGCGCCAGGCCAGATCCTGCTCTTTTGTCTGCTTCTCCTTGCCGCGGAATTTCTCCGCCAGCGCCAGCAGGCGTTCGGATGCGCCCGTGTCGCGGTTGAGGATGACGTCCTCGCAGGTCTGGCGCAGTTCGGGGTCGATGTCGTCATAGACGATCATCTGGCCGGCATTGACGATGCCCATGTCCATGCCGGCATGAATCGCGTGATAGAGGAACACGGAATGCATGGCCTCGCGCACCGGCTCGTTGCCGCGGAACGCGAACGACAGATTGGAGACGCCGCCGGAAACATGCGCGCCCGGCAGGTTGTTCCGGATCCAGCGCGCCGCTTCGATGAAATCGACGCCGTAATTGTTGTGCTCTTCCAGCCCGGTCGCGATCGCAAAGATGTTCGGGTCGAAGATGATGTCTTCCGGCGGGAAGCCGAGCCGGTGGACCAGGATGTCGTAGGCGCGCCGGCAGATCTCGGTCGTGCGCGCGAAGGTGTCGGCCTGGCCGGCCTCGTCGAACGCCATCACCACCACGGCAGCGCCATGACGCCGCGCGATGGTCGCCTCGTGGATGAACTTCGCCTCGCCTTCCTTCATCGAGATCGAGTTCACCACCGCCTTGCCCTGCACGCATTTGAGCCCGGCCTCGATCACCGAGAACTTCGAGGAATCGACCATCACCGGCACGCGCGCGATGTCGGGCTCGGCCGCCACCAGGTTGAGGAAAGTGACCATGGCCTGCTCGGAATCGAGC
>NZ_JBAVNZ010000510.1:0-5071 GCF_049691595.1 Bradyrhizobium sp.
TCCCGAGAGAGGTGCGTTTCGCGATCGTCACGGACGCGGAATGGGATGCGGTGGACGCGGCTGCGTCGGGCGCGTGGAGATGATCGCAGGGCGGGTTGAACCCGTGAGCGATCGGACGGCGCGCAGACGACCAGTGCTATTGCGTACGGCAAAACCGTATGGTCCTGGCACCCGTTGCTGGTGTCAAGTTGGCGGAGGCTAAGTCGGCCCGACCGGGCTTCGACAATCCATACCCGCCGGCGCGACGACGACGCCTCCTGATAGACGTGAGTTGGACGAAACCGTGCCATCCAGCATTGCAGCTTCAGCCGCGCGCTGAATCGAAAGCGGCTCTCGCAACCGGACCCGGACCGGACTAGTCTTGCCGCTGCCTGGCCGGATCAACCGGCCGGCGCATATATCGGGAGGATGTGATGACACGCGAAGTGCAGCGCGATCCGGAATCAATGATTTCACGGCGAACGCTCGTCCACGGCCTGGCGATCGCCGCCGGTGCCACCGTGGTCGGATCCGGCGGCGCGCTGGCCCAGCAGGCCAGCGAGGCGGCTCCACCGTCGACGATCACCAGCCCGCCACGCGATTTCGGCCCGGGCGGCGCCCCGACCACCTATTTCTGGGACCCCGACATCATCGCGGTCGATCCGTCGTTCAATAACCTCGCCCAGCCCAACACGGCGATCGAGCGTCTCCATACCGGATTGCTGTGGGCCGAAGGCCCGGCCTGGAGCGCGCAGGGCCGCTATCTCTTGTGGAGCGACATCCCCAATAATCGGCAGATGAGATGGTCGGAGGACGATGGTCGCGTCACCGTGTTCCGCGCGCCGTCCAACAACTCCAACGGCAACTCGTTCGACTTCCAGGGCCGTCAGCTCTCCTGCGAGCATCTCACCCGCAGGGTCGTGCGCTACGAGCACGACGGCACGGCGTCGGTGCTCGCCGACAACTTCAACGGCAAGAAGCTCAACTCGCCCAACGATGTCGTCGCCCACCCCGATGGCAGCTACTGGTTCACCGACCCGCCCTATGGCGGTCAGCTCTACGAGGGCGAGCCTGACGTTGCGGGAGGCCCCAGCAATGCGGGCGGCAAGCTCAATCCGCGGATCGGTCAGCCGGCGGGCTTCGTGCCGGGCAAGCGCGAGCTCCCGACCAACTGCTATCGCATCGATCCCAGCGGCCGCCTCGACCTCGTGGTCAGCGAGGACCAGGTGCCCGATCCCAACGGCCTCGCGTTCTCGCCCGATTACAAGAAGCTGTACGTCGCCAGTACCGGCAAAGGGCCAGGCGATACCGGTCCGGGCGGCAAGGGCGACATGTCCGTGTTCGATGTCGGCGCCGACAACAAGCTCTCCAATCAGAAGCGGTTCAGCGATTTCATGATCGACGGCGTGAAATGCGGACCGGACGGCGTGCGCTGCGATGTCAACGGCAATGTCTGGGTCTCGAGCAATGCCGGCCGCCACGTCGGCTATAGCGGCGTGACGGTATGGACGCCGGACGGCAAGCTGCTGGGCCGGATCCGCCTGCCCGAGGTGTGCGGCAACATCTGCTTCGGCGGCCCCAAGCGCAACCGCCTGTTCATGGCCGCGAGCCAGTCGCTCTACGCCGTGTACACCGCCACGCAAGGCGCGGGACCGGGCTGACCCGTTGCCGCCAACGCGCGGTGCAGCGAAGCAGGCGTCGGCGTGACCCGCCGGCGCCTCTTTGTTCGGCGCCCGACAAAAGATCCCCCATGAATGCGCGCCGTCTCGTGCCAGCCCCGCGCCGCGGTTGTCGAGAGTTTCAAACGTGCTTCAAGCCGATTTCCGTTGCGCGTGGCCGACGTCCGAGTTGGCACCAAGCGACCGGGTCGAGCCGGCAGCAGGTCCGGCCGTATCCGTCATGCCCGGATCGCGACCTGTTTTTGCTGCGCAGCTCGATGTCGCGATGTGCCATTACAGACGTAAGCACCGCAGCAAAAAACGTCTCTATTCGATCAGCTCATCGGCGATACCAAGCAAGGTTGGGGGAATGGTGAGGCCGAGCGTCGCGGCTGTCCTGAGGTTGATCACAAGTTCGAATTTTGTTGGCTGCTCGATCGGCAAAGCTGCCGGGCTTGCACCTTTCAGGATTTTATCGACGTACGCGGCGGCGCGCCTGAATAATTCTGAACGATCCACACCATATGAGACGAGGCCGCCAGCGGCCGGAAATTCCCGCAGGTGAAATGTCGAAGGCAGACGCGCCTGTATCGCAAAGTCCGCCATCAACTTCAGGTTGTCAAACAATATCGGAGCGGGCATGATGACGAGAGCGCCCACGCGCGATGTAGCTGCTTCGTGCAAGACCTTTTCAAGATCGGCGGTACTACGAACCTCCAACGAATGAACCGCGATACCCAAGCTTTGCGCTGAAAGCTGGGCTTCCTTCCAGTCCAGTATCGAGAGTTGATCTTCTGGATTAAAAAGCAAGGCAACAGCGGATACTTTGGGTACGATCTCCTTAAGCAACTCCAGGCGTTTTCCACTCAGGTCTGGCGTCATTTGCGACAGGCCGGTGATGTTTCCACCCGGTCGCGCCAAGCTTCTAACAATCCCGGTCGCCACAGGGTCTCCCACAGCCACCATGACGATCGGGATTTCCGCAGTCGCGTTTTTAGCCGTCAGAGTATCCAGCGTAACCGTTGTGACGATGATGTCGACCTTTTGTCGAATAAGATCGGTGACCAGCTCGCGGAGACGTTCTTTCTTGCCCTCGGCATATCGATACTCGATAGTGAGATTCTTGCCATCGACCCATCCAACATCACGAAGCCCCCGCAGCAACGCCTTGTTCCAAAGCAAGGTGTCGGCGGGAGAGAAAGGTGACAGCACTCCTATCCGGCGAATGCTTGCGGCCTGCTGTCCGCGCGCTCCGTGAGCCCAGGTCATTGCTCCCGTCGCAAGACCGATAAATTCCCGGCGTTTCATGCTTGCCCCCAGAAGAGCAGGTGGCATTGTATCGGCGAAATAGGCATCCTTAAAGGTCTAACGACGACTTCGCACCGTGTCATATCGGAGGTAGTCGAAGTGGGGTTTGGGTCATTCGCGCCCTGCTCGAGTCGGCAGCAGGTACGGCCATGCCCCGTTATGCCCCAAAGCGAACATCGGCGCGCTATCAGGAGCGAAGAGGTGGCCATCCATTGTGGCCACATCGGGATTGCGCATTGTGCTAAAGCACAGCCAGAGCGGAGCCAGCACGAAGTTCGCCTCAAGCTTTCTTCGTCCAGACCGAACCGTTGGACCACCTGATCTTGTTCGGCGGCTGAAGTTGGCCGGTATACGTCTTGTCGTCCGGGAAGGTGATCGAAATCGTCGAGGCATTGGCGATGGAGCCGTGGGCGTCGGGACGATCATAATCGGACATATCAACCTTGATGGATGAGGGTCCTTCGTAGATCACCGCACTCCGGGCGCTGCCATCGGTCCAGCTGCCGTTCAGATCGAACACGGTGTTGATGACCTTCGTCCAGACCGAACCATTGGACCATCTGATCTTGTTCGGCGACTGGAGCTGACCCGTATAGGTCTTGTCGTCGGGGAACGTCACGGTGATCGATGAACCGTCGACGACGGTGCCGTGGGCGGTCGGACGGCCGAACGCAGACATGTCGACCGTGAGCGCCTTGAAGTCCACGGTGATGACCGCACTGCGCGAGCTGCCATCGGTCCAGTTGCCGTTCAGGTTCACCACGGTGCCGATCGTGTTCCAGTCCGCAGGGAAGCCGACCGGCCAGTTGTCGTTCTTGTAGATGTCGCAGCCATTGCCCGCGGTCACGAGGTCGGCAAACCGCATGCCATGCCATACCGCGCGGCACAGCGAGGCGACCCGTTCCGGCTGCTGCGAGTTCCAGCCCCACTCGTACTCGTCGACGTAAGTGTCGTGGCGGTCGGAGTCGGAGTCGATCTTGACGACCTGGCAGGGCGCGTCGACCGACATGTAGTAATGGGACGTGATGTCGGCGGCCTGAAATTTGGCGTAGGTGTTAGTCACACTGATCTCCCCGCCCATCGACCAGTATTGATAAATGGTGTGCTTCTTCCACGCATGAAAGGTCAGTCGCCCGGTGCCCAGGCGGTACTCCACCATCGCACCGTCGTCCGAGGCCCACCGCTCCGCGCCGTTCACGATGCCGGTAAACTTCAGGTAGGGCGCGTCATAGACGACCACACCGCTGCCTGCGCCCGTCGGCGCGTTTGATAATTCGCGGCCCTCCCGAAGATCGATCGTCTGGTCTCCGATCACAAGCACCCCGGTCGCCGAGGAGATGGCGTCGAGCACGGGGTCGCCAAAGGTAACCGGCTCGATGCCGTTTCCGGCGCGCCGTGAGTACATGCCCTTTCGGGACATGGACCCGCGAATGCCTCGACCCTCGGGGCGACCGCCGAGAGCCTGACGGAGATAGCGGGTGAACTCGTCATAATTGGCGAAGGTGTGCCGATCGGGTTGGATCGAGGCGTTATGCGTCACGAACTCCAAGTGGCCATCCTTCCGAATGGTCGTGGCCTGATCGAGAGTAAGGAGATCCTGGTTGGACATCTGTCTACCTCCATGCATCACACGAGGTGTGAAGCTAGATTTGTCGAATGGACGGTGGATCCGCCCAGCCTCACCAGTATAGTTCGGTGATCGGGTTCCATCCGTGAGGTAGATAACAGTGGAGGGAACAGTCGGGAGTCGAACTCCATCAGCGGGACAATAATCGCATTCGTGGACACGTCCGCCTCGGGTCATTCGCGCCGGGCTCGAGTCGGCGGCAAGTCCGGCCATGCCCTATGCCGCGATCGCGACCTGTTTTTGCCGCGCAGCTCGATGTCGCGATGGGCCAGCGGAAGTGGAGCGGCTCTCTCGAAGAGGTCGAAGCGACTTTCCGATGAAATCGCCCGGAACGAGCATGACGACATCGGTCAGGTTTCCACCAGGACGAGCGGGACCTGACGATGAGAACGGAGGGACACGATTTAATCTTCTCCGTCTTGCCTGAGCTTCGCCATTTTGTAATGAACTATTTTTATGAGTTCAAATTTGCCTAACCGCAGTTCGATCGACCCTACTG
>NZ_JBAVNZ010000511.1:0-1582 GCF_049691595.1 Bradyrhizobium sp.
CGCCTCCAGCGCCTCGCGCGGCGACATCTCGTCGGGGTGCAGGGCCTTGACGGCTTCTAGCAATTGTTCGGCTTCGCTCGGCGGCGCCGGCTCGGCGGCAGCGCGGGAGGGGACTGCGAACAGCGGCAAATCGTCGGCCAAGGCGCGGGCGGTCTGGCCGCGGTCCTGCGCCTCCAGTTTCGCCAGCACCGACTTGGCGCGCGCGATGACCGGCGCGGGAAGACCAGCGAGTTTGGCGACCTGGATGCCGTAGGAACGGTCGGCCGAGCCCGGCAGCACTTCATGCAGGAACACGACGTCGCCCTGCCATTCCTTGACCCGCACGGTGGCATTGAACATCCGCGGCAGTTTGGCGGAGAGCGCGGTGAGTTCGTGGTAATGCGTGGCGAACAGCGCGCGGCAGCGGTTGCTCTCATGCAGATGCTCGATCGCGGCCCAGGCGATCGACAACCCGTCGAAGGTCGCGGTGCCGCGGCCGATCTCGTCCAAAATCACCAGTGAGCGCTCGCTGGCCTGGTTGAGGATCACGGCGGTTTCCACCATCTCGACCATGAAGGTGGAGCGGCCGCGCGCCAGATCGTCGGCGGCGCCGACGCGCGAGAACAGCCGGTCGACGACCCCGATCCGCGCCCGCGCTGCCGGCACGTAGCTTCCGATCTGCGCCATTAGCGCGATCAGCGCGTTCTGGCGCAGAAAGGTCGATTTGCCCGCCATGTTGGGGCCGGTGATCAGCCAGATCTGGCCTGCCCCCACCCTACCTTCCCCCGCTTGCGCGGGAGGGTAAGGTGGGGGTACCGGCGAGAGGTCGCAGGCGTTGGCGATGAACGGCGCCCCGTCGCGCTTCAGCGCCTGCTCGACCACGGGATGGCGGCCGGCCTCGATCGCGAAGCCGAGCGAGCCGTCGACCTCGGGCCGCACGTAATTGTCATCGACGGCTAATTTCGCCAGCGCGGTCGCAACATCGAGCAGCGCAAAGCCATGCGCCGCGGCGCGGAGATCGTCGCTGGCGGCGAGCGCCATGGCGCAGAGCCGCTCGAAGATTTCCAGCTCCAGCCCGAGCGCGCGGTCGCCGGCATTGGCGATCCTGGCCTCGATCTCGCCGAGTTCTGACGTGGTGAAGCGGATTTGCCCGGCCAGCGTCTGGCGATGGATGAAGGTCGCGTTCAACGGCGGCGCCAGCAATTTTTCGCCGTGCTGGGCGGTGACCTCGACGAAATAGCCGAGCACGTTGTTGTGCCGGATTTTCAAGCCCTTGATGGCGGTCGCGTCGGCGTAGCGCGCCTGCATCGCGGCGACCACCTGCCGCGAGGCGTCGCGCAGATTGCGGCTCTCGTCGAGCGCGGCCTCATAGCCTTCGCGCACGAAACCGCCGTCGCGTTTCACCAAAGGCAGTTGCTCGGCCAATGCACGCTCGAATTCGCGCGCCAGATCGCGCGAGGGACGGCGCAAGGCGTCCGTGACCGCCGCGATCTCGTGTGGCGGATCGTCGAGCCGGCCGAGCCGCGCCAGCGCTTGATCCGCCGCCAGAATGCCGTCGCGCAATCCGGCGAGATCGCGCGGGCCGCCGCGGCCGACCGACAGC
>NZ_JBAVNZ010000512.1:0-3645 GCF_049691595.1 Bradyrhizobium sp.
GGCTTAAGAATGGCCTCTAACGTCGATGTGAGCGGCGTGACCTTGTCGACCGAGCAAAATTTCGCATGCGGGGCGATCATATTTACAGCGAATTCACAGAACGCCCTTGATGCCGGTGCTGGCAAAATCACCGCCGACATACAGCAGCGGACAGTCGTGTTCTTTCGCAACTTCATAGGCGAAACAGTCGCCAAAATTCAGACCGGCGGCGTCGATGCCTTTTCCCCATCGCGCATAGGCCAGCGCGATCCGTCGCGCGGAGGCTGGAGTTACCGCGACGGCATTGAAGCCGAGTCCGTCGATCAGGCTTTCCATCTCTTCGCCGACATGGCGGCGCTTCGCGACGATCAAGGCTTCCGCGATGGTCCCGGCCGAAATCAAAATCTCGTCTTCCGCCTCCAGCGCGGCAATGCAGGCGTCGGCCTCCGCCTGGCCGAGCACGATCGCCATCAGCGCCGACGTGTCGACCGCGATCATCCCGGCAAGCCGTTGTCGCCATAAAGGAAGTCCTGGCTCCTTGCAGCATCTGGCCCAGCCGTTGCCTTGGCCGCGCCGCTGGCCCGAGCGGCTTCGAGCAATTTTCGCCGCGCCTTGCGATCCGGTGCTGCCATCACCGGAACCAGCCGCACCGCCTCGTGGCCGTGCCGGGTCAGGATCACTTCGTCCCCGGCTTCGGCGCGGCGCACCAGTTCGGTCAGTTGTCCCTTGGCTTCCGTGACGGAAATCCGCATGGCTTCGCTCGTTTTGAACTCTTCAAGAAAACGGACCATTTACTGGTCCAAATGTCAAGCCGATCGTTGATCAGGGCACTGCCGCCGGCGCTCATGCCGCCCGTGCAGGGCTCGGCGCCGGAAAATAGTGTATCCGCTCTCCTTCGTTCCGCGCCGGGGCCACATTCCCGCGCGACACGGGCAAAAAATCTCGGAGGAACCTTTCATGTCGGCTCTGCCACTTTCGGGCATCAAGATTCTCGACCTGACGCGCGTGCTGGCGGGGCCGCTGTCGGCGCAGATGCTGGCCGATCTCGGCGCCGAGGTAATCAAGATCGAGCGGCCGGGCGGCGGCGACGACGCGCGCGCGTTCGGCCCGCCTTATCTGGTCGATCCCGAGGGCAAGGCGAACAACAACAATTCGTTCTATCTCTGCGCCAACCGCAACAAGAAATCGGTCACGATCAATATCGCGACACCGGAAGGCCAGGCGATCATCCGCGAACTCGCAAAGTCCTGCGACGTGATGATGGAGAATTACAAGGTCGGCGACCTCAAGCGCTACCGGCTCGACTATGAATCGATCAAGGCGATCAATCCCGGCATCATCTATTGCTCGGTGACGGGTTTCGGCCAGACCGGACCTTACGCGCCGCGCGCCGGCTATGACGCGATCTTCCAGGCGATGGGCGGCCTGATGAGCGTCACTGGCCATATCGACGGCGAGCCGGGCGCGGGGCCGATGAAGGTCGGCCCTTCGATCGTCGATTACATGACCGGCATGAACAGCTCGATCGGCATTTTGGCCGCGCTCTATCACCGTAAGGCCAATGGCGGCGAGGGCCAGCATATCGATGTCTGCCTGCTCGATACCGTGATCGCCTCGCTGTCGCATTATGCGCAGATCTACCTGGTCAACGGAAAGACGCCGCCGCGCCGCGGCACCTGGGGCAATGGCGGCATGCCCGCCGGCGCGTTCCGCTGCACCGACGGCGAATTGATGCTGGTGGTCGGCAATGACGGGCAGTTCGCGCGCACCTGCGCGGTGCTGGGGCAGCCGGAGCTCGCGAGCGATCCGAGATTCGCGAGGAACAACGATCGCGTCGTTCACGGCAAGGAGATCATGGCAATCTTCGCCGGCCTGTTCCTGAAAAACAAGGTCTCCTATTGGCTGCAAGAACTGGAAAAGGCCGGCGTGCCCTGCGGGCCGATCAATGATTTCGAACAAATGTTCGCCGATCCGCATGTCCGCGCGCGCGGCATGGAGATCAAGGTCGATCATCCCTTCGAACATGCGCTGTCCTTGATCCGCAATCCTCTCACTTTCTCCGGTACGCCGATAAACGATTATCGTGCGCCGCCGCTGCTCGGGGCGGACACCAAGGAAGTATTGGCGACGATCGGGTATGAGGATGCGAAGCAGGAGGCGCTGAAGGAGCAGGGGATCATTTGATGGAGGCGGCGGCTGTGCGACTTGCGGCCCTGCTGCTCGGGCCGGCTGCCGTCAGCGCCATCACCGCCACCGCCACCACGCGGTCGATGATGCCCTGGACGTCGTCGAGGTCGCATTTTCCTTCCGACAGTTTGGTCAGCCGTTCCTTTTCGCGGATGGTGTGGTGCGCCATCGCGAGCGCGAAATGCAGGCCCCAATAGAGCTCGGCCTCGTCGCGGTCCGGCAGGGCGCGGCGCATCGCGGCGGCGAATTTGCGCAAATGATCGACCTCGCGGTTCTTGATGCGGCGGATCGGGGATACCGATTCGATCGAGGCGCGGATCATGAAGCGCGCCGCGGTCGAGCCTTCGCGGTCGGGGCCGAGGCAGCCGCGCAAGGTCGGGCCGACCAGCGCGCGCAGGATTGAATCGATGCTGGCGCGGCCGCCGCCGGCTTGTTCCGCGGCCTTCAGTTCGTTGAGCCGCTCGCGGTTGGTGGCGAGGCTGCGGGTGACGAACAGCTCCGCGATCAATTCGTCCTTGGAGCCGAAATGGTAGTTCACCGCCGCGAGATTGACCCCCGCCGCGGCGACGATGTCGCGCAGCGTCACGTCGCCAAAGCCGCGGTCGGCATAAAGCCGCTCGGCGGCGGCGAGGATGGCGGTTCTGGTCTGATCGCTCGGCATGGCTGACCCCCGGTCGGGGAGTTGCATTTCAAACAGTTGTATGAAACTATCGTTTGAAGGGCCGGAAATGTCAATGCGCATCAATTGGGCGCCGCCGTTCCGGCCGGCCAACCCACCGTCACCTCGTCGCCAACGCGCGATACGCTCTTGCGGCGGACAGGCGGCGGGGAGACAGTGCGGCAAAGGCTTCGAAAACCAAGGTGAGGAGCGTCCGATGGACTTCAATATGTCAGACCGCCAGAAGGAATGGCTGAACCGCGTGCAGTCGTTCATGCACAATCATGTCCGCCCGGCGGTGCCGATCTACAAGAAGCAGGACGAGGAAGGCGCGCGCTGGAAGGTGATTCCGGTGCTGGAGGATTTGAAGAAGAAGGCGAAGGCCGAGGGCCTCTGGAACATGTTCATGCCGCCGTCCTCGCACGAGGACGATGAATTCCGTGGCGCCGGATTGAGCAACCTGGAATACGCGCCGCTCGCCGAGGAGATGGGGCACATCAGCTGGGCCTCGGAGGTTTTCAACTGCTCCGCGCCGGACACCGGCAACATGGAAGTGCTGATGCGTTACGGCACCAGGGAGCACAAGCGGAAATGGCTGCGCCCGCTGATGGACGGCGAAATCCGCTCCGCCTTCCTGATGACGGAGCCTGCGGTGGCCTCTTCCGACGCGACCAATATCGAGACCCGCATCGAGAAGGACGGCGATCATTACGTCATCAACGGCCGCAAATGGTGGTCGTCGGGCGTCGGCGATCCCCGCTGCAAGATCGCGATCGTGATGGGCAAGACCGACCCGAAGGCGGCGCGCCACCAGCAGCAGT
>NZ_JBAVNZ010000513.1:0-2984 GCF_049691595.1 Bradyrhizobium sp.
CGTCATCGCAGTCGAGCGCGACGCGCGCGCGCTGCCGGCGCTCGCCGCGATCGCGAAGCGCTATCCCGGCCGGCTGGAGGTCGTTCACGCCGACGCGCAGCACTTCGATCCCCGCGCCATGCTGGGCGGTGAACCGGCCAGGGTCGTCGCCAACCTGCCCTACAACATCGCCACCGCGCTTTTGGTCGACTGGCTGTCGATCGAGCCCTGGCCGCCCTGGTACGACATGATGGTGCTGATGTTTCAGCGCGAGGTCGCCGAGCGGATCGTCGCGCATGAGAACGACGAGGCCTATGGACGGCTCGCCGTGCTCGCCAACTGGCGCGCCGAGACCAGAATCCTGTTCGACATTTCTCCCACGGCGTTCGTGCCGCAACCCAAGGTCACTTCATCGGTGGTGCGGCTTTTGCCGCGCAACGCGCCCGAGCCTTGCGACCGCCGGGCGCTGGAACAGGTCGCGGCGGCTGCGTTCGGCCAGCGCCGGAAAATGCTGCGCCAGAGCCTCAAATCGCTTGCCGTCGATCCCGCGCGGCTCGCCGCCGCCGCCCAAGTCGATGCGACCCGGCGGGCGGAGACGATACCGGTCAGCGGCTTTGTTGCCATGGCCCGTGAATTGACGGATATACGAACCGCAAGATCGAACGTTCGCTGAGGAGACAACGCCATGGCGCAGATGCGTCGCCAATCGCTGGTCAAATTCGATGCGCCGCTGTGTGAAACCATCGTCGAGACACCAAAACCGCAGGGCAAGGAGGTCCTCGTTCGCGTCGAACGCTGCGGCCTTTGCCATTCCGACCTGCACATCCAGGACGGTTACGCCGATCTCGGCGGCGGCAGGAAGCTCGACACCACGCGCGGCATGACGCTGCCGTTCACGCTGGGACATGAAATCGCCGGCGTCGTCGACGAGGTCGGCCCGGATGTTTCGAAAGACCTGATCGGGAACAAGAAAGCGGTCTTCCCCTGGATCGGCTGCGGCCAGTGCCGCGATTGCCTCAATGGCGATGAGAACCTCTGCGCCAAGCAGCGCTTCCTCGGCGTTGCGATCGACGGCGGCTTTGCCAGCCACGTGCTGGTGCCCGATGCAAGATACCTGCTGGATTACGATCCGCTGCCGATCAATCAGGCCGCGACCCTGATGTGCTCCGGCGTCACCGCCTATGGCGCGCTGAAGCGGCTGGTCGACCGTCCGCGGCAGCGCAATTTGTTGCTGATCGGGCTTGGCGGCGTCGGCATGATGGGGCTTTCGTTCGCGCAGGCTTTGTTCAGGCAGAAAATCTCGGTCGCCGATTTGAGCGCGGCCGCGCGCGAGGCCGCGCTCAACAACGGCGGCGCGGTGGCTTACGATCCGGCCGAGGCCGATGTGGTCAAGCGCATGTTGAGGGAAACCGAGGGCGGCTTCGACGGGGTGGTGGATTTTGCAGGCAACGAAAAATCCATGGCCTTCGCGGTCTCGGCGGTGGCGCGCGGCGGCAAGATCGTGGTCTCCGGCCTGATGGGCGGCAATTTTGGCCTGCCGATGGTGCAGTGGATCTACAAGCGCATGACTATCGAAGGCTTTATGGTGGGGACGCTGACCGAGGGACAGGAACTGATGGCGCTGGCGCGCGCCGGCAGGATCAGGCCGACGCCGATGAAGGAAGAGCCGATGGCTGACGTCCAGAAATGGATCGATGCGTTGCGGGCCGGAAAAGTCGTCGGACGGATCGTACTCAAGAACTGACACAAGATGATCCGTCAGCTTGTCAGCGGCGCAGCCAGCGCCGCCGACAGCGCCAATGGCATGACCGTGAATGGCGTCGGCCGCCTCCCCGGCCGCGGCGGCTCCCGAACTGTCAAGCCGTCAGACCGATGTGTCGGAGGCCGGACCGCATCGAAACGGCAGAAAAAGCGGCATTTTTCCAATCGCGTGAGCGAAAGCCTGCCCCGCACTCCGATAGCGGGGCGGATACCGGTTCGCGCGAGGAAAACGCGTCGAAATCAAGGCCGCGACCGTCGTCATCGAGGTGGCAGGCGAGCCCTAATTAAGCCCTATCCCTTCCGGAATTGCGGCTCATTACCACCCAAGTCTTTGACGAGACATGGCCGCGTCGCAATGCAGCACGGGGATGTACATGTCGAACCGTTCGGCGAAATTCGTGTCCGCCCTCTTCGCCAGTATTCTGGCGGGAGCCAGTTTCACCGCTGTCGCGGAGAATGACACCAAGGCAGCCGACAATTGCCTTGCCGCTCCCAAAGGCGCCGTGCCCGAGGGCGGCCATTGGTACTACCGGATCGATCGCGTCACCAAACGTCAATGCTGGTACATCGGCGATGAGAGAGACCGGCCGGCGCGGGCCGCAACGACGACCTCGCCGTCACCGGCAGCGGCGGCGGTCGCGAATCCGGCTCCACCGCAGCCAGCCGCCAGCGTGCGCAAATCGATCGCGAATGCGCGCGCCGAGTTTCCCAGCCCGCAAACCAGCGTCGCGCCGGATGCCACCGTCGGCGTTGCGCCGCGCAGCAACCGCGCGGCCGCCGACAATGGCCAGCGCGCCATCGCGCCTGATGCCAGCACGCAAACCATTATGTCGCGCTGGCCCAATCCTGCCGCGGTGAATTCGTCGAACGAGCCGAGGCTCGCCGCAGCCGACCCGCCTGCAAGCGCGCCGACCGAAACCGAGGCGGCACCGCCGGCCAACATCATGCCGTTGGCACCTGCCGCAGCGAACTCGCCGTCGCAAAAAGAGACCGGCTCGATGCAGATGCTGCTGCTGGTCCTGGTCGGCGCGCTCGCGCTGGCGAGCCTGATCGGAAGCGCTATTTTCAGGCTGGGCCGCCGCCGCAGGCGTTCGCCCGCATACCAGATTCGAGACGGCCGGCGCGCGATCTGGCGTACCGTCGATACCGTTCGCCGGTCGCCGCCGATGTCCCCGGACGAGGAGGTGGCGGTGCGCCGCCCTGGCGCGCCGAGGCACCGCACGGCCGGCGCGCCGATGCACCGG
>NZ_JBAVNZ010000514.1:0-8060 GCF_049691595.1 Bradyrhizobium sp.
TCTGAACTCCTTGCGAAAGAAAATCGGCAATGGATGGGCCAAAGACTATTGCGCCAATCGAACGGGCAGCAAGCTGAAAGAAACGACAGCGATTGCTCTTTTGTTGCCGGCCTCCTTCATTGCGTCACCAAATGTGCCACAATGATCTGAAGGCTGATAGCGATTTGTGAATCGCGGGCTTCCGGACGCGGCGCGATGAACAATCCGGCGCCACGCGAAAAGTCATTATGTCATTTTTGACATTATGAGCGCACAAAGAAACATCATCGCGACGTGCGCGCCGCCCGGTGTCCGGGCGCCGCGCCGGACCGGCCCGATCGTGTGCTCCATCGCCGCCGTCAGGGATTGACCCGCAGCGCGGCGAAGCGTCCGGTCAGGGCGCCGCCGCATTTTTCCGCCGCGCTCCGGATCGCCTGCTTTTGCTTGCGCGCCTTGTCGTCGCCGGTGGAAGCCATCGTCGTGGCCGTCGGTGGCGGCGCCTTGTGTTCTTCCGGATCGCGCAAGCGTTCGAACAAATTGCTGACCAGACTTCGCAGCCGGGTATTTTCGGCCGCAAGCTCCTTCATTTGCATGACGGCAGGCGCATTCAGTCCGCCAAACCGGCGACGCCACCGATAGAAGGTTCGAAGCGACACGCCGGCGGTGCGGCAGATCTCCGCCACGGAAACGCCGGTGCTGGCTTCGTAAAGCAGATGCAGGATTTCGCTATCGGTGAAACGCGAACGCCGCATCGGATGCTCCTTTCAACGTTCGACCTGGCGTCGGCACCGCGCTCGTCCCGGCGCAACAAGCGCTGAGCTTGCCATTTGATTTGATAATAGCTTCAATATGTCGGGGTTCCCAGAAATTCGAGACGATGCCATGTCGCCAGGGCGCGGCCGCGCTCAAACGCAACGCCAAGTCTCTGGCTTGCCTGCGATATCGGGAGCAGATTTGCGCCTTCACTGTTGGAGTCCTTATCCATGCCGCGCCGTCATGAACTTCCAAGCACTCCGGACGTTATGGTATGGGGATACCTGGATAGCGCCACACCCCCTGTCCTGGAGGTCAACTCGGGCGACACCGTCACGCTGCACAGTTTCCCCGCCGGCGGAAAAGAGACCCTGCCCGACGACCTCAGCCTGGTTGGCGCGGACTACATCACGGCGCTGGAAACGCTTCCGCCCGGACCCGGCCCGCATTTCATTACCGGACCGGTCTATGTGCGCGGCGCCCGGGTCGGAGACACATTGCAGGTCGACATTCTGGATGTGAAGGTGCGGCAGGACTGGGGGTTCGTCTCCATCTTGCCGCTGCTCGGCACGCTGCCGAATGAATTCACCGACTACGAAACCATTCACCCGGCGATCGATCGTCACCGCAACGTGTGTGTGATGCCGTGGGGCACCGAAATCCCGATCGATCCGTTCTTCGGCATCATCGCCACCGCACCGCCGCCGAGCTGGGGACGCTGCGGATCGCCGGTGCCGCGCGCATTCGGCGGCAACATGGACAACAAGGAATTGCGGGCCGGGACGACGCTTTATCTGCCGATCTTCAATGAAGGCGCATTGTTCTTCGCGGGCGACGGACATGCCGTGCAGGGTGACGGCGAAGTGTGCATTACCGCGCTTGAAACCGGCGTCACCGGCAGCTTCCGTCTCACCGTGCGCAAGGACATGGGAATCGAATGGCCGTTCGCCGAGAGCGCCACGCATCTGATGTCGATTGGCCTCGACGAGGACCTCGACGACGCCGCCAGGCAGGCGGTCAGGGAAATGGTCAAGCACGTTTGCGCGCGGACCAATCTCACGCGCAACGAAGCCTATATGCTGTGTTCGCTGGCCGGCAATTTGCGGGTGACGCAGCTCGTGGACGGCAACAAGGGAATTCACATGCTTCTGGCGAAATCGTGCCTGTGACGCCGGCGCGGCTGCTTGGTCTGGGGCGAGGCAGCCCTCACGCCAGCGCCAGCCTTTGCCGCGCGCGCATCAGCAGCAGCAGCATGATGGCGACGTTGAGCGCGTTCCAGGCAACGCCGTTGAGGAACGCAGCGCCATAGGAGCCGGTGGCGTCAAAAATCACGCCGGAGACATAGCCGCCGAACGACATGCCGAACACCGAGGCGAAGATCACGATGCCGACGCGGGTGGCGGCCTCGGACGCCGGCATCGCCTCGCGCACGATGATGGCGTAGCTCGGCACGATGCCGCCCTGGAACAGGCCGAACATCGCCGAGATGAGGTAGAGCGAGACGAGGCTGTCGAAGAACATGTAGAACATCAGCGCCGAGCCTTGCGCGATCGAGCCGATCAGGAGCGTGCGGATGCCGCCGATCCGGTCGGCGAGGAAACCGGAGCCGATCCGGCTGATGATGCCGAAACCCAGCATCAGCGACAGCATTTCGGCGCCGCGCGCCACGCCATAGCCGAGATCGCCGCAATAGGCGACGATGTGCACCTGCGGCATCGACATCGCGACGCAGCAGGCGATGGAGGCCAGCGCCAGGATCGCGGTCAGCGCATTGGTGGAGAGCCGCAAGTCGACGCGTGGCGGCGGCGCGTTGACATGGCTGCGCCGCGTCCCCGCGCCCATCAACAGGCGCAGGCCCACCAGCGCCAGCGACATCGCGATCGCGGTGAAGATGCCGACGGCGATATGGGTGGCGCGCCAGCCGAACGACTGCATGCCAAAATTCACCAGCGGCGGCCAGATCGTGCCGCCGATGTAATTGCCGCTGGCGGCGATCGCCACCGCAAGCCCGCGGTAGCGGTCGAACCAGTGCGAGGCTTCCGCCATCAGCGGCCCGAAGGTCGCCGACGAGGACAGCCCGATCGCGAAATGCACCAGGATGAAGGGCCAGATCGACGACGACAGGCCGGCGCCGAGATAGCCCAGGCCCAAAATGCCGATGCCGAGCCCGATCGCGGTGACGATGCCATAACGGTCGGTGATTTTTCCGGTCAGCACCCCGCCGGACCCGAAGCCGAGCATCACCATGGTGAAGGCCAGCGACGCGGTGCCGCGGCTCGCGCCAAACTCGGCCTGCACCACCGGCAGCGCCACCACCACCGACCACATCCCGACGCTGCCGAGCGAGCCGATCAGCACGGCCACGGCAAGCCGCGTCCATGCCCGGCGGGAATCGGGGACGAACAGCGCGGTATCGCGGGTGAGGTGAGCAGAAATGTCCACGGCTGGTGCAACTTCATCGACCGATGCCTGCGGGTCAAGCGCCATGGCGCGATATTGGGCATGCAGATGTGGGGGTGTGCCGCCGTTTCTTCGCCGCTCCCCGCCTGCGGGGAGAGGCCGGCGGGCATCGCCAGATGCGCACCGGGTGAGGGGCTGCCGCCGCGCGTTCGGCTGCACGAGAAAATCCAGCACGTCGGATGGGTTGAGCAAAAAGCGATCCCCATCAATGATTGTGTTCTGGGTTGATGGGTTTCGCGAGATGCTCAATCGCGGTAGGGACGCCCATTACTGAGCGCCCCCCGCACAGAACCGTACGGGCCCAATTCGGGCATACGGCTCCCACCTTGGGTGTCTGACGGCGAATTGCCGTATGCGTTCCAGCGCCTGTGACACACTTGCCCGGTTCTGCGCCCGGTGCGTGCTTTGCTGGCCCACATTCCCCTCGGCCTCCGCCCTTGGCTCCACCGGCTCCGCGGCGGATCGCTCCGCTCTGTTCGTCGGCTTCATAGCTACTATGGCGGAGTCTGACTTCCTGCCTCCGTGCGTCATCGGCTACGGCTCCTCGCCTTCCCGATGCGGACCACAGCGGCACTGTGCCGGTGGCCAGAGGCAGGATCTCCCGGTTCCCGTACAAGGAGCTTCCGCACATGCCAGTGTCTTTGACCACGCCGGATCGTCCAGACGCTCGCGATTGCGCGCCGGACGTATTGCCTTCCACGGTGGGTAACGCGTCGGCATCCCGGAAGTACGTAGTTTTCGAGGCTCAATGGCTGGCCTATGCGCTCCCCTGCCGACGCTTCACCCCCGCCCTTACGGACGACAGTGCACGGCTCGGGGCCGATGTGGTTCGCTACTCCTTCATCGTAGTGGACTTGCACCACCTACTCCTTGCCGGTCTCCCGGCGCACACCCGCCCTACGCGCTGTTGTGACTTGGGCAAGAAAGCTCGCTCGATCTGTCCGGCGCTCAATGTGACATAGCCAATGATATCGGATGTAGCGGGATCGCAAGTAACGTTGGTGCGCGAGATGCCGGCGGCTTGGTTCACGCGACCCGGCGTCGCTTTGGAGTCTGTCTGCTCGCCGCCGGGCGTGCTGAAAGGGTTAGACCCAGGGCGCGAACAATGCGCATGACCGTGCCGAATTCGGGATTGCCGGTCTCCCCGAGCGCCTTGTACAGGCTTTCGCGGTTCAAGCCGGCCTTCTTCGCAATACCCCCCATGCCGCGGGCACGTGCAACGAGACCAAGCGCGTCACGCACGAAATCCGCGTCACCGGATTCGAGCGCCGCCGCAATATAGGCAACCTGACGCTCTTCGGTGTCGAGATAATCGGCGGCATCAAATCGTGTTGTCTTGGGTATCACAATGTCTCCGCTATTTTCTGAGCCCGTTTGATATCCTTCGGTTGCGTGCGCTTGTCGCCGCCGCACAACAGGATCACAATCTGTGCTCCGCGATGCACATAGTAGATCCGGTAACCCGGCCCATAGTCGATACGCATTTCGAAGATGCCGTGACCGACGCCTCTGGTGTCGCCGGGATTCCCCATCTCCATGCGGCGAATGCGGCCGACAATGCGCGCGACCGCATTGGCATCCCTGAGGCGGTGCAGCCAGCCCGAAAACTCCGCCGCTTGACGCACTTCGGCCATTTAGGCGCAACGTAGTCCATGGGCTACAAACCGTCAAGCGACATCCGGCGCCGGCTCGAGACCCAATGGCAAGCATAGGGCTGCCGGCGGCTCAATGCGGCGCTTGCGGGCCAGTCGGAAACGCTGTCGTAGAAGATCGTAGATTGGCGCGCCACGGCCGACGAAAATGGCAATATTGGTTCGCCGTGGAGCTATGATTGTTTATTCGGCGCCGCGCAGGACAGTGCTATCCTAACCACGGCTTGTTGATAGCACTACAGTCAGGCTGCAACTCGCTGACCAGCCTGCGCGCCCTCTGGCCAGCGGAACGAGCAAATGGACGGAGGCACGGTACTTAACCCGAAAGGGTGGCGGTTATATCAACCAGCTGGTCGGGAAGTACCTCAACGGGTACGTGGCCTGATAGAACTCTGTCGCCGCGCGTGAGCGGCACGACCGGCCAGAATTCGCCCGCGGTAGTGTCGACCAGATACACCTCGTCCGGCATGTCTTGCCGAGTTGCGAAGGCATTCCAAAGCTCAGGTGCTAAAAAGAGGTGACAAGTTGTCCAGTCGTCCGTCTCAAGCGCCAGAACGGAGATCGCCCCGGCGTCTTTGCAGCTCTGCAGCTTCGGACATTTGCATCCAAGTGCGTCGGCCAGTTCCTTGCGCCGCCTCTCGTCGATCATGATCGGCCCTTCCGACATGATGAGCAGCAAGCCATCATGTTCATCAATGCCGGTTGCGTTGGTCTCATGCAACAGAGTCACCTTAAAATCCAGACCAGGCGGATTTCCTGACCAGGCAGGCCGTTTGCCTGACGCGCGTTCGGAAAGAAGCCGCGCGGCCGCTATGGGCAACCAGTCGATGAGAGCCCTTTGAGCGGCAGCGAAGCCTCTTCGCTTAATGCGCCGGCCAATATTGCTGGGGAGACAGAGCTTCCAGTAGCCTCGGCCAGGCAGGGCACCCGCCAGCTTGGTGATGATCGGCCTTCTGAACTCCTCGAACAGCAGTTCGACTCTAACTTGATTGTCGAACGAGTTGATGCGCGTATGCTCGATTGCGTACTCCTGGGATCCTAGGCGAAAGCGTGCCTCAACGTTCTTTCCATTACCAGCATCCGCATGAGCACGAAGGTCACGACGCTTTAGTTGCGTGCGGTCCTCCAAAAGGCGGATAACCGCATCGCACACCTTACCCTCGTTGGTGCGACGCAAGGCGGCGCGCTCACTGCCATTCTGTTTCGGCACACTCATCGACCGCCTCAAGCATTCGTCTCAGCCAAGACATTTTACCATGCCTAGTTTATGGGGCGCCATGGGGCGGCGGCGCCAAGCAATTCGTCAACCTGCCGTTTCGCCTTCTTGAAGGCCGTTTCGACGTCGACGTCTGAGAACATTTGGGAATTCGGGTTGGGCCACGGCAGATGAGGGGCGCTCGGGTAAATCCCTACGTCCCATTTTGGCCCGTTCTGCGTGGCTGTAAGTTCATAGCCTTTGCAAGACCTTGTCTGAGTTCTCATTTCCTTGCTTTCTATGGTTGAGGGCTCAGGCGCTACATAGGGAGGAGAGCCAGAGACATCAATCCGCCCTGGGAAAAGGGCAACGCCCTGAGGACATGTGCAATAATGTTGGCGCGTCCATACAACGCTTATGGGACGGAGAGCTTGTCTCTGTTACTGGACAACAATTCGATTCGGCATTGCGCCCATTTAGATTGTCTACTCTGAAGTTGATCGCGGAGGTTTTGCTCCAGTTGGGCAAGATTTGAGTGCTTTGCACGGAGGTCATAAAGCAAATTCTTGTCTTTGATCGAGAAGCTGCCACAAGTTGCATCCTCCCATTCAGCGAGGCTGGGCGGACGTCTCAGGTCATCATCTGCATCCACCCATTTTATGTCGGCCGAACCGGTGGCTACCATGGCCTCAATCATAGGCTTTGGCACTTCCATTTCATCCAAGTACTGCCGAATACTGTCGAGCACCCCACGATACGCGTTGGCTCCTTCTATTGGCCCCAGCGCCCTAAAGTCCGGATCGTCAGTTCGCGGCCGGTGTAGCCCAACCGAGCCGCCACGATCGACCGCGCCAAACCACATAAGCGCGCATGCGCTGGCGCAGATACACCGTCCGCTTTCGCACTCTGGCTCACGAGATATGGACGTGAACGTCTCGCCCCCAAGAAACCGAATAGGAGCGGATGCACGAATCAAATATTTTCTGAATAGCTGACCAATCTTGATGGCCTCCACAACATCTCCGCCTGGAGAGGCAAGTATAAAACTTGCTAGAAACGGATGATTTGGTCGATAGAGCGCTCGCACTTTTTCATAGTCGCCCGGCTCAATTGGACCGAAGATGAAGCCACTAGCGCATGTGCTGCCGGTCGGCCGAACTCCGGAAGGCCAGCGTCGTCTAAACCAACCCTCATCTTGCGGCAGTGTATAGCGACCGTAAATCCCGGAAGCGCACCGAACCTCAGCAGCGGGCGCGAATTCGAGCGGCCACGAGGACAGCAATACGAGGGCTGAAAGCGCGAGAAATCGCATTTTGGTTCTCTGGTTGAATGCCCGAGTTTGCATCGAGCTTGCTGCGATCGAAGTAGGAAATCAACAAGGCTCGAAGCGGAATTACGGTGCCAGTGCACTTAACTCGTCATAGCAATACATCGAGGGTGTGAGACGCGCCGCCAGCCGATGCAACTCGACGGCTTGCATCGGGAGAACGGCGAGTTTCGGCGTCAATAGCGCATTTCCGAAATGGCGCGCCCGAAGAGATCGAACTCCTGCCCGGCTTCGTAGGGCGGGTCATACTTCCGGTTTATTGACGAGTCCGACCACGCGAATTTCATGAACCAAATCGACGTGATTTGCCCTGTCAGTCCCTCCCGCAAAATAAACTCCTTCTCGCCTGCCCCCAAATCAGTTCTGGAACTCCGCGGTCTCATCCCTCAACGAGGGGCGTATCGCGATCGTCACGGACGTTGGGATGGATGCGACGCGGCAGCGTCGGCGCGCAACGGGATCGCAGGGCAGGCTTCGGTCTGTGAGCGATCAACCAGCGCGCAGACGAACGATGTTGTAGCGTACGGGCACACGTTGACAGTGCGTTTAATTGATACCCTGTCACCGCGCGCATTGGTGCGACCCATTGGTGGCCGTCGAGCTGGTGCAACCGGCCGTATGGCCCCTTGTATTCAGCCCGACGGGCAAATCACCAATTTCTGTCCAGCCCCTTTGCGAAAATTTTTCGCTTAAC
>NZ_JBAVNZ010000515.1:0-3517 GCF_049691595.1 Bradyrhizobium sp.
GCATGATCGTGGTGCGCGGCAAGGGCAACAAGGAACGGCTGGTGCCGCTGAACGACGCCGCGCGGCAGGCGATGGCCGATTACCTGGCCGCGATGACGGCGCTGAAGCCGGATGCCACGACAAAGACCGCGCCTTCGAAATGGCTGTTTCCCTCGTTCGGCGAAAGCGGACATCTGACCCGGCAGCATTTCGCCCGCGATCTGAAAGAGCTCGCCGCCGCCTCGGGACTCGCGCCGCGGCTGGTCAGCCCGCACGTGCTGCGGCACGCCTTTGCCAGCCACCTGCTGCACAACGGCGCCGACCTTCGCATCGTGCAAACGCTGCTCGGCCACAGCGACATCTCGACCACGCAAATCTACACCCATGTGGTCGAGGAGCGGCTGAAGAGCCTGGTGCGCGACCTGCATCCGCTGGCGGAGAAGTAGGTTCGCTCGTTCCGACGCGTTTTGTTGGCGCGAACCGACGCCATCCCGCATCAGGCGCGGGACAGGCTTGGCTCGAAAACGCTACGGCGCCTTGACTTCGGCGGCGTCGCGCCCGAAACAGCCGTTTCCTGCCTGCAACCCTTCGCGCATCCCCAATGCGTCGGCGGGATGAGTCCTAAACCATTGAAGAGACGAACTTTCCTCGCTAGAGCCCAAACCGCGTCGCCTGCCGGCGCGTTCCTCCCTATATTGATTTGATGCCAGATCAGATGCGCAGTTATCTCGACTTCGAAAAGCCGGTCGCCGAACTCGAGTCCAAGGTCGACGAACTGCGCGCGCTGGCGGCGACCGGCAGCGACATCGGCGACGAGATCGCCCGGATCGAGGACAAGGCGGCGCAGGCGCTCGCCGATCTCTACGCCAACCTGACGCCGTGGCAGAAGACGCTGGTGGCGCGCCATCCGCAGCGCCCGCATTTCACCGATTTCGTCAACGCGCTGATCGCCGAATTCACCCCGCTGGCGGGCGACCGCAAGTTCGGCGAGGATGAGGCGCTGATGGGCGGGTTCGGCCGCTTCCGCGGCGAGAGCATCTGCGTGATCGGCCAGGAAAAGGGCGCCACCACCGAGAGCCGCATCAGGCATAATTTCGGCATGGCGCGCCCCGAGGGCTACCGCAAGGCGGTTCGCCTGATGGAGATGGCGGACCGCTTCGGCATCCCGGTGCTGTCGATTGTCGATTCGGCCGGCGCCTATCCCGGCATCGGGGCCGAGGAGCGCGGACAGGCGGAAGCGATCGCGCGTTCCACCGATGCCTGCCTGTCGCTGGGCGTGCCCAATGTCGCGATCGTCACCGGCGAAGGCATGTCGGGCGGCGCGATTGCGATCACCACCGCGAACCGCGTGCTGATGTTCGAGCACGCGATCTACAGCGTGATTTCGCCGGAAGCGGCGTCCTCGATCCTGTGGCGGGACGGCACCAAGGCCCAGGAAGCCGCCAACAGCATGAAGATCACGGCGCAGGACATGTTGCGATTCGGCGTCATCGACCAGATTTTGAAAGAGCCCGCCGGCGGCGCCCACCGGGATCCGGCGGCGATGATCGCCGTCACCGGCGACGCCATCGCGCAGGCCTTCAACGATTTGCGCAATCTCGATGCGGACGCGATTCGCAAGCAGCGGCGCCAGAAATTCCTCGACATCGGCCGCAAGCTCGGCTGAGGCTCAACGGCCGTGCCGCGAAACCGGCGCAAATCTCCCCAAATCATCGAATTCGGCCGTAATTAGGCCCAGACCCCGGTCTTTAAGCCTCTCTTGACCATGCTTGTCATGGAAACGGTGGCGGACTCCCGTGCGGGTTGCGGGCAAGGGGGCCAGAGGGTAATATTTTCGACGACGGCTTCAGGGCATGAACGCAGCGGTTGGGGTGCGGAAATTGCCCGGTGGGTGTGGAGCTTAACCTTGAATTGTCGCTCGCTGGTTCGCGTGCTCGTCGCCTCCGCTGCGCTTGCGGCCGGTGCGCTGCTGAGCGGCTGCAACAGCGATGACGTTTCGCTCGCCGCCAACGCCAAGGCCAACCAGCCGGTCCCGCCCAAGCTCATCGCCGCAATGGCCGAAAAGGACATGGACCTGCAGTCCCCGATCCTGGTCCGGCTGTTCAAGCAGGAAGCCGAACTCGAGGTCTGGAAAAAGGATCGCTCCGGCCGCTTCGGACTGCTGAAAACCTATCCGATCTGCCGCTGGTCGGGCGACCTCGGCCCGAAGGTGCGCGAAGGCGACCGCCAGGCGCCGGAAGGCTTCTATTCGATCACCCCGGCCCAGATGAACCCGCAGTCGGCCTATTATCTCGCCTTCAACACCGGCTATCCCAATGCGTTCGATCGCGCGCTGGGGCGCTCCGGTTCGCAGCTGATGGTGCACGGCGATTGCTCCTCGCGCGGCTGCTACGCGATGACCGACGAGCAGATCGCGGAGATCTATTCGCTCGGCCGCGAATCCTTCTTCGGCGGCCAGCGCGCCTTCCAGCTTCAGGCCTATCCATTCCGGATGACGCCGCTGAACATGGCGAAACATCGCAACAACCCGCACATGCCGTTCTGGAAGATGATCAAGGAAGGCTATGATCATTTCGAGGTGACGCGACAGGAGCCGAGGGTCGATTTCTGCGAGAAGAAATACGTGTTCGATGCCGTCAAGGCGCCGAACGCCACGCGCGATCCGGTGTTCGACGCCGCGGCGAAATGCCCGGCTTACGCGGTTCCGGACGAGATCGCCGACGCGGTGCGCGAAAGGCAGCAGGAAGAAACGGCCGAGACCGCCAAGCTGATTGCAAAGGGAACGCCGGTCGCACGCCTGAACACCGGTATAGACGGGGGCATGCACAAGGTGTTCGCTTCGAAGCTTCCCGAGGCCAGCACCGGCCTGTCGGAAGGCGGCGACGGCCAGAGCCTGTTGCTGCTGTCGCGCGCGCCAGGCACGATCCCCTCTACCGTCAATCCGCCGCGCATGCCGAATCTGTCGCAGCCGGAGCAGCCGGTGGTGGCGGTCGCAGCAACGTCCGCATCCGCGGCTCCCGCTCCGACCCGCGTCGCAGCGGTCGCGCCGACCGCGCAATCGGACAACTTCTTCTCCAGTCTCGCCCGCAAGGTCGGCATCGGCGGCACCGCCGACGCGACACCCGCCAGCGCACCGGCGCCGGCCAAGCCGAAAGCGACCGAGGCCAAAGCTCCGCAGCCGTCGATCGTCAGGGTGACCGCCAGGCCGGCCGAGACCAAGCCGGCCGCGGTCAAGCCGGCGTTGAAGCCGTCGATCTCCGACGTCACCGCCGCGCCGGCGCCGGCCGCCAGGGACCCGATGGTGGCCGGCTCGCAGCCGATCGTGCCGGCGAACTCCTTCGACAGCCGCTTCTCGGCGGCGAAGTAAACGCCCTCCGCGCTTTCCCCGGCAAAAGCCGTCATGCCCCGCCAACGGGTCGCACGGATGTGCGCCCTGCGCCGGCCCGGTGGCGGATGATGACGTCGCGAGCGGAGATTACGCGTATTTGCCGTGGCAGTGCTTGTAGCGCTTGCCGGAGCCGCAGGGGCAATCCTCGTT
>NZ_JBAVNZ010000516.1:0-1821 GCF_049691595.1 Bradyrhizobium sp.
CCACCGGCTCGTCCATGACGTGCTGAGCGCGGTGGGCCTTGACCCGGCGCTGGTGATGGGGCGGTTGCCGCATGAGTTCTCCGGCGGGCAGTGCCAGCGCATCTGCATTGCGCGGGCGCTGGTGCTCAATCCGGAATTCATCATCTGCGACGAGCCGGTCTCCGCGCTCGACGTTTCGATCCGCGCCCAGATCCTCAATCTGCTGGAGGAGATGAAGGCGCGCTATGGATTGACGCTGCTGTTCATCGCCCACGACCTCGCGGTGGTGAAGGCGGTGAGCGACCGGGTGGCCGTGATGTATCTCGGCCGGTTGTGCGAGGTCGGCCCGTCCGGGCAATTGTTCGAAACGCCGGCCCACCCCTATACCGCGCTGTTGATCGAGGCGATCCCGGTGCCCGATCCGGACGTGCGGCCGGCCGAAAGCGTGCCGGTCGGCGAGCCGCCGTCGCCGATTGCGCCACCGTCCGGCTGCCGCTTTCGCACCCGCTGCCCCCGCGCGGATCGGCGATGCGCGAGCGAGATGCCGGAACTGCGCGCGGTCGCGCCCGGCCAGTTCGCCGCTTGCCATCACCCCTTGATCTGAATATCGACCGCCCTTTTCGCGTTTGTCTCGACCGGACAGGCGTGGCAGTGTCCGGACAACAGCAAGAATGTCGGGAGAGACGCGATGAAGAGTTTCCAGGTTGCCGATTTCAACGCCCCCTTGAAGGAGGTCGATCAGCCGACGCCGCAGCCGCAGGGAACGCAGGTGTTGCTCAAGGTCAAGGCCGCCGGCGTCTGCCACTCTGATCTGCACATCTGGGAAGGCGGCTATGATCTCGGCCATGGCCGCAAGCCGCTGTCGCTGAAGGACCGCGGCGTCTCGCTGCCGCGCACCATGGGGCACGAGACGGTCGGCGAAATCGTCGCGTTCGGACCCGGCGTCACGGCCGGCGACACGGGCGATCTCAAAATCGGCGACGTCGCGCTGGTCTATCCCTGGCTCGGCTGCGGCAAGTGCGAGACCTGTCTTGCCGGCGACGAGAACATGTGCCTGAAGCCGAACTCGCTCGGCGTCTATTGCGACGGCGGCTATGCCGACCACATGACAGTGCCGCATCCAAAATATCTCCTCGATCTGAAGGGGCTCGATCCCGTCACCGCCGCACCCTATGCCTGTTCCGGCGTCACCACCTACAGCGCGCTGAAGAAGGTCGAATTCGCCTTCAATACCCCGATCGTGATTTTCGGCGCCGGCGGCCTCGGCCTGATGGCGCTGTCGCTGTTGAAGGCGATGGGCGGCAAGGGCGCCATCGTCGTCGATATCGACGCGCGCAAGCGCGAGGCGGCTGAGGCGGCCGGTGCGCTCGCGACCGTCGACGGCAAGGCGCCCGACGCGCTGGAGCAGCTGGCGCAAAAGGCCGGCGGGCCGATCCGCGCCGTGATCGATCTGGTCGGCAACGCCGCGACCACCCAGCTCGGCTTCGATTGCCTGACCAAGGGCGGCAAGCTCGTGATCGTCGGCCTGTTCGGCGGCGGCGCGCCATGGGCGCTGCCGCTGATTCCGATCAAGGCGATCACGATCCAGGGTAGCTATGTCGGCAATCTTCGCGAGACGCAGGAGTTGCTCGATCTCGTCCGCACCAGGAAGATCGCGCCGATCCCGGTGACGGCAATGCCGCTCGCCAGGGCCAACGAGGCGCTGGTCGATCTGCAGAAAGGCAGATTGGTCGGCCGCGCGGTGCTGACGCCGTAGGTTTCCGCCGTTTGCCGCCGTCATTGCGAGCGAAGCGAAGCAATCCATTCTTTCTTTGTGTGGCACGATGGATTGCTTCGCTTCGC
>NZ_JBAVNZ010000517.1:0-2826 GCF_049691595.1 Bradyrhizobium sp.
GGCCATGCCGGCGCTGGCCGATGGAAAGTCCGCCTTGAGACCGGCCGCCGCGGGAATGGCGGCAGCCGCATCGGCCGTTGCGACCGCCTTCCTGCGCGGATCCGGCACCAGCGACAGCAGGAAGCCCGCCGCGATCACGAAGCAGAGCAGCGCCACCACCAGCGCAAGCATCTGCGCCGAGGCGGCCAGCCCTTCGATGTGGCGATGCGATCCCTCGGACGGCGGCACCACATGCATGCCGGCCATCGCGGTATAGTGCATGCCCGACACCGCGACGCCGAACGCCACCGCGCTCAGCATCAGCTGCACGCCGCCCTGCCGCGCCAGGAAGGCGCGCAGGCCGCCATAGGCCGCGGCGATCGCGATCAGCACCGACAGCACGACCATGCCGCCGTCATGCGTGATGGCGAAATCGCCTGACAGCCCGTGCATGCCGACATAATGCATGCTGGCGATGCCGAGCCCGAGCAGCGCGGCCGAGGACACCACGCGCGACAGCGACGGCTCGCCCACGCTGACAAAGAACAGCGAAATGCCGACCACCAGCGCGCAGATCAGGAACGACACGATGGTCGGCAGCACCAGATACACGGTGCCGGCCGGCAGCGGCGCCGCCAGCATGCCGACGAAGTGCATGGTCCAGATCCCGACCGCGAAAAAGAACGCCGCGCCCGCCAGCAGCAGGCGATGGCCGGCGTCCGGCGTGCCGCGGATGCGCGCGGCGAGGCCGAAGCCGGTGTAACCCCCCAGGATCGCGATCACCACCGAGAGCGCGACGAGATAGGGATCGTGTCCTTGAAACATCATCGTCCCGGCCGCCCGTCTCCACGGGCGTGCCTCCTCCCCTCGCCGACTTTATATGGCCGGCGGCGGAAATGACAATCGGCCGATGGTGGTGCCTCGGTTCTGACTGAACCAGACCGAGGCTCCATTTCTGACGGGTTTTGTTCGCCCGAAAACGCCGTCGGCCTACACGATCCCCGCGGCGACCTGGCCGCGCAGCCGCTCCAGGCTCAGCAGCGTGTTGGCGCAGGCTTCCGCGACCTCCATCCCCTTGATCGCGAAATGTCTGCGGAAGAATTCGACATGCACCGCGCTCTCATGGAATTGCTGCGGCGTCAGCACCGCGGAGAACACCGGCACCTCGGTGCGCAACTGCACGTCCATCAGCGCCTTGATCACGGTGTCGGCGACGAATTCATGGCGGTAGATGCCGCCATCGACCACGAGCCCGGCCGCGACGATCGCGCTATAGCGCCGCGTCTTGGCCAGCAGTTGCGCATGCAGCGGGATCTCGAACGAGCCCGGCACCTCGAACAGATCGATTTGCGCGCGCGCGATATGGCGCGCCTCGGCCTCGGCAAGAAATGCGATCCGGCACTCCTCCACCACCTCGCGATGCCAGCAGGATTGCACGAAAGCGACCCGCTGCGGTTTTGCGAAACGCGGATGCGCGGACGCGGGTGGACGCTCCGGGGTATCGGGTATTGCTATTTGGGATTTCTGGACGTCAGGCTCTTGCAGCATCTGATTCATGGCTTTCCTCTTTCAGGACCAGAATCAGGGCACACGGAACAACGTCAGCCACGCAAACGCGCGGCCGCCGCAACCGTTCTCTTTCATCCGGACTTTAACCGTCGGCCTCGGAATCGCACCGAATCTGCTGACCCTTCTTCCCAAGGATTCCAGGAAAGAAGGCGCTCGCGGGCTTGGGCTATTTTACCCTTACCGCCGGCGGGGAGTTTCACCCCGCCCTGAGAACATCGGCCGCCCGGGATGAGCGGCCTGTCTGCAAATATGGACAAACGCCAACGGGCGGGCAAGCACCTTTGGCATGGGGAATCGGCATGTCGCCATGCGCCCCGGGAGAGCCTCGGCGACGGGCGGGGGGCTGAGAACGTCGGAGCGCAAAAGTTAACGATTGGTAAACGCGGCGAATCCGATTCCGATTTGTTCTCAATTAATAATTACGACTTTTATGAGTTGTGGACGGGCCGCGCTTTCGCTGTGGACGGACTCGGCATGCAGTTGCGCGGATTCCGCAAATCACATCACTTCATCCCGGCAGGCCCCGGGCAACCCCGGAGAATTGCAGCCGGTGGCGACGCAACCCATTCGCGCACGCCGGTCCCCGCGTGCGTATCAACAGATCAAGAAGAACAAGGATCGAGACGGCATGTCCCTCCTCGAAGGCATCATCGATTCCCAAAACAATCCGCTCGCGGTGGTCGAGGATATCGCCGCCGATAACAACTGGGCGTTCGAGCGCTCCGGCGACGACGAGGTGACGATCGTCTCCAAGGGCGAGTGGACCGACTATCAGCTTTCCTTCACCTGGATGGGCGAGATCGAGGCGCTGCATCTGGCGTGCGCCTTCGACATCAAGATTCCCGCCGCCCGCCGGCCTGAGGTGCAGCGGCTGATCGCTTCGATCAACGAGCAATTGTGGATCGGCCATTTCGATATCTGGACCCACACCGGCATGATCATGTACCGGCAGGCGCTGGTGCTGCCGGGCGGCCTCATTGCTTCCGCCGCGCAATGCGAAAGCATGCTGGTCGGCGCCATCCACGCCTGCGAGCGCTATTACCCCGCGTTCCAGTTCGTGGTGTGGGCCGGGAAGAACGCGGCGGAGGCGATGGCCGCGGCGATGTTCGACACCGAGGGCGAGGCGTAAGTCTCTCGGTAGCCCGCGGGCCCCTCCAAATATCCGATGTCGTCCCGGCGAACGCCGGGACCCATACGCCGTGACGTCGAGGCTTGAGCAAACTGCTTGTGGCCCGTCCCTCGCTTCACTAGAACCGGCTGTGGTTATGGGTCCCCGCG
>NZ_JBAVNZ010000518.1:0-2076 GCF_049691595.1 Bradyrhizobium sp.
CGGGCCGTGCGATCGAACATGCTATTGCGGTCGCAATTCAGGCTGGCCGGACAACCCGGGATGTCGGCGGCAACCTTGGGACAGTTGCGGCCGGCCAGGCTGTCGCGGATATTCTGCGATCGGCGTCGGCCGCATGCGAGGAAACAGGGCAATGAACCAGACCGTCAGCAGTGAAATACCCAAGGTCGCCTCGGCATCGGTGGTAGCCCAGCACGCGGCGACGCTGAAAGCGCTGCCGTTCTCGGATGTCAGGGATTTCGATGACGCCGCGCGCGGCTTTCTCGGCACGATAGAGAACGCGCGGATCGCGACCCCGCAGGGCAGGGTGGTCTGGAGCCTCGAGCCTTATGGCTTCCTGACCTCGGAACAAGCCCCGCCGACGGTCGATCCGAGCCTGTGGCGGCAGTCGCGCCTCAACATGAATCACGGTCTGTTCGAGGTGGTGCCTGGCGTCTACCAGGTGCGCGGGCTGGACATCGCCAACATGACGCTGATCGAGGGCAATGGCGGCGTGATCGTGGTCGATACGCTGACCTCGATCGAGGGCGCGCGGGCCGCGATGGAGCTTTATTTCGAGCACCGCGGCAAGCGGCCGGTCAGCGCCGTGATCTTCACCCACACCCATACCGACCATTGGGGCGGCGCGCGCGGCGTGCTCGATGATGAGACGCTTTCGAGCGGGAAGGTGCCGATCATCGCGCCGAACTTGTTCATGGAGCATGCGGTTTCCGAAAACATCATCGCCGGCCCCGCGATGCTGCGGCGCGCGCAATATCAGTTCGGGCCGTTCCTCGCCAAGGGCGCGCGGGGGCAGGTCGATTGCGGGCTCGGCAAGTCGATGGCGGCAGGCTCGGTCGCGCTGTTGCGCCCGACCGACCTGATCATCGCGACCGGCGACAAGCGCAGCATCGACGGGCTGGAATTCGAATTCCAGATGGCGCCGAACAGCGAGGCGCCGGCGGAGATGCATTTCTTCGTGCCGCGCTACAGGCTGTTGAATCTTGCGGAAAACTGCACGCATAATTTCCACAATCTGCTGCCGTTCCGCGGCGCCGACGTGCGCGACGCACTCGCCTGGTCGAAATATCTCGGCGAAGCGCTGCAGATGTGGGGCGGTAAGGCCGACGCCATGTGCGGCCAGCACCACTGGCCGGTCTGGGGCCATGAGCGCATCGATACCATGATCCGCCAGCAGCGCGACCTCTACAAATTCGCGCATGACCAGACCATCCGCCTGATGAACCATGGCCTGACAGCGACCGAGATCGCCGAGGCGATCCGGTTGCCCAAAAGCCTCGACGGCGCCTGGCACGCGCGCGGCTATTACGGCCATATCCGGCATAATGTGAAGGCGATCTATCAAAAATATCTCGGCTGGTACGACGCCAATCCCGTCCATCTCGATCCGCTGCCGCCGGTCGAGTCGGGCAGAAAGTATGTCGAGTATATGGGCGGCGCGGATGCGATCCTCGATCGAGCGCGCAAGGATTTCGCCAGGGGCGAATTCCGCTTCGTGGCGCAGGCGGTGAGCCATCTGGTGTTCGCCGAGCCGGACAACCAGGCCGCCCGCGCGATGCTGGCCGACACTTTCGAGCAGCTCGGCTATGCCTCGGAAAGCTCGACCTGGCGCAACGCCTATCTGTTCGGCGCGCAGGAATTGCGGCAGGGGATGCCGAAGGCGCCGCCGCGCGCGCCGATGCCGCGCGAAACGCTGGCCGCCCTGCGAACCGAACAGTTGTGGGACGTGCTCGGCGTCCGCCTCAACGGTCCGAGGGCCGAAGGCAAGCGCATCGTGCTGAACTGGAGTTTCACCGACACCGGGGAGAGCTTCATTCTCAACCTGGAGAATTGCGCGCTGACTTATGTCGCCGGTGCGCAGGCCGACAAGCCGGACGCCGGTTTTACGCTCGCGCGCGGCACCCTGGACGAGGTCATCGCCAGGCCGACCTCGTTCGCCGAAGCCATCGCAGGCGGCAGGATCAGGGTCAGCGGCGATGCCACACGTCTTGGCGAGCTGATGACGCTGATGGACGAGTTTCCGCGCATGTTCGAGATCGTCGAGCCGAAGCGGACGGC
>NZ_JBAVNZ010000519.1:0-2595 GCF_049691595.1 Bradyrhizobium sp.
GCGCAACGCGTGGCGCTGGCGCGGGCGCTGTACGGCAATCCGTTCCTGATCGTGCTCGATGAGCCGAACTCCAATCTCGACAGCGAAGGCGACGAGGCGCTGACCCGCGCGGTTCGGGCCGCGCGCGAGCGCGGCGCCATCGTGGTGGTGGTCGCGCACCGGCCGGTCGGGATCGAGGCGGTCGATCAGCTGTTGGTGCTGAAAGACGGCCGGATGCAGGCGTTCGGCCCGAAGGAAAGCATTTTGGGGCAGGTGCTGCACCGGGTCCCGTCACCGCCGCCGCCGATCAAGATCGTTTCCGATGCGGGAGCTGCCAAGTCATGAGCCATCGATTGCGTGGCGCGCGACGCTCGATCCGGGCGCATCTGATCGTCGGCCTCGCCGTCGTCCTCGTGCTGGCGGGCGGCTTCGGCGGCTGGGCGTCGACGGTGCAGATTTCCGGTGCGCTGATCGCGCCGGGATCGGTGGTGGTCGATTCCAACGTCAAGAAGGTGCAGCACCCGACCGGCGGCGTGGTCGGCGAAGTGCGGGTGCGCGACGGCGACCTCGTCAAGGCCGGCGACATCGTGGTGCGTCTGGACGAAACCGTGGTCAAGGCGAGCCTTGCGATCGTCGTGAAAACGCTGAACGGATTGTGGGCGCGCGCCGCGCGGCTCGAGGCCGAACAGCGCGGTCTCGAGCGGATCGTGTTTCCGCCGATGCTGACCGACCGCGCCAGCGAGCCCGATGTCTGGGATGTGATGGCGAGCGAAGCCAAATTGTTCGAGGTCCGCGTCAACGGCCGCGCCGGGCAGAAAGCGCAATTGCGCGAGCGGGTCACGCAGCTCAACGAGGAAATCGGCGGCCTCACCGCGCAGGAAAACGCCAAGGACAAGGAAATCGCGCTGGTGGAAAAAGAGCTGATCGGCGTCCGCCAGCTCTACGACCAGCATCTGGTGCAGATTTCGCGGCTCACCGTGCTGGAACGCGACGTCGCGCGGCTGTCCGGCGAGCGGGCGCAATACATCGCCTCGCGGGCGCAGGCCAGGGGCAAGATCACCGAAACCGAGCTGCAGGTCATCCAGATCGACAAGGACATGGTCAGCGAGGTTTCCAAGGATCTGCGCGAGACCAACGACAAGATCGGCGAATTCGTCGAGCGCAAGGTCACCGCGGAGGACCAGTTGCGCCGCATCGACATCCGCGCGCCGCAGGACGGCATGGTGCTGCAATCGACTGTCCACACCGTCGGCGGCGTCATCACCGCCGGTGACGCCATCATGATGATCGTGCCGCAGGCCGACGACCTCTCGGTCGAGGCCAAGGTCAATCCGCAGGACATCGACAAGCTGCAGATCGGCCAGAAGACCCTGCTGCGGCTGTCGGCCTTCAACCAGCGCACCACCCCGGAACTGAACGGCGTCGTCACCCGCGTCTCGGCGGACGTCACCACCGAACAGCGCACCGGGCAAAGCTATTACACCATCCGCGTCTCGATGCCGCCCGGGGAGGTCGCGCGTCTCGGCGACAGCAACAAGCTGATCCCGGGCATGCCGGTGGAAGCCTTCGTGCAGACCGGCGACCGCACGATGTTTTCCTATCTGATGAAGCCGCTCAGCGACCAATTGATGCGCTCGTTCCGGGAGAAGTGACGCGATCGCGGCCGCCAGGCCCCGATCGGCACCTGAGTCCGTCGGGATCCAAGCCCCGGCGGAACCAAATATCAAGCTGCAGCGACTATTTGAGCGCAGCCTGCCCGGCCAGCGACACCACGTCGTCCTGCGAGCCGGAACCACCGCTCACGCCAATGGCGCCGATCACCTTGCCTCCGACCACGAGCAGATTGCCTCCGCGTGAGGCGACCACGTCATCGAGTGTCGTCAGATAGGAGAAGTAGTGGCCTTTGCCGATCAGCGTTTCAAATACCAGCGTTGCGCGCCGATAGCGTGCAGCCGTGCGCGCCTTGTGCTGCGAGATACCGATGGACGCATACTGGCAATTATCCTGCTTCTCGAAATAAACAAGATCGCCGCTCGGGCTGACGACCGCCACGCAGAACGCGTTCCAATTTCGTTTTGTCGTCTCGGCGATGGCCGCGGCGGCCACCTTCTTGGCGGTCTCAAGATTGATCGGCTCGCCATAGGGCGGCGGCGTCAACGCATCCGAGACCACGTCGTTGGGATTGTCAGGATTCGGTGTCACCTGGGCAAACGCTCCGGTGCCAATCAAAAGCGCAACACATAGCGTGCCCGCCAGCGCAATTTGACGACGCATTCATTCCTCCCAAAGGGTTGTCTTTCGAACTGTCCTGGAATTTCCTGGACCGCCTGGACGATAGCAACTGGGTGGGGTCTCCGAAAGCCACAGGCGAGCTATTTTGACGAGACCGCCAAGACTGGCTCCTTTTTCGAAGCCCGCAGGATAGAGTTGGAGCGGAAGCGATACTCGTCAATCGCATCTTGCGGAGGTGAGGGGTTTCGCCGGGCTCAACCCATCATATGGACCTTGGTCCCTGCGAAATCTGAAATCTGCGCCGCGCCTTGACGAGAGATCGCAGGCTTCTGCTTGCAACCGGAGCCACGTCATTGCGAGGAGCACTTGCGACGAAGCAATCCA
>NZ_JBAVNZ010000520.1:0-1699 GCF_049691595.1 Bradyrhizobium sp.
GGTCGGATCTCCGGCGGTTTGGGCGGGATCCAGGCGGTGTTCCGCTTTCGGCAATAGCCGGGCTGACGGAAGCTGCGGCCAACGAGCCGCCCGATCTTATTCGATCAGAACGTCCATCGGCACGCCCAGCGCGCGGGCCAACTTCTTTTGTAATTCGGCGGGCCCTTTGCGCCGGCCAGTTTCGATCTCCGACAGATAGTTCTGGCTGATGCCGACCGCCACGGCCAACTCGCCTTGAACCATGTTTCGCCATTCGCGAATGACGCGCACCGCGTTCTCGCCGTCAGCGAGGCGATCGGCCACGGCCTTTGGCAACACGATTTCGCGGCCTTCCCTGAGCGCCCGCATGGAATGGCGGACGATCCGGCTTGCGGCGGCCTCTTCCTGTGCCTCGGCGGCGAGCGCAACCAGCCGGTCATACTCGTCGCGCGGCAGCACGGCGAGGTCGCCGCCGCCGGGCGTGTGGATGAACTGGACGTTGCTCTTTGCGGTGCCGGCTTTTGCCATGGTGTGTCCTCTCAGTCATAAATATCGCGACGGTGTCCGACCGCGTGAATCGTGATGGTATCGGCCTTGATCATGAACAGGACGCGTCAGTCGCCGGCGCGCAACCGCATTCCGGCGACGCCTTTGAGCGCTTTCACATCGCCAGTGCCGGTCGCCGCGAACGCCTTCAATTTGAAGTCGATCTGCGCGCGCGTCGTGGCCGCAAGTTTGCGCCACTGGCGAATGGCCGCCGAAGTGAAGTCGATCTCTTTCACTTCCCAAACATCGCATAATGCGATAGGAAAATCAAGCACAGTTTCGCATAACGCGATACGGCGGCGGCACGGAAACAATCCCGCGTGACGCCGCGCTCCGCGATGGCCTCGGCGCCGATGCGATGATAAGCCCCTCCCACTACCGGTGCTTTTCTCTTCCCCCGATTCGATGAACAAACAACGCCTGATCCCGCTCATCGTCGCCACCGCCCTGTTCATGGAGAACATGGACTCGACGGTGATCGCGACCTCGCTGCCGGCGATCGCCGCCGACATCGGCACCAGCCCGCTGACGCTGAAGCTCGCCATCACCTCGTATCTCTTGTCGCTCGCGGTGTTCATTCCGGCGAGCGGCTGGACCGCCGATCGGTTCGGGGCCCGCATGGTGTTCTCGATCGCCATCGCCGTCTTCATGGTGGGATCGGTCGGCTGTGCGCTGTCGTCTTCCGTGACGCATTTCGTGATCGCGCGCATCCTGCAGGGCGTCGGCGGCGCGATGATGACGCCGGTCGGGCGGCTGGTGCTGTTGCGCTCGATCGACAAGAGCGCGCTGGTCAGTGCGATGGCGTGGGTGACGGTGCCGGCGCTGGTCGGGCCGGTGATCGGTCCGCCGCTCGGCGGCTTCATCACCACCTATTTCTCCTGGCACTGGATTTTCCTGATCAATATTCCGATCGGCCTGCTCGGCATCTTCATGGCGCTGCGCTACATCGACCCGATCCGCAGCGAGCACCCTGAGCGCTTCGATCTCTACGGGCTGGTGCTGGCCGGGATCGGCCTTGGCGGCATCGCCTTCGGTCTATCGATCGCAGGCCTCAATTTGCTGCCGTGGACGGTCGTCGCGGCCCTGGTCGGGGTCGGCTCGATCTCGATGACGCTTTACCTGATCCATGCCAGGCGAACGGGATCGCCGGTGCTGGATTTCGCGCTGCTGCGCT
>NZ_JBAVNZ010000521.1:0-2649 GCF_049691595.1 Bradyrhizobium sp.
GGGATTCATGTTCGGAACAGAAGACCTCGCTTGAGGTCACGCAATGGCAGGAAACAATGAGCAGCGATTTCGCCAAACAAACATTACCCTCTGGGAAAAGTATTAAGGCCATGGCAAATACGGAACAGGATCGGTGGTCACGCGTGAAGGGCCGGCTGCGAACGAGCGTAGGCGAGGACGTCTATACGAGCTGGTTTGCACGAATGGATCTGGAGAGCGTTCAGGAAGAAAGCGTTCGCCTGTCGGTCCCGACGCGGTTCCTCAAGAGCTGGATCCAGGCGCATTATGCCGATCGCGTTCTCACCTGCTGGCAGGCCGAAATGCCGGAAGTGCACCGGATCGACCTTACCGTGCGCACGGCGATGCGATGCGCTACGCCGATCAAGGAAGCGGCCGCGCCGGCCGATCAACGCCGCGCCGATGGCCGGCCCGCGCCCGAGTTGCGCGCGATCGCGACCGTTCCGGTGTCCGCCAGCCATGATGCGCTCGGCGGCTCGCCGCTCGATCCGCGCCTGACCTTTGCAAGCTTCGTGATCGGCCGCTCGAATACGCTGGCCCACGCCGCCGCGCGCCAGGTGGCCGAGGGACGACGCGGCGATCCCGTGATGTTCAACCCGCTCTACATTCACGCTGGCGTCGGACTCGGCAAGACCCATCTGTTGCAGGCGGTGACCTGGGCTGGCAACTCCGGCAGCGAGCGCAAGGTGCTTTATCTCACCGCCGAGAAGTTCATGTACGGCTTCGTCGCGGCGCTGAAGACGCAGACGGCGCTCGCCTTCAAGGAAGCGCTGCGCGGCATCGACGTTCTGGTGATCGACGACCTGCAGTTCCTGCAGGGCAAATCGACGCAGGCCGAGTTCTGCCACACCCTGAACGCCCTGATCGATGCCGGCCGCCAGGTTGTGATCGCCGCCGATCGCCCGCCGTCAGACCTCGAAAGCCTCGATGACCGCGTGCGCTCGCGGCTGGCCGGCGGCCTTGTGGTGGAGATGGGATCGCTCGGCGAGGAACTGCGGCTCGGGATCCTGAAGTCGCGCGTTGCGGCGGCGCGCGCCCATCACGCGAGCTTCGAGGTGCCGGAGCCGGTGCTGGACTATCTGGCGCGGGCCATCACCCATAATGGCCGCGACCTCGAAGGCGCGATCAACCGCCTGCTCGCCCACAGCAAGCTCAACGCCCAGCCGGTGACGCTGGAAATGGCCGAGCGCGAGGTGCGCGACCTGATCCGTCCGCAGGAACCGAAGCGGATCAAGATCGAGGACATTCAACGGGTGGTCGCCCGGCAGTATAATGTGAGCCGCTCGGACCTTTTGTCCTCTCGCCGCACGGCGAATGTGGTTAGGCCGCGCCAGGTCGCGATGTACCTGGCGAAAACCCTGACCCTGCGCTCACTGCCGGAAATCGGCCGGCGGTTCGGCGGCCGCGACCATACCACAGTGCTGCACGCCGTGCGCAAGATCGAGGCCCTGGTTGCCAGGGACAACGCGCTGTCCGAAGAGGTCGAATCGCTGAAGCGCCAATTGCAGGAATGAACCTTTCGTCGTCCCGGCGTTCGGGACGACGGCGGATTGGCCCGCAAAACTTGGGGAACGGCGCCACGCTCCCTTGCGCTTGAGGCGCATCCGCGTCACCTTGCGGTCCCCCCGGAGGTCTGGTCGAATCCTTGTCTGATCCGGCTTTTCGGGTTTCAAATGCCGCGGCGCGCCTTTCGGGCCGCCCGGCTTTTCCATCTTTGGGGATCGGGCGGGTATTGCAATGAAGGTCACCGTCGAGCGCGCGCAACTGCTGAAATCGCTGGGCCATGTGCATCGCGTGGTCGAGCGCCGCAACACCATCCCGATCCTCGGCAATGTGCTGATCCGCGCCGAAAATGCCAGGCTGTCGCTGAAGGCCACCGACCTCGACCTTGAGGTGACGGAGACGCTGGCCGCGGAGACCGCAACCGGAGGCTCGACCACCGTGCCGGCGCATATGTTCTACGACATCGTGCGCAAGCTGCCGGACGGCGCGCAGATCGTATTGGAGGCCGACGGCGACCGTTCGGTGCTGGCGATCCGCGCCGGCCGCTCGCGCTTCACGCTGCAGACGCTGCCCGAAAGCGATTTTCCGGATCTCGCCGCCGGCGACATGACGCATTCGTTCACGCTGGCCGCGGCCGTCGTCAAGCGCCTGATCGACCGCACGCAATTTGCGATCTCGACGGAAGAAACCCGCTATTACCTCAACGGCATCTATCTGCACGTGGCCGGCAGCGCCAAGGCCGCGACGTTGCGCGCGGTTGCAACCGACGGCCATCGCCTCGCCCAGATCGATCTTCCCTTGCCGAAGGGCGCAGCCGGGATGCCCGGCGTGATCGTGCCGCGCAAGACCGTCGGCGAAGTGCAGCGGCTGATCGAGGACAATGAAGCGGAAGTCCTGATCGAGCTGTCGCAGGGCAAGATCCGCTTCACCCTCGGCAACGTGGTGCTGACCTCGAAACTGATCGACGGCACCTTTCCGGATTACGGCCGCGTCATTCCGCAGAACAACGACAAGGAACTCGTCGTCGACAAGAAGGATTTCGAAGCCGCCGTCGACCGCGTCTCGACGATCTCGAGCGAACGCGGCCGCGCGGTGAAGCTCGCGCTGTCCCCCGGCAAGCTGGTGCTC
>NZ_JBAVNZ010000522.1:0-3480 GCF_049691595.1 Bradyrhizobium sp.
GCGCTGATCGCCTGTCGCAGGTTTGAACTGGAAACGCGGGCCCTACGCCCGCGTTGCTGTTTCGCTCAGGGCTTTCTTCGGGGTTACCAATGCGGAACTACCCGCGCGAGCATTTTCCGCAATGACCGTTCCGGTGCGCCGGCCTTGCTCCGGAGTTTCGCGTCTTCGTGACACGGCGGCTCCGATGCTGTTGCGCGCGGTCGCGCTTGGCGTGCTGCTTGGCGGGTGCTCGTTCGATCTCGGATCATGGTCCGCATCGGACGACGCCAAGCCGCAGCAGAGCGCCGCGAAACCCACCGACGATACCGGCGCGCGCAGCGTCAGCGATGCACAAGGCCACACCACGCGCGGTCAGGTGCTGGCGCGCTCGGGCAAGACCGGGGAGGCGCTGATCGAATTCGACAAGGCGCTCGCGCTCGATCCCTACAACGCGCCGGCGCTGTACGGCCGCGGCCTGCTCTATCAGGGCGAGAAGCAGCACCGGAAGGCGATCGAGGATTTCACCCGAGCCAGCGGCCTGACGCCGCAACGGGTCGAACCGCTGCTCGGGCGCGCCGCCAGCTATCTGGCGCTCGACAGGGCAAAGGAGGCCGCCGCAGATCTCGACGAGGCGGTGGAGGCCGATCCGAACAGCGCCCAAGCCTGGAGTGCCCGCGGCCTCGCCTATGAGCGGCTTGGCGACAAGGCCAGGGCCGCTGCGTCATATGGCCGCGCGGTCGCGCTGAGCCCCAGGGACGAAGCGGCGCGCAACGGCCTGGCGCGCACTGGCAGCTAGCCAGCTTTTTCTTCACAGCAACCGAAATCCACCCGCCATCCAAATTCCGGGGCAGGCTTTCGCTCGAAAACGCGATGGTCGTTGGCTATTTCGGCACCACGGCGTGGAACATCGATTTCGCCGCCGACAGCATTTCTTCGGCCACCGAGGTATGCTCCCGCGCCGCGGGCTCAGCTGCCTCGGCGCGCAAATCGAGCGGTGGCCGCGAGAGCGGGATGTCGGCCGGCGGCGTCGGGCGGTTCGGATCGCCTATTCCGGAATTCGCCGGATACGGCGGCTTCGGCTGCGATCCCTGGTCAAAGGCTTCGCTGGCCGGCGTCGAAACCATGATCGGCGGCGGCAACGGGCGCACCGCCGGCGTACTCACGACGCGAGGGGCCTCCTGCGACCGGGTAGCCTCCTGCGTCCGCGGCGCACTTTCATTGCTGCTGCGAAGGCGTTCGATCGCCGCGCGGGCGAGATCGTTGGCGTCGCGGCGCTCTTCCGGCGCGACCGCGGCTTCCGCCGGCGGGGCAGGATTTGGCGCTGCCACGACCGGTGCGATGGCCGGCGCCGCCGGTTGCGTCGGTGCCGGAACGACCTTGGCAACGGCCTTTTCGCGCGGCGCGGGCGCGTGACGGCGCGGCTCGACAGGAACGCTCGCGGTCTCTGCCGGCGCGTCCGCAGGCCTGGTGTCGACAGATTTCGTATCGACGGACTTCTCTCGGGGCTTTTCCATGACGGCGCCCTTTTCGGAGGCCGACCGCTCGAGCAGCGCGCGTTCCGACACCCCCCTGGCCTTTACGCCGGGCTCCGGAAGGCTGCTGACCTGAGCGGGCTTTTCGCCAGGCTTGCCGTCGGTTGCGGCTTTGGGGTCGGAAGTCGATACGGCAGCCGCGGGGGCTTCGGCGGCCGGCTTGGCATTGATGTAATGGTTGACGACATAGGCCCCGATGACGGTCGCGGCCACCGAGGGCAGGATGTCCATGGCGAATTTCGTCAAGTATTTCAGCATGACCGGCCTCTCTCAGCACCGAATTTGATGCGGGAGCTTTGAGGCACATTCAGGGATCAACTGCGACGGATCGGTGGCAATTGGGGCCGTTCCGCCGCCACCGCCGGCAACCGCAGGCCGTCAGGGTTTCAGCTCGATTTCCAGGAACACGATTTCGCTCGCAGTCTCATTGAGCACGTCGTGTTCGACGCCGGCCTTGCGGAAATAGGATTTGCCGACCCCGAGCTGCGCCTTCGAGCGTTCCCCGTTGGGCGCCACGATCGTCATCTCGCCCGCGGTCACCGGCACGATCACGTAATCCATCCCGTGAACGTGATGGCCGGTGGCGCTGCCCGGCGCCAGCCGCCACTCGGTGACGCGGACCTCGGGGGTGTCGACCTGAACGTCTGAAGTGGCGCTGAGCATGGTCAGGTTCTCCGGCCGGTTCGGTTCACGTCTGCGGGGATACCCATACCGCATCCGCGGTCAGCGGAGAACAGGCGCCACGGGCAGGAACGTCAGCAGCAGAAACAGCGGGACCATGATGGCGGCGGCCCGCAGCAGATAGCCGAAAAAGCTCGGCATCCGGATGCCGCGTTCGTTCGCGATGGCCGCCACCATGAAGTTTGGCGCGTTACCGATATAGGTCAGCGCGCCCATATAGACGGCGCCCATCGAGATCGCGGCCAACGTCCCCGACAGCTCGCCCATCAACTGGCGCGGATCGCCGCCGGCGAGCTTGAAGAACAAGAGATAGGTCGGCGCATTGTCGAGGAACGCCGACATGATCCCCGTGTACCAGAAATAGGCCACCTGGTGTGGACTGCCGTCGCGCTCGGTGACCGCCGATAGCAGCCACGCGAACGCGCCTCGCTCGCCGGCGTCAAGCATCGCCAATACCGGGATGATGGCGGTGAAAATCGCGGCGAACAGCTTTGCCACCTCGCGGATCGGCTCCCAGGTGAATCCGTTGGCCGCGCGATGCTCGTCGGGCGTCAACCACAGGGAGAGCAGCGCGATTACGATCAGCGACGCGTCGCGGATCAGGTTCTGCAACTGCAGCCGGGTGCCGAGGAAGTCGAGCTCGATGCCGGGCCGCCAGTTCGCCGACATCAGAATGACCGCGACGATGCCGGCGATCAGCACGAGGTTGACGAGGCCGCGGATTCGGATCGGTTTCGCCGGTCCGGCGCGAACGACGACCGGTTCGCTTCGAAACCGCCAATGGTCCAGCGCCACGAACATCGCCAGCAGCAGGCCGGCGACGATGGCGGTCTGCATCCACAGGTTCCGGGTGGTCCAGAAGAATTCGACGCCCTGCAGGAAGCCGACGAACAACGGCGGATCGCCGAGCGGGCTCAGCGCACCGCCGACATTGGCGACGAGGATAATGAAGAAGATCACCACATGGGTGTTGTGGCGGCGCGAAATGTTGGCGCGGATCAGCGGCCGGATCAGGATCATGGCGGCGCCGGTGGTGCCGACGAAGCTCGCCATCGCGGTGCCGAGCGCGAGCATGACTGCGTTGTTCCATGGCGTGCCCGCGATGTCGCCGCTGACGACGATACCGCCGGCGATGGTATAGAGCGCGAAAAGCAGGACGATGAAGCTCAGATATTCGCCGAGCATGGCATGGGCGAAGGCCGCGAGCATCACCGTGCCATCGGCATGCCACGCGATCGCGGCGAGCATCAGGGCGGCCCATGCGGCGGCGATCTTGCCATAGTGGGCG
>NZ_JBAVNZ010000523.1:0-3029 GCF_049691595.1 Bradyrhizobium sp.
AGATTGAACGACGGACACTTCCTCAACTTGCGCCGTCACGGCGTATGGGTCCCGGCGTTCGCCGGGACGACGATGGGGGTTGGATGGCACCGACAGCAACCTGCTCTCCGTATTTTGCAGGGCTGCCCCGCGAGGACGATTTTTCCAGCCGGCCCCTTGGGATTTCCATGCCAATGCATTAACTCCCGGCAACGTCCGGTTGGGCCCTCCGGTCCGGGCTCTGGACATCGGGGAATTTCATGTCGGCAACCGCAGGCGAGGCCCGTCCGGCTTCCGGAATCGGCAACTGGCGCACGCCGCTGGTGATCATCATCTGCGGCTGCATGATCGCCCTGTTGGGCTTCGGGCCGCGATCGAGCCTCGGGTTCTTCGTGCAGCCGATGAGCCGGGAGTTTGGCTGGGGCCGCGACGTGTTCGGCCTCGCGCTGGCGCTGCAAAACCTGTTGTGGGGACTGGGCCAGCCGATCGCCGGCGCGATCGCCGACCGCTTCGGCGTGCTGCGCGTGATGTGCGTCGGCGCGCTGCTCTATGCCGGCGGCCTGTTGCTGATGCGCTATGCCGCGACGCCATTGTCGCTCAACCTCGGCGCCGGCGTCATGATTGGCTTCGGACTGTCCGGCTGCTCGTTCAATTTGGTGCTGTCGGCGTTCAGTAAGCTATTGCCGCCGGAGCGGCGCAGCATCGCGCTTGGCGCCGGAACCGCCGCCGGTTCGTTCGGGCAATTCCTGTTCGCGCCGTTCGGCGTTGCTGTCATCGACAATTTCGGCTGGCAGGCGGCGCTGACGGTATTCGCCGCGCTGATGCTCTTGATCGTGCCGCTGTCGTTGGCGCTCGCGACGCCGTCAGCGCAATCGACCGAGATGCCTGCCGCGCACCAGCAATCGTTCAAGACCGCGCTGGCGGAAGCCTTCGGCCATCGCTCTTATGTGCTGCTGGTGCTCGGCTTCTTCACCTGCGGCTTCCAGCTCGCCTTCATCACCGTGCATCTGCCGGCCTATCTGTCCGACCGCGGCGTCACCGCGCAGACCGGCGGCTGGGTGATCGCTGCGATCGGCCTGTTCAACATCGCAGGTTCGCTCGGCGTCGGCTGGCTGCAGAACTTCTTTCCGAAGCGCTACATTCTCTCGGTGATCTATTTTGCGCGCGCGCTCTCGATTGTCGCCTTCATCTCGTTGCCGATCACGACCTTCTCCGCTATCGCGTTCGGCGCCATCACCGGCCTGACCTGGCTATCCACGGTGCCGCCGACCTCGGCGCTGGTGGCGCTGATGTTCGGCACCCGCTGGTTTGCCACGCTGTTTGGCTTCGCCTTCGTCAGCCATCAGGTCGGCGGTTTCCTCGGCGTCTGGCTCGGCGGCATCGTGTTCGAGCAGTTCGGATCCTACAACCCGATCTGGTGGCTCGCGGTCGTGTTCGGCGTGCTGTCGGCGCTGATCAACCTGCCGATCGTCGAGCAGCCGGTGGTCCGCGCGGTTGCGCAGCCCGCCTGATCCGGTAAGTATCCCCTTAGGAAAAATCCCGGGGAGAGTTCATCGTGGCAACGTTCAGGGCGATCCGGATCGACAAGGCGGAAAAGGGCACCACCGCCGCGCTCACGCAATTCGACGAAGCCGAACTGATGGACGGCGACGTCACCGTGGCCGTCGAGTGGTCGACGCTGAACTACAAGGACGGCCTGGCGCTGACCGGCAAGGCGCCGGTGGTGCGGCGGTTCCCGATGATCGCCGGCATCGATTTCGCCGGCACCGTCGCGCACTCCACCGATCCGCAATGGAAGGCCGGCGACAAGGTGGTCTGCAACGGCTGGGGCATGGGCGAGACCCATCTCGGCGGCTACGCCGAGAAGGCGCGCGTCAAGGGCGACTGGCTGGTGCGGCTGCCCGAGGGGATGTCGGCGCGCGACGCCATGGCGATCGGCACCGCCGGCTATACCGCGATGCTGTCGGTGCTGGCGCTGGAGAAGCATGGGCTCTCGCCGAGCAGCGGGCCGGTCGTCGTCACCGGCGCCGCGGGCGGCGTCGGCTCGGTCGCCACCGCCGTGCTGTCGAAACTCGGCTATCACGTCATCGCGTCGACCGGGCGGATGTCCGAGGCCGACTATCTGAAGCGTCTCGGCGCCGCCGAGGTGATCGATCGCACTGAGCTGTCAGGCCCCGCAAAACCGCTGGCGAAGGAGCGCTGGGCCGGCGGCGTCGACAGCGTCGGCTCGACCACGCTCGCCAACCTTCTCTCCATGACGAAGTATGGCGGCGCCATCGCCGCCTGCGGCCTCGCCGCCGGTATGGATTTGCCGTCGTCGGTGGCGCCGTTTATTTTGCGCGGGGTGTGCCTTCTCGGCATCGATTCCGTGATGTGCCCGATCGCGCTGCGCAAGCTCGCCTGGAACCGGCTCGCCGCCGACCTGGATCGCGGGAAACTTGCTGATATTACTCATGAAATCGGTCTGGACCAGCTCATCGGCATGGCCGCCAAAATCCTCGCCGGCGAGGTCCGCGGCCGAATCGTCGTAAAGATTCTTCAGTGACGTTCAGACTTTACCAACCAAGCTGCTCCAATCTTGCCACGGTTGGTATGGTAAGCAGTGGGTGAAGAAACTTCAGGCGGGCGCCCGCGCTTGGGTCAAGTTGGAGTTGGTGCATGTTCGTGCGTATGGTGTTGGGGACGATCACGGCGGTGGCGATGATCGCGTCCGCATTGGCCGGCATGATGAATGCCGATGAGGCGCGCAGGTTTGTCGCCGGCAAGGTGTTCGCATTCACCTGCTTCGATGGCACCCGCGGCGCAGGCCGCCTGCTCGATGACATGGGGGCGGTGGGCTCGATCCAGCTTTCCGGCGCCGGTCCGATCCGCCATGTGCGGCTGCCGGGCAATACGCTTCAGGTCCGCGGCCAGGCGATCTGCGCGGTGATCAAGGGTCTTCCGTTCGAGCCCTGCTTCAGCATCGACAAGCGCGACGATCGCAGTTTTCGCGGATCGGTCTCGGGCATGGGATTTGCCTATTGCGATTTCCGTCACCAGGGCGGGGCGCA
>NZ_JBAVNZ010000524.1:0-2999 GCF_049691595.1 Bradyrhizobium sp.
GTCCCGGCGAACGCCGGGACCCATACTCCGCGGCCCCTCAATCGACGCCGCGGCCCAAGTCATTTTCCTTGCCAAGATCGGTGGCTATGGGTTCCCGCTTTCGCGGGAACGACGATTGAGGATGTACGATCCCTTTTGCTCCGCGACGCGTTGACACCTCGCGCTCAGTCGAACAAAAAGCCCCGTGACGATAACCCCGCCCGATAAATTCAGCGTGAAACCGCACCGTCCTGCCGCGCCGCAGTGGCTCGCCGTCGTCGCGCTGGTCGCCGCGCTGACGGCGATGCGCCTGATCTACGCCGGCGTGCTCGATCTGCGCACCGACGAGGCCTATTACTGGACCTGGTCGAAGGAGAGCGTGCTCTGCTTTCTCGATCATCCGCCGATGATCGCCTGGTTCATCCGCTTCGGCACCGCGATCTTCGGCGATACCCATCTCGGGGTGCGGTTTGCCGGCATCTTGGCGATGCTGGCGACGCAGCTCCTGCTCGCCGACATCGTCCGGCGCGTGACGCATGATGTTCGCGCGGTCGCGCTGGCGGTGCTGTTGCCGGAGGCGGCGCTCTATTACGGCCTCTTGATGGCCAAGGTCGCGCCCGACACCGCGATGATCCCGTTTGCGGTGGCGATGCTGTGGGCGCTGGTCCGGCTTGCCGAGAGCGGTGACGGGCGCTGGTGGCTTGCGGCCGGCCTGTTCGCGGGGCTCGCGCTGTTGTCGAAATTCACCGCCGTGATGCTGGCGCCGGCGGTCGTGGCATTCGCGCTGGTGCCGGACTGGCGCCGGCGCTGGCTGCGCAGTCCCTATCCGTGGCTGGCGGCGCTGATCGCGGTCATCGTGTTCGCGCCGGTCGTGATCTGGAACGATCAGCACGACTGGGCGTCGTTCCGCTTCCAGTTCGTGCGCGCGGTGGCGACCCACCCATGGTCGCTCCGCACGGTCGGGGAATTTTTTGGCCTCCAGTTCGGCCTGGTCGGATTCGTCCTGCTGCCGGTGGTGTTGTCGGGGGTGACGCTGACGGCGTGGCGCGGCTATCGAAACCGCGAGCCGGTCGCGATCCTGCTGTCGACCGCCGTGATCGTGCCCTTCCTCTATTTCTGCTGGAAGTCGCTGAGCTTGCGGGTCGGCGATACCTGGCCGATGTTCCTGTGGCCCGCCGGCTTTGCCGCCACCGCCATCAACATCGCGATGCTGCCGCGCGAGGGCTGGCCGACATGGATAATCCGATCGACGATCTCATGGGCGCGGATTGCCGTCGTCACGGGCATCGCCTTCGTCGTCGCCGTGTTCCTCTATTACGTCGCGGCACCCTGGAATTTGATCGGCCGGACCGATCCGGTCGGCGGCGAGGCGGGTTTTGACCAGGTCGCGGCCCGCGCGCAGGATCAATTGCAGAAGACCGGCGCGAGCTGGATCGCCACGTCGGACTACCGCACCTATGCGATGATGCGCTGGTATTTCAACGGCCGCGTGCCGGTGATCCAGATCAACGAGCGCGGCCGGTTTCAGGGGTTTCGCGATCCCGGCATCAATCTCGTCCGCGATCATGCCGGCCTCTATGTCGCGCGCGAGCCGGACCATACACTGCCCCTTTGGAACGCGACGGGTGCGGTGCGGCAGCCGCTCGCGCGGGTCGAGCGAAGCTGGCGCGGCGTGGTGATGGACACTTATGCACTGGAAAAACTCACCGGCTGGACCCCGGAGCTTTCGCCGCCAAAGGACTCGCCGCTGTTCCGCTGGCGCGTGCTGGCTGGTCATGTTTTCATGCCAAGGCTCGTTTTTTTCAGGCCAAGGCTTGTTTTCCCGTCATGGCGTGGCAGCGGCGAAATGACCGGCCGGCCGGCCGCCTTTTTTCCGACCCGTTCCATTCAGTCCTCGTTCAGTCAAAAATCTGGTAACGTCGATCGGTGGCATACCGTGGGTTTTTCATGAAGCATCAGTGCAATTTCATTATCGCCCTTGTTTCGGTGTTTCTTCTGCTCGCTCTGGCGCCGGCGGGCGCCCAGGCTCAGGAAAAGCGGATCGCATTGGTGGTCGGCAACGCGAATTACACGGCCGGAGCTCTCCCGACGCCGGCCAACGATGCCGGCCTGATCGCACAGACGCTTCAGGCGGCGGGATTCGACGTGATCGGGGTTCGCGACCTCGACCAGGATTCGCTGCGGCGCACCTTCCGGGATTTCATCGCCAAGGTGTCGGCGGCAGGCCCCGATACGGTGGCCTTCGTCTATCTCGGCGGCTACGGATTGCAGCTCGAAGGCGAAAACTACTTCGTGCCCACGGATGCCAACATTGCGCGCGATGCCAATGTCTCCTCCGAGGCGGTGCGCCTGTCGGACTACATCAAGCCGCTCGCGGCGCTCGGCATCAAGGCCAACATCTTCGTTGTCGATGGGGCGAGAGCCAACCCGTTCGCCAAATCCGGTCCGCCGCTCGCGAGCGGTCTGGCGCTGGTCGAGCCGGACCGGGGAACGCTGCTCGCCTTCAATGCTGCGCCCGGTACCGTCGTGCAGAACGAGGCCGGTCCCTATTCGCCCTATGCCCAGGCGCTGGCGGAGATGATGCGCGAGGGCGGCGTTCCGGTGAATGACCTGTTCAACCGGGTTCGTCTTCGGGTGAACGAGACCACCAAGGGCGCGCAAGTGCCGTGGAATGCGTCAAAGCTGCAGGCGCCGTTTTATTTCTTCGAGCGGGGGCCGGATGCGCCGCCGCCCGAGGTGTCCGCCGAACAGACCTCCTCGATGCGATCGAAACCGATCCGAGATTTTGACGCGCGGGATGCCTATCTCGCCGCGGTCGATCGCGACACGCTGCCGGACTATGAAAACTTCCTCGCCGCCTATCCGAACGATCCGATGGCGCGTCGCGTGCGGGCGATCGTCGCCGCGCGTCGCGAAGCCATCACCTGGCGCCGCAGCCGCAGCGTCGATACGCCGGCCGCCTACTGGTCGTATCTGCGCCGTTACCCCCGTGGCTTCCATGCTGATGATGCGCGGCGCCG
>NZ_JBAVNZ010000525.1:0-2613 GCF_049691595.1 Bradyrhizobium sp.
TCATCGGTGGCCAAACCCTGCTCCCGCGCCGGTTTTCATGACCGGCTTGGCGCGCACTTTGAACGAAAAATTGCGCGCGTGTCTATGGCTTCGACCGTCATCGGCCGGCAATTGCGATGATTTGCCCCGCCGCTATGCGTAGCGCCAGTAGCATCATGCAAATTTGCGCTCACTCCCCGGCGTCGGCAGGGCCTCCATCCGCCACCGCCATTGCCGAAAGGCCGCGCGCGAGCGCGGGCCGAGCATGTCCTGCAACACGGCGAGCTTGCGGGCACCATAATGCCGGGTGATTATGGTCGCTACGGCGTGGTGAGCTACTACTTCGCTTGACGCTTTCCGGCCAACCGCAGGAGTGATCCGGCCATGCCGCATTTCACGATCGAATACTCAGCCAATCTGGACACGCAGGTCGACATCGGGGCGGTGGTCGAACTGGTGCGCAAGGCCGCGGTCGAGACCGGCATTTTCCCGCTCGGCGGCATCCGCGTCCGCGCCGTCAAATGCGAGCACTATGCGATCGCCGACGGACGAAAAAGCTTCGGCTTTCTCGACATGGTGCTGCGGCTTGGCGAGGGCCGCGATCTCGTCACCCGCAAAAAGGCCGGCGAGCATATCTTCAAGGCGCTGTCCGCCTGTCTCGACCCGGTGTTCGCGAACAGCAAGTTCGCGCTGTCGTTCGACATGCAGATCAACGACAAGGAAACCAGCTGGAAGCGCAACAATATCCACGAAGCTTTGAACGTGGAGGCCGTTCTTGGATAGAGCCACGCCGAAATCGGCCGATATGTTTCAGGCCAACCGCGACCGCGCGGGACGCACAGGATACAGAGACCTGGAGTTTAACGTCAGCCGTCATTCCGGGGCGATGCGCAGCGTCGAGCCCGGAATCCATAACCGCGATCGGGAGTATGGATTCCGGGCCCTGCGCCAAGAGGCGCATCCCGGAATGACGAACTCAACCAAGGATACCGCATGCCCGTTCCACACCACGTCTTCGACCCGCCGTTCAACATCGTCCGGTGCAGCCACGTCGTGCTCGACGTCACGGATCTCGACGCCAGCTGCGAATTCTACCAAAACACCATCGGCCTGCATGTCGAGGATCGCGACGACAAAGCCGTGTATCTGCGCGGCAGCGAAGAGCACCAGCATCACTCGCTGGTGCTGCGCAAGGCGCAGGCCGCCGCCTGCAACCGGATGGGATTCAAGGTCGGCAATGACGGCGATCTCGACAAGGCGGCGGCGTTCTTTTCCGAGAGCGGCATCACTTATGCCTTCGCCGACCAGCCGTTCCAGGGCCGCACCTTGCAGTTCACCGACCCGTTCGGCTTCCGGATCGAGCTTTATGCGTCGATGCAAAAGCGCCCGCATCTGCTGCGGCGCTATGACCTCTACAAAGGCTGCCATCCGCAGCGGCTCGACCATTTCAACGTGTTCGCCGCCGAAGTGCAGGACACCATGGATTTCTATGCCCGGCTCGGCTTCCGCCTCACCGAATATGGCGAGGAAGACGGGCCGAACGGCCGCATCGCCGCGGCCTGGATGCATCGCAAGGGCAATGTGCACGATTTCGCCATCACCAACGGCAAGGGCCCTCGCCTGCACCATTTTGCCTATTGGGTGCCGACCGCGATGAACATCCTGCACCTCTGCGATGTCATGGCCTCCAGCGGCTTTTTGAAGAACATCGAGCGCGGGCCCGGCCGCCACGGCATTTCGAACGCGTTCTTTCTGTATGTCAGGGATCCCGACGGCCATCGCCTCGAGCTCTACACCAGCGATTACTTTACCGGGGACCACGACCACGAACCGCAGCGCTGGTCGCTGAAGGACCCGCGCCGGCAGACGCTGTGGGGCGCGCCGGCGCCGCGATCCTGGTTCGAGCAGGGTTCGCTGTTTTCGGGACAGGCGGTGCGCGAACCGCTGTTTGTCGCCGACGTCACGATTGCGGATTAGGCTTTGCAAGTTCCCTCAGATTGGAAGTCGCCATGAGCAAGCCACGCAATTTAACCGCATCGGCCCTGGGCCTTGCGCTCGTCACCTCGCCGATCGCAGCGGTTGAGGGTGCTGAACTGAAAGTCATCGCGGGCGGATCGATGACCGCTTCGCTCAATCAGCTCGGCGCTGAATTCGAGAAGACCAGCGGCCACAGGCTTTCCATCCATTTCGATTCCACCCCCAACATCATCACGCGGGTGACCTCGGGCACGCCGTTCGACCTTGCCGTGGTCCCGGTCGATGTGTTCAGGGATGACGCCGCTAAAGCCCGCTTCGCCGCCGGGCCGACCGTCGATATCGCCCGCGTCGGCTATGGCGTCATCGTGCGCGCAGGCGCGCTCAAGCCCGATCTATCCACATCAGACGCGTTCAGGAAGGCCATGCTCGACGCGCGATCGATTGCGTTCCTGCCGGCCAGCGCCGCCGGCGCCTATGTGACAAAAGTGTTCGAGCGCCTCGGCATCGCCGAAGAAATGAAAGCCAAAACAAAAGTTCAGGCCGCCCCTGCGCAGATCGCGCCGGCCGTCGCCAGTGGTGACGCCGAACTCGGCGTGTTTCTCACCAACGTGCTGATCGCGCCCGGCGTCGAACCGGCCGGCCCCTTCCCGGCCGAAC
>NZ_JBAVNZ010000526.1:0-1898 GCF_049691595.1 Bradyrhizobium sp.
CGGCATCCGAAACCCTACACAGCACCGCCCGCAATTGCTTTCGCACGGTTTCCCTGGAGACTCCCCCCGCAATGGCGATATCACCCACGCCCTGCCGGTCCGCGATTCCGCGAGCGACGCGCGCTTCCGCCGCCGTCAGCCCCGGTCTCCGTCCCGCGCGCAGCGCCCTCCCGCGTGAGCGGGTTCGTTCGATGTGTAGGGTTTCGGATGCCGGCTCTCGCGAACGCCCACGACGTCCACCTGGGGCCGGCGTTCGAAAGCCTCCAGGGAAGGAACCCGCGTGAGGCAGGGCACTGTGGTGCCGCGAGCACTATGGGGATTTGGCCGCAACGCTGGTTGTCGGGGATGACCGGGAAGCCCGGGAAGCCCGCTGCGAGCCCGTGATCGAATCGTAAAGAGGCCGACGTCGATGTCGCGGATGCTGGCTGGCGCGTTCGTGACGGCGTGTTCGAGGGCACGGCAATCGATCCGGGCGTTGATCGGGACGTGCGTCGCCGATGCCGGTCACGAACCAGCATTTGCGACGGCCTACAGTGCGATGATCGCCTGCCACGTTGCCCCTCATGACGTGTCGATCCTGATCGCAGTGGATGCCGGTGAGGGCCAATGGCGTGGCGTCTGATGGCGCTCGAACGTCTCGATGACATGCATGCGTCCGCCGCAGCACGGGCACGTCGGGATAGGACCGGTGTCGTGAGCCTCGGTGCCGGCTTCGGGTCTGGCGGGTTCTGGCGCCGCCAGCAGTTGGCGCGCCGTGGCGAGGTTGGCAGCCTTGACGCCGCTGGCGAGGAAGCCGGTGTGGCGGATGCGGTGGAAGCCTTTGGGCAAGACGTGGATGAGCACGCGGCGGATGAACTCGCCCGTGTCGAGCGTCATGGTCTTGTATCGGCGGGTGCCTTCGATCCGGTAGTCCTTGACCTTGAAGGTGACGCCGGTGGCATCGGCCGAGACGAGCCGGCTGTTGGAGATCGCGACCCGGTGCGTGTAGCGCGCGAGGTAGGCGAGCACGGCGTCGGGTCCGCCGAACGGACGCTTGGCATAGACGAACCAGCGCGTGCGCCGGAGCGGCTTCAGGAAGACTGCGAACGCCTTCGCATCGGCCAGGGCTGCGTGGGCGCCGTGGAACTGGAGCTTGCCGGACTTGTGGGCGCTCGCGAGCCGCTCCAGCATCAGGCGACGGAACAGCGCCGACAGCACGCGCACCGGCAGGAAGAAGTCGGGCTTCTTCGTCACCCATCGCGTGCCGTCTGGTGATAGGCCGCCACCGGGCACGATCATGTGCACGTGCGGATGGTGCGTCATGGCCGAGCCCCAGGTGTGCAGCACCGAGGTGATGCCGATCTTGGCACCGAGATGCCGGGGATCGGCCGCGATCGTCAGCATCGTCTCAGCTGAAGCCTTGAACAACGCATCGTAGATCACGGCCTTGTTGGTGTAGGCGATGTCGCCGATCTCGGCCGGCAGCGTGAACACGCAATGGAAGTAGGGCACCGGCAGCAGCTCGGCTGTCCGGTCCGCCATCCACTCGCGTGCCGCCGCGCCCTGGCACTTGGGGCAGTGGCGATTACGACAGCTGTTGTAGGCGATGACCGTGTGGCCGCAGGCGCTGTTCTCACAACGCGCGACATGGCCGCCGAGGGCAGCTGTCCGGCAGCTCTCGATGGCGCTCATCACCTTCAACTGGCCAAGGCTCACGTGGCCGCGGTTGGCGTCACGCCAAGCAGCACCGTGGTCGCGGTAGATATCCGCGACCTCCAGATGACGACGAGGCATGGGGCCGCCGCTACTCGGACGGCGGCTCGTCCTTCTTCGGCACCAGCGGGGTGAGCCGGTCGAGCGGGCTCATGACCTCGCGGATGATGTTGGTGGCGACTTGCGTATAGCGCGCGGTGGTGTCT
>NZ_JBAVNZ010000527.1:0-13931 GCF_049691595.1 Bradyrhizobium sp.
CGCAATGACGACGTCAGGTCACCCGTCGCTCTCACAACACCCGCGTCGCGCCGGGAATTTTCCGCAGTGCGGCCGTCAACGCCCAGCTCAACGCGATGGTCAGCACGAACCCGATTCCGGCCTTGACGATCGCGGGCAGATCGTAATCGAACAGCCAGTACTGCAGCCACAGCGCGATCGGGTAATGCACCAGGAACATGCCGTAGGAATCGCCCTGCATCGGATCGAGCACGCTCCAGCCCGATTGCTTGAATCGCAGGAAGAACGCGAGGATGGCGCACAGGATAGCGGCGCTGAAGGCGACAAGGAAGAAGCCGTAGCTCGCCAGATACCACTGCGGCTGCACCGGAGGATTGCCCAATATCCCGCGCTTGATGTAGATCATCACCCAGAGCATGCAATACGGAATCAGCGTCGCAGCGATCCAGCCCCAGCTGCTCCTCGCCAGCCGACCGTCCGCGCTGAGCACGCCGCGTTCGACATTCGCCGCACCGACGCCGGCGCCGATGAAGAAGTAGGCGGCATAGAGCAGCACGCGGCTGGCCTGCACCGAGAACGGCCCGAACTCGAACCAGTGGTTCGGCCCGAAATAAAGCAGTGCCGGAATGTAGGCGACGGCGCTGACCGCAAGGAGAAGCAGGAAAAATACCGTCGGCTGGTCGAAGCCGCGCCGCGACAGGCGGTTGATCGGATCGACAAGCGTCGGCGACAGCCGATACAGTACGCTCGCCGTCAGATCGAACGCCAGCAGCAACCAGACGAACCAGATCGGGCCGCTTGGCCACGGTCCGACCGTCACCGTCTTCCACCAGAATGCCGAAAAGCCGACATCGGGCTGCTGGCGCAGCGCGATCGCGTAATAGGCGATCGGTATGATGGTGAACGCGGCGATCGCAAATGGCAGGCCGAGCCGCAGCAGGCGATCGCGAAGGAAGACCTGCGGCGCCTTGTGCGCAAGCCCGGGCCACACGAACAGTCCCGAGAGGAAAAAGAACATCGCCATGAAGAAACTGTCGGTGGCGAGCACGACGACGTCGAAGCCGATCCACGACGTTGGATCGGTGTGACCGAAATGGGTGTAGGGAATCACGGCGTGGTGCAGCAGCACCACCAGCGTCAGGAAGGTTCGTGCACGGTCGAGCGCAAGGTTGCGCGTTTTGGCTTTTGGCGCGGCGTGAATTTCGGCCGCCGCCACCGAGTGGGGTATCGTCGTCATGCGCGCCCCCGGCAGGCTGGACGTGCCGGATGTTGCCGCCGGGAACCCGATTCAGCAAGGGCCAATGATCAGGTAGGGACGCTGTTCCTCAAGCCAGTTCCTCGATCGTGACCTTGTCCGGGTAGAACGCCAGGTGGCCCGCGATCTCGGCCATGGCCGGGAACGGCGTCTCATAGGTCCAGATCGAGTTTTCGAGCGTTTTGCCGTTGGCGTCGATGCTGAAATAACTCGCATCGCCCTTGTAGGGACAGTGCGTGGTCCGCGCGGTGCGGGCCAATAGCGCCATGTTGGCGTCGTGGCGCGGCACATATTGCACGGCTGGATAGCTCGCTTCCTTCAGGGTGAGCGCATGGGTGGTCTCGGCGATCACGACGCCGCCGACCGAGACGCGGACGCGTTTCGGATTGGCCGTGATGGTGATCGGGTGGTCAGGGCCTGGGAGTTTCATGGTTCGGGGCCTTTTTGGTAAGTTCCAGGCGATCCGACGACCAGATCACGCGGATTTGGAACGATTGGATCTGGAATATAGTATCGGAACGGGTGACCTAGAAGAGCGCAAGCGCTAGGTTTGGCCCGTCGCGGTTGCGGTCGCCGGCCGTGATTCGAAACATCCGATGGAGGTCTGCTGGAATGCCGATGGACGCCCACGATATCGAATCGATGATCAAGGCAGCCATTCCCGATGCCGAGGTGACGATCCGCGATCTCGCCGGCGACGGCGACCATTACGCCGCGACCGTGATCGCCGAATCCTTCCGCGGCAAGTCGCGTGTCCAGCAGCATCAGATCGTCTACCAGTCGCTCAAGGGCCAGATGGGCGGCGTACTGCATGCGCTGGCGCTGCAAACCGGGGTGCCCGAAGGTTAGGGTCGGCGGGGAAACGACACGATGAAGGCGGGGCAGGAACAACGCGGCGCGCTGTTTCGTAGCATTGTGCCGAACCAGCACACCCGCGTCACCTACGCCGAATTGTTTTTCGACCTGGTGTTCGTGTTCGCGGTGACGCAGGTTTCGCACACCTTGCTCGGCCGCTTCACCCCGCTTGGTGCGGTGCAGGCGACGTTGTTGTTCCTCGCGGTGTGGTGGGTGTGGGTTTACACCTCCTGGCTCACCAACTGGCTCGATCCCGAGAAGACGCCGGTCCGCGTCCTCCTGTTCCTGCTGATGCTCGGCGGGCTCGTGCTCTCGACCTCGATTCCGACGGCCTTTGAAGCGCGTGGGTTGTGGTTTGCGATCGCATACGCCGCGATGCAGGTCGGCAGGACAGCCTTTCTGTGGGTATCGACCCCGCATTCGCGAATGGCGGCACGGCTGAATGCGCTCCGGATCACCGCCTGGCTGGCGGTCTCCGCGATCTTCTGGATCGCGGGCGGCTTCGCCGAGGGAAATTCGCGGCTGGCGCTTTGGGGCGTGGCGCTTTGCATCGAATATGTCTCGCCGGCGGTCCGGTTCTGGATACCCCGATATGGCGCGTCATCGGTGGCGGACTGGGTGGTCGAGGGCGGCCACATGGCCGAACGCTGTGCCGGCTTCATCATCATCGCGCTCGGCGAATCCATCGTCGTGACCGGCGCGACCTTCGCCGACCTGACCTGGACGACCGAAAACGTCGCGGCGTTCGTCTCGGCCTTTGTCGGCAGCCTCGCGATGTGGTGGATCTATTTCCACAAGGGCGCCGAAGCCGGCTCCGAGCAGATTTCGAGGTCGAGCGAACCGGGACGGCTGGCGCGGCTGGCCTATACCTATCTGCACATGCCGATCGTCGCCGGCATCATCCTGTCGGCGGTCGCCGACGAACTGGTGCTGAAACATCCGGAAGGCCATTCCGATCTCAAGACCGTCCTGAGCGCGATTGGCGGCCCCCTGCTGTTCCTGCTCGGAACGATCCTGTTCAAGCACACGATTCGAGGTTTTCTCCAGCTTTCGCACGGCGTCGGCATCATCACCCTCGCGGTGGTGGCGTGGTTCGCAGGCGAACTGTCGCCGCTGTGGCTCTCGATCGTCACCACGGCGATCATGATGATCGTCGCGGTGTGGGAATCGGTGTCGCTGCGATCTGGCGCGGCCGCGCAGCTGTCTGAGTAACCTCCGTCCGGGGTCACCGGTGCGTGAGTGGGGCCTCGGCCCCCGAAGTGGACGCCGGTGCGGTTTGTCGGTATCCGCAGGGTCTGCTGGCGAAATCGACGTAACCGTGGTCTTCCAATTGTAAGCCGTTGTCGGGCTGCCAAATCGAGGTCGACGAGGCCTGCGGCTTTAATCGTGGCTGGTATTGGTCCGTTATTCGACCTGATGCTACAGTCGGAACAGGCGGATTGGCTGCGGACGCCATTGGGTGCTTGGTTTGTAACTGGCGCAAACGCACACGCCAAACTCCGCGGAAGATACCATTGGAGGGGCTATCGGTTCATGGCCATGCTGGTCGCTGCCAGGTCCTGTTTGATTCGTCTGTTGGCGGTGCCGTTCGCCATGGTGCTGACGACATTGTTTGCGGCGGCCGAAGGCACGGAGAAGGGGATTGACTACGTCCGTGTCGTAACCGATCAGATGCATCAGCTTGAGGTGATCAAGGTTGAGCCCCATGCGTTTCGCGTTCAGAGACCGGCGATCGGCCAGATAGCGTTCAATGAAGATGCCAGCACGATCGTTCTGACGCCGTTCTCCGGCCGGGTTACACGTCTGATAGCCGGGATCGGCGATCAGGTCAGGCATGGTGACCCGCTGCTGGAAATCGACAGTTCGGAGCAGGTGCCGCCGCAGAACGACTTCATCGCTGCCCAGGCTGCCAGGAACAAGGCGCACTCCCAGTTCGACCTCGCACGGATCATCGAGAGGCGCGCCCGCGATCTCTATGACGGCAAGGCTGCCCCCTTCAAGGATTTGCAGCAGGCCGAGGCGCAACTCGCCGCGGCCGAGAACGACGTGCGATCGACGGACACAGCGTTCGAGGCCGCTCACATCCGCCTGCGCATCCTTGGCCGCACCGATATGGAAATTTCGAAACTGGAACGGGACGGCACGATCAGCCGCATCACCCAGATTACCTCGCCAATCGACGGTACTGTCGTGTCGCGCAAGGTCGGACCGGGACAATATGTCAAGGCCGATTCCGGCGAGGCCTTGTATGCGATCGCCGATCTGTCGACGATGTGGCTGAAGGCCCAGATCTCCGAGCAGGATATCCCGTTTGTGCGTATCGGCCAGGAGATCGAGGCCAGGATCGCCGCTGCGCCAAACCGGATATTCAGGGCACGCGTCAGCGCCATCAGCTCGGCTTCAGATCTGACGACGCGCCGTGTTGACGTCCGCTCGGAGATCGGCAATCCGGACGGCTTGCTGAAGTCGGGGATGTTCGCGAGTTTCAGGATCGGGACCGAGGAAGCCGTCAGCGCACCAGCGGTGCCGATCGATTCGATCATCCGCGAGGGCGATGTTGCCGCCGTGTGGGTTGAAACCGAGCCGATGCTGTTCAAACGCCGTGTGATCGATCTCGGGATCCAACAGGACGGTCTGGCGCAGGTTCGCAGCGGTCTCGCTCTCGGTGAATCGGTCATCGCGCGCGGCGCTATTTTCGTCGATAACGAGTGGCGTCAATGATTCGGTGGGCCGGAGCCGTTCATGTTGCGTAGTCTCATTGCGTTCTGCCTCTCGCGGCGGCTCATGGTGCTCGTCGCGTTCGGGGCCTTTCTCGGCCTCGGTTACGCAGCCTTCATGACGCTGAACATCGAGGCGTATCCTGACCCGGCGCCGCCGATCATCGAGATCATCGCCCAGCAGCAGGGCCAGTCCCCCGAAGAAGTCGAGCGTTACATCACGATTCCGATCGAGGTCGCGGTCGCCAGCACACCAGGCCTCAAGTTCATCCGTTCCAACACCGTATACGGGCTCGGTTTTATCCGCCTGCAGTTCGAATACGGCCGCGATTATCACTTCGTGCGCCAGCAGACCCTCAACCGGCTCAAGGATGCGGTGTTGCCGGCAGGCGTCCTGCCGGTGATCTCGCCCGCCGGCGGCATCAGCGAGATCTTTCGCTACGAGCTGACCGGGCCGCCAGGCATGGACGTCATGCGCCTCAAGGCCCTGCAGGACTGGGTGGTGGAACGTAAGTTGCGCATTGTTCCCGGCGTCGCCGACGTCGCCGTCCTCGGCGGAAAGACCAAGGAATTCCAGGTCGAGATCAACCTCGACCGCATGATGGCCTATGGGCTGACGCTGCCGCAAATCATGACCGCGATCTCGGCGAGCAATTCCAATGTCGGCGGTCGCACCATCGCGATCGGCGAACAGTCGGTCAACGTCCGCAGCATCGGTATCGTTACGTCGATGGACGATATCGGCAATATTGTGCTGGCCCAGCAAGGCGGCGTGCCGGTCCTGGTGTCGGATGTCGCCAAGGTCCAGATCGGCTACGCGCCTCGGCTCGGCATCGCAGGCCGCGACCAAAAGACCGATGTGGTCACAGGTATCGTCCTGATGCAGAAACTTGAACGCACCATGGACGTGGTCAAACGCGTGCGTACGGCTGTCGAGCGGATCAACAGCGACGGATCGCTGCCGCCCGGCGTCAAGATCGTTGCGTTCTACGATCGTGGCGACCTCGTGGCCATCACCGTGCAGACCGTACTACACAATCTTCTGTTCGGCGTTGCCCTCATCTTCCTGATCCAGTGGGTGTTTCTCGGTGATCTGCGCTGCGCCCTGATCGTCGCGGCGACAATCCCGGTGGCGCTCTTTCTTGCGGTGATCATTACAGTGATGCGAGGGGAGTCCGCGAACCTGCTGTCCGTCGGCGCCATCGATCTGGGGATCATCGTCGATGGCACCGTGATCATGGTCGAAAACATCTTCCGCCATATCTCCCATCATACGCCAAGGGTGTCGTCGGAGCGCCCTGCGGGGCTGAGCGACAAGCTCAATCGTGTCTTGACGGGGGCGATCGAGGTCGACAAGGCTATCTTCGCTTCGGTCATCATCACCATCGCGGCCTTTCTGCCGCTTTTCACGATGCAGGGCGTGGAAGGCCAGATCTTTGGGCCGATGGCGCGGACCTATGCCTATGCGTTGCTCGGCGCCGTGATCGCGACCTTCACCGTGACGCCGGTATTGGCGTCGATCTTGCTGCCGGCCCATCTCGAGGAAGTGGAGACTTTTGTCGTTCGGCACATCCGGCGCGTCTATCAGGCCGTTCTGGTGTCTGCGGTTCGTAGATATCGCCGCTCGGCGGCCGTTGCGGCGTTGTTTCTGGTGCTGTGTCTGAGCTTGGGGTTCCGGCTTGGAACCGAATTCCTGCCCAAGCTGGAGGAGGGAAATCTCTGGATCCGGGCCGTGATGCCGCCGACCATCACGCTCGAAGCCGGGATGGAAACCGTGGCGAAGATCCGCAACGTCATCTCGAGCTATCCGCCGGTGAAAATCGTGTTCTCCGAGCAGGGGCGCGGCGATGAAGGCACGGATCCCGACGGCTCTTTTCTCGCCGAGTTCTTCGTCCCGCTCAAGCCGTTCGGCGATTGGCCAGCGGGGTTGACCAAGGAGCGGATGGTCAAGCAAATGAGCGAGCGGCTCAATCGCGAATTCGTCGGAGTCGATTTCAATTTCTCGCAATACATCCAGGACAATATGGAGGAGGCGGTCTCCGGCGTGAAGGGCGAGAACTCGATCAAGATCTACGGCAGAGATCTGCTCGAGCTGGAACGGCTGTCGAAACTGGTGAAGACTGAACTCAGTGGCGTCCATGGCGTCGCCGATCCCGCCAGTTTCAATCTGCTCGGCCAGCCCAATCTGATCATTCGGATGGACCGCGCAAAGGCAGCTCGTTATGGCTTTTCCGTCGGCGACATCAATGCCGTCGTTCAGGCCGCGATCGGCGGCCAGGAAGTTTCCAAAGTCTATGAAGGCGAGATGATCTTCGCGCTAACGGTCCGTCTGGCGCCGGAATTTCGTCGGGATGTTGAGGCTATCCGCACCATCCCGGTTGCGCTTCCGAATTCGGATCCGAAGATGCCGACCGCCTATATCCGGCTTGGTGATCTTGGAGAGGTCAAGCTTGTCAGCGGCGCGGCGTACATCTACCGCGAGAACAGCCAGCGCTTCATTCCGTTGAAATACAGCGTGCGCGACCGCGATCTCGGCTCGACCGTGGTCGAGGCCCAGGAACGTATCCGAAACAATGTTCCGATTCCCCAGGGCTATTCTATGGAATGGTCGGGCGAATACGGCGCGCTGGTTGACGCCAAGAAGCGCCTCGCGCTCATCGTGCCATTGAGCCTGTTTCTGATCCTGATGCTGCTATACAGCCTGTTCAATTCCATGCGGGATGCGCTGCTGGCGCTGTCGGGAATCCCGTTCGCAGTAGCCGGCGGAATTCTTGGGCTCTACATCGCCGGTCTCAATTTCAGCGTATCCGCCGCGGTCGGGTTCATCTCGCTGTTCGGGGTGTCCGCCATGGATGGCATCCTGCTGATGTCCTATATCCGGCGCGACATCGACGAAGGCATGGGGACGGCAGACGCGATCATCCGCGCCTCGGAAACGCGGATGCGGCAAATCTTCATGACCGGCCTGTCAGCGTGCATCGGACTGGTCCCTGCGGCAATATCGACCGGTATCGGTTCGCAGGTTCAGCAGCCGCTGGCCTGCGTTATCGTTGGCGGCATGCTGTTGTCGCCGATCTGCAGTCTGCTGGTGATCCCCGTACTGGCGAGGCTGTGGATGCCGACGATCAGGAAGACCGGCGTCGTCCGTGAGGCGGCGCAGCACTGATCGGCCGGTACTCAGTCGGAAGCCGCCAGCGCGTGAACCGAGAACATTTTTGCCGGATCGGTCCAGGATTCCTCCACCTTCCAGCCGGTGCCGCGGGCGAGCGCGGTGAAGCGCTCGAGGCTGTATTTATAGCTGCTTTCGGTATGGATGCTTTCGCCGGGGCGGAATGAAAAACTCCTGCCCAGCACGCGCACGTTCTGCGCCTTCTTGCTGATCAAATGCATTTCGATCCGGTAGCGCTCGCGATTATAGATCGAGCGATGCATGAAAGCGGAGATATCGAAATTGCCGCCGAGCTCGCGGTTGATCCGCACCAGCACGTTGAGATTGAAGCGCGCGGTGACGCCGGCGGCGTCGTTGTAGGCATCATAGAGCACGCGCTCGTTCTTTTCGAGGTCGACGCCGATGATCATCCGGGCGCCGTCGCCCAGGATTTCGCGCGCGCGGCGCAGGAAGCCGCAGGCCTCATGCGGCTCGAAATTGCCGAGCGTCGATCCCGGGAAGAACCCGACCTTCGGCCTGCCGGCGATATCGGCCGGCAGCGCGAAAGGCGCGGTGAAATCCGCCGCCACCGGGTGAACCTCGAGCGAGGGAAAATCCTTGCGCAGGGCGTCGGCCTGGGCGTTGAGGAAATCGCCGGATATATCGACCGGCACATAGGCGGCGAATTCGCAGCGCTCCAGCAAAAGCCGGACTTTTGTGGTGGCGCCGGCGCCGAATTCCACCAGCGCGGCGCCTTTCGGGGTGATGTCGGCGATCTCGCCGCCGCGGTCGCGCAAGATTCCGAGCTCGGTGCGGGTCGGGTAATATTCCGGAAGCAGGGTGATCTGTTCGAACAGCTCCGAGCCCGCGGCGTCGTAAAAATATTTCGGCGACAGGCGCTTGGGGTGCTGCGACAGGTCGTCGATCACATCGCCGGCAAATGCCGAGGTCTGCTGGTCGAACTGGTGCGCTTTGGCCAAAGCCGTGGCATGCACATTCATGATACTCTCCTGAACGCGCTTTCCGGCGCGCTTTTGAACGGGAATTCAGGCGTAGTCGGCGAGGCGCAGTCCGGTGAATTGCCAGCGGTGGTGCGGATAGAAGAAGTTGCGATAGGTGATGCGGCTGTGCCCGGGCGGCGTTGCAAGCGAGGAGCCGCGCAGCACCAGCTGGTTGACCATGAACTTGCCGTTATATTCGCCAAGCGCGCCTTCGATCGCGCGATAGCCGGGATAGGGGGAATAGGCGCTGCGGGTCCATTGCCAGACGATGCCGAAGGCGTCGTTCAGGTGGCCGGCGCGGGCGGCGACTTCCCATTCCATCTCGGTCGGCAGATGCCGGCCAGCCCAGCGCGCGAACGCGTCGGCCTCATAGTAGCTGACGTGGCAGACCGCGGCTGAGGGATCGATCGGCCGCAGTCCGCCGAGCGTCATGATCCGCCACTCGCCATCCACCTGCCGCCAATGGCCGGGGGCCTGCCACCCTTCATGGCTCGCGGCGGCGAAGCCGTCCATCAGCCACAGCGTCGCCGTGCGGTAGCCGCCGTCATTCATGAAGTCGAGCCATTCGGAATTGGTGACGAGATCGCGGGCGAGCCTGACCGGACCGACCAGCGCGCGGTGCGCCGGCTTCTCATTGTCGAAATGGAAGCTGTCGTCGCTGTGCCCGAGCGTATGGATGCCCTCGTTGAGTGAGACCCATCCGCCGCCGCCAGGGTTCGAGGCGGGGAACCGCCAGGCCGGATCGTAGGCCGGCGGGATCGGGTTCTGCGCAAAGGCGTCCAGGATGTCGGTCAGCATCAATTCCTGATGCTGCTGCTCGTGATTGAGCCCGACTTCGACCAGCGGGACCAGTTTGGCGAGGGTGTCCGCACCGGCGGTCTGGAAGAATTTGACCACGGCGGCATCGACATGCCGGCGATAGGCGGTGACCTCGTCGGCGCTGGGGCGGGTCAAATGGCCGCGCTGGTGGCGGGCATGCCGGGGGCCGACGCTGACATAATAGGAATTGAACAGAAAAGCGTAGTCGGGGTGGAAGGGCTGGTAGCCGTCGCAATGCTCACCGAGCAAGAACTGCTCGAAGAACCATGTAGTATGGGCGCGGTGCCATTTCGCGGGGCTGGCGTCCGGCATCGACTGGATCAGCTGATCCTCCGGCGATAGGGGCGCGGCCCGGCGTTCGGTCTCGTCCCGGACCGCGCGATAAGCCGCCACCAAACCCCGGGCGATGGCGCCGGAATCGGAAAGAAGCGACGGGGAGGAGCCGGAAAGGGCGGCGGCAACGGATGCTGGTTTCGTCACTTGTGTCTCCGGTCGGGGGAGAACGTTGCGCTTGTCGAACTGGTTCCTGACGGACAGTCCGTCCTAGATAGGGGGTTCCGTGCGGCATAAAAGCCTCCGGGAACTATGATATTAATGCCATCAGACTATGGCCCGGCGGGGGCCGGACCGTGACCGGTCGCGCCCGCATGCCTGCTCCCCGCCATTTTACTTTGGATGCCCAATGGTTTGGGATTACATAAAGGACAGTGTCGGGTTAAACGGAACGAGCTGGCCCCCGCAAGGTTAAGCCGCAAGGGGTAGTGCCCCAAAAGGAAGCGAATATGAGCATCGAGCAATTCATCGACAACGAAGTGAAGTCGAACGACGTCGTGCTGTTCATGAAGGGAACGCCGCAGTTTCCGCAGTGCGGTTTCTCCGGTCAGGTGGTGCAGATCCTCGATCACGTCGGGGTCGGTTACAAGGGCCTCAACGTTCTTGAATCCGCCGAACTGCGCGACGGCATCAAGACCTATTCGAACTGGCCGACCATTCCGCAGCTCTATGTCAAGGGCGAGTTCGTCGGCGGTTGCGATATCATCCGCGAGATGTTCCAGGCCGGCGAATTGCAGCAGCTGTTTGCGGACAAGGGCGTCACGGTCAACGCGGCGGCCTGAGCTTGGCGGCGCGCCGGATCGGCAAGGCGCGGCTGGAAGTCATTGTTGCCGATATCACCTCTTTACGCGTTGACGCCATCGTCAACGCCGCCAATACGTCGCTCCTTGGCGGCGGCGGCGTCGACGGCGCCATCCATCGGGCCGCCGGGCCCGATTTGCTTGCCGAATGCCGCACGCTCCGCGGCTGTGCCACCGGCGACGCAAAAATCACCAAAGGCTACGGGCTGGCGGCAAAGCATGTGATCCATGCCGTCGGGCCGGTCTGGCACGGCGGCGAACAGGGCGAGGGCGAACAGCTTGCCTCCTGCTATCGCCGCGCCCTCGAGCTCTGTCAGGCCAACGGTCTTGCATCGGTTGCATTCCCCGCGATTTCCACCGGCGTCTATCGCTTCCCGGCCGATCGCGCAGCCGGCATCGCGGTTGGAACCGTTGTCGAGGCGCTCGCGACCGCGCCCGGCATGTCGCAGGTTATCTTCTGCTGCTTCTCCGATGCCGGCGCCCGGCTGCACCAGCAGGCGCTGGCATCTTTCGGCAGCGCTTGTGCGTGAGGATGCCGCCGCTACACTCCGCGCAGCGGATTTTCGGGAAGGCGATGATTTCAAGCCAATTGTTGCACCCGGCCGGCCGTGGCGGATTGCTGGCGCGCAAGATGGCGGTTGATCGATGAATCGGTGGAGAGCTGACGGTATGACGCGCCTCGGCCTGCTTGCGGCGGCGCTCGCGTTTTCGCTTGCCGTCGCCGGTCCGCCGCCTGAAGCGCGCGCGGAGTCTTCCGCGCCGGAAGCGGGCAGCTTTTCGCGCGCGGGGTTGGAGCGCGTCGGCGACTATATCCGCAACGAGATCGCGACCGGCAAAATCCCCGGCGCGATTTTGCTGATCCAGCAGCACGGCCAGCCGGTCTATTTCGAGAGTTTCGGCGTCCGCGATATCGCGACCAAATTGCCGATGAGCGCGGACACGATCTTTCGGCTGTATTCGATGTCAAAGGCGGTCACGTCGGTGGCGGCGATGATGCTGGTGGAGGAAGGCAGGCTTGGGCTCGATGATCCCGTCGCAAGATACATTCCGGCTTTTGCGGATGTGAAGGTCGGCGTCGAGAAGCGCGGCGAGGATGGCAAGTCCGCGCTCGTGCTGGAGCCGCTGCATCACCCGATCACGGTCAGGGATCTGCTGCGCCACACCTCTGGTTTGACATACGGCTTCTACGGCGACAGCGCGGTGCGGAAGCTTTATGCGCAGGCCGATCTCTTCGACGGCGATTTCGACAATGCCGAATTCGCCGCGCGGATCGCAAGATTGCCGCTGGCCGAGCAACCGGGCACGCTGTGGGATTACGGCCATTCCACCGACGTGCTCGGCCGCGTCATCGAGGTGGTATCCGGCAAATCGCTGTTCCAGTTCGAGAAGGAACGGCTGCTCGATCCCCTGGGGGTGAGCGAGACCGCGTTCTTCGTCGCCGACCATGCAAAACGGCTGCGCATCGCCGCGCCGATGCCGAAAGACCGCTCACCCAGTCCGGTTGCCGGTATCCGGGACCCTTTGACGCCGCGGCGCTGGGAATCCGGCGGCGCCGGCATGGTCGGCACCATCGGCGACTACGCGCGCTTTGCGCAGATGCTCTTGAACGGCGGCACCCTCGACGGCCGGCGATACCTGAAGTCCGAGACCGTCGCATTGATGGCCTCCGATCATATCGGTCCCGAAGCCGGGATCGCGCGCGACGATTTCTATTTCCCCGGCGCGGACAGCGGCTTCGGCCTCGGCTTTGCCGTGCGCACACAGGTGCCGCCGAATAGGCAATGGCCGCTTGGCGAATACCGCTGGGACGGTGTCGCTGGCACTTTCTTCTTCATCAATCCCAAAGACGACATGTTTGCGATCTTCATGGTGCAGAGCCCGTCGCAGGGCGGCCGGATCCAACTGGCGCTGAAGGCGCTGATTTATGCGGCGATGGGGAGATAATAGCGGGTGCAGCTATTGTAGCGCGATGAGCTCAGCGACATCCCCGAGAATATCCAATACCATCGCCGGATTTCGTTGCGCCTATCCGGCCTATGCATGAGGGCTACGCCCCCCGCACGATCTCGCGCACCAGCCCGACCGTCTCCTCGATCATCCCGGCTGTCACGTCGAGATGTGTGCAGGCCCTGATCCTTCCATCCATCATTGCCAGCAGCACGCCGCGTTGGCGCAGCGCTTCGACCATCTTGTCGCCGCTGACGCCTGATCCGTCGGGCTTGAAGAACACCAGATTGGTTTCGGGCGGCTGTACCTCGATGCCCTCGATTTGCGCCAATCCGCGCGCCAGCGCGCGGGCATTGGCGTGGTCGTCGGCAAGGCGGTCGACGTGATGGTCGAGGGCGTAGACGCAGGCGGCGGCGCAAATGCCGGCCTGGCGCATCGAGCCGCCGAGGCGCTGCTTCCAGCGCCAGACCTCGTCGATGAAGGCGCGGGAGCCGGCGATCACGCCGCCGATCGGCGCGCCGAGACCCTTGGAGAAATCGATCCAGGCCGAATCCCAGCCGGCGGCCATGTCGCGCGCGGCGATCCCAGTCGCGACGCAGGCGTTGAGCAGCCGGGCGCCGTCCATATGGGTGGCAAGCCCGTTGGCCTTGGCGATCCCGGCGATTTCGTCGAGGTCGGCCTTCTTCCAGATCGTGCCGCCGCCGATATTGGCGGTCTGCTCGACGCTGACCACGGTCTGCGGCGGCTGGTAGCGCGAGCGCGGATGAAGCGCTGCGCGAAACGTCTCCGGCGTAAATTGTCCGGCCTCGCCCGGCAGCGGCGTGATCTGGAATCCGCCGAGCGCGGCATGCGCGCCGCCCTCGCGGGCGATGATGTGCGCGGTCGCATGCGCCAGGATCTCGTCGCCCGGCCGGCACCAGGACAGCGTCGCCGCGACATTGCACATGGTGCCCGAGGGCATGAACACCGCGGCTTGCTTGCCGAGCAGGTCGGCCACGCGCTCGCACAGCAAATTCACCGTGGGGTCGTCGCCGATCTGCTCGTCGCCGACCTCGGCCCTCGCCATCGCCTCGCGCA
>NZ_JBAVNZ010000528.1:0-4295 GCF_049691595.1 Bradyrhizobium sp.
GGGCGGCCATGCTGTCGGGACGCGGACCGTGCGGCCGGCGGCGCCGGCGCGGGAAGCGCTCGCCGCCGCCATGGCCCTCATAGCCACCGGCGGCGGCATTCACTTGCGGCTGCGGTCCGGTGATGAATGAGGGCAGGCGATCGACGCCGCCGCCATCATCCGCGATCACCGGCTGTGGCTGCGGCTGAAACTGCGGCTGCGGGCGATGCTCGCGATCGCGATGATGTTCGCGCGGCTGGTGCTCGCGCGGCTGCTGGTCGCGTTGATAGGGCTGCGCTTCGCGCGGCTGGTCACGCGGACCCTGGTCGCGCATGAATGGCTGTTGCGGCTGTGGCACGAAGCCGGGCTCCTGGCCGAAGCTGGAATAGCTCTCGCCGTCTTCCTCGCCTTCGTCGGCAGCCATTTCGTTGTCCGGGCGCGTCGGCTGCGGCTGGTTCTGCCGGAACTGCTCCTGGGCCGCGGCGATCAGGCGGAAATAATGTTCGGCATGCTGGTAGTAGTTCTCGGCGGCAACCGGATCGCCGGAAGAGCGCGCGTCGCGCGCCAGCTGGACGTATTTTTCGGCGACGTGGGAAGCCGTGCCGCGGATCTTGATGTCGGGTCCGTTCGATTCGAACACCCGGGTCATCGGGTTCTGGCCGCGGCGGTTACTGTTGTTATTGGTGTTGTTCCGGTTACGCATCCGCTTGTTGTTTTGACCGTTTCTCATGTCTTGCCTTTTATTCCAGCCCTGAAGTTATTGAAGTTATTGCCGTTGCCTTCTCAAGCCTCGTCCGATTCGGCGCGCGCTCACGCGCATCGAATCACGATGCCGTCTCTAACAGCGTCGATTTCGCCAACCATCGCGTTCAGCAAAGACGCGTTCCCCACCCGCCGGCGCCGCCAGCGGACCACATCATTCAGCCTGCCAAAACAAGCCAAGTTCCTGTTGCGTGCGTATTTCTTGCGTAAGTCTTCAAGCGCAAATATCAGGCTTTCGTTCACTTTGCGGTCGAGAGCGGCACAGCTTCGGCTATTGCGCTCGATTCAACCTGCGTTTTGGAACCTTTCGATCGGCGGGCTCTCGTCTCGAGAACTCCGGCCTTCACCCGTGCTCACCTACGGGGCCAGCATCCCTGGACCGATGTTATGATGGGAACGTAGTCGCTCCCGACGGATATTCCAAGGGGTATTTTTGCGTTACAATCAGACTTTATCGAGGCAGTTGCCGGCCTGCGACAGCTCGGCGGATGCCCGCCAGATCGGCCCTGGGCTGGCCGGCCACGGTTAACCCGGCCGCCGTCATCAAACCTTCAATCTCCGCGCTCTGGCCAAGCCCTGCCTCCACCACGAGCGCGCCACCCGGCGCCAGAGCGGCGGCGGCCTGCGGGATCAGCGTGCGGTAACCATCCAGCCCGTCGGCGCCGCCGTCCAGCGCGGCGGGCGGATCGTGGTCGCGGACCTCGGTGGCAAGGCTTGCGATATCGGCCGAGCGGATATAGGGCGGGTTCGACACGATCAGATCGAACGCTCCGGACAGCCCGCTCGCGTAATCGCAGGCGATGAAGGTTGCGCGATCAGATAGCGCCAGCCGCGCGGCATTGCCGGTCGCGGTGTCCACGGCCGCCGCGGAGATGTCGGTGCCGAATCCCCCGGCGTTGGGTAGCTCGGACAACAGCGCCAGCAGGATGGCGCCGGACCCGGTGCCGAGATCGGCGATCCGCAACCGACGATCCAGCGCGCCGCCGGCGCGCAACATGTCGAGCGCCAGTTCGACCACCGTTTCGGTGTCGGGCCGCGGCACCAGTGTCGCGTCCGACAGTCGCAACGGCAATCCCCAGAATTCCTTGACGCCGAGAATGCGCGCCACCGGCTCTCCCGACAGCCGTCGCTGCGCCAGTACTTCGAGACGAGCCGATTCTTCCACCGTGAGCCGCCGGTTCGCGGCCGCGATCATCCCGGTGAGATCAAGCGCGAGCACCGCGCCGGCCAGCATGCGCGCATCGAGTTCGGCGGAATCGACGCCGCCGGATTTAAAGCGAGACGTCAGGCTGCGCCGGGCGGCCTCGACCGACTGTCCTGGCAAAGATTTGCCAGCGTTCACGCCGCGGCGCCCTGGGCGGCGAGCTGGGCGGCCTGATGCTCTGTCGTCAGCGCCTCGATCAGTTCGCTCAAGCCTTCGCCCGAAATCACCTGCGGCAACTTGTAGAGCGTCAGATTGATGCGGTGGTCGGTGACGCGGCCTTGCGGAAAATTATAGGTGCGGATGCGCTCGGAGCGGTCGCCGGAGCCGACCTTTTCACGGCGGTCGGCCGAGCGCGCCGCGTCGACGCGCCGGCGTTCGGCGTCATAGATGCGCGAGCGCAAGATGTTCATCGCCGAGGCGCGGTTCTTGTGTTGCGAACGGCTGTCCTGCATCATCACCACGATGCCGGTCGGAATGTGGGTGATGCGGATCGCCGATTCCGTCTTGTTGACATGCTGGCCGCCGGCGCCCTGCGCGCGCATGGTCTCGATCCTCAAGTCATCGTTCTTGATGTCGACGTCGACATCCTCGACCTCGGGCAGCACGGCGACGGTCGCGGCCGAGGTGTGAATGCGTCCCTGGGTCTCGGTGTCGGGCACGCGCTGCACCCGGTGCACGCCGGATTCGAATTTAAGTTTGGCGAAGGCGCCGCGGCCCTGCACTTCGGCGATGATTTCCTTGTAACCGCCCACGGTGCCCTCGCTGGCGGAGATCACCTCGACTTTCCAGCCCTGCAGGCTGGCAAACCGCTCATACATCCGGAACAAATCGCCGGCAAACAGCGAGGCCTCGTCGCCGCCGGTGCCGGCGCGGATTTCCAGCACCACGTTGCGGTCGTCCATGGCGTCCTTGGGCAGGAGCGCCACGCGAATCCTCTGTTCGAGATCGGTGCCGCGTGCCTGCAGCGTTTCAAGCTCGGTCTCCGCCATGCCGCGCATTTCGGGATCGGTCGCGGCATCCGCGATCAGCGCCCTGGTATCGGCAATCTCGGAACGCACGGCGCGGTAGGCCTTGACGGCATCGATCAGCGGATTGAGCTCGGCGAGCTCGCGCGTGACCTGCACGTATTTCCCGGAGCTGACCTGGCCAAGCAGCTCGGCCTCGAGCGAGGCGTGATGGGCGAGCAGGATATCGAGTTTGGCTTCGGGTAACATCGGGCGTTCTCAACGGAGAAAATGGCCAGGCGCTGGCTGGACAAGCCTCGCTACAACGACAGCCCCTCGGCTTCCGCGAATGCGGTCAGCCTCTCGCGGATCGAGACGCTCCCGGACGGCGCGTCCAGCAGCGGCACTATCATCGCTTCGGCCTTTTTGGCATCGAGGTCCAGGATCAGCGCCTTGACCGGCCCGTGCGCGGTGGCCGACAGCGACAGCGAGCGATAACCGAGCGCGATCAGCGCCAGCACGCCGATCGGCTTTGACGCCATCTCGCCGCACAGCGAGGCGCTCTTCTTCGCGGCCTTGGCCTTGCACACGATGTCGCGCAGCGCCCGCAGGATCGGCGCCGAAAGCGTATCGAACCGCTCCGAAACCTTGGCGTTGCCGCGGTCGACCGCGAACATGAACTGGAACAGGTCGTTCGATCCGACCGAGACGAAATCGACCTTTTGCAGCAGTTCGTCGAGCTGATAGAGCAGCGCCGGGACTTCGATCATGGTGCCGACGTCGACGCGTTCGGGCAAGGAATGGCCGTGCTGGCGCAGATAGGTCAGCTCGCGCTCGATGATGGCCTTGGCCTGGTCGAACTCGGCGACTTCCGATATCATCGGAAACATGATCTTCAGGGCGCGGCCGCTACCGGCGCGCAGCAGCGCGCGGATCTGGCCGCGCAGCAGCCCCGGCCGGTCCAGCCCGAGCCGGATCGCGCGCCAGCCGAGCGCCGGATTTTCCTCGATCACGGTTTCCATATAGGGCAGCGCCTTGTCGCCGCCAATGTCGAGGGTGCGGAAGGTGACGGGCTTGGCGCCCGCGGCATCCAGCACCGTGCGATAGAGCGCGAGCTGCTCACTGGTGCGCGGCAGGCTCTGACCAACCATGAATTGCAGCTCGGTGCGGAACAGGCCGATGCCGGCGCTGCCGGTGTCGTCGATATGCGGCAGGTCGATGGCGAGGCCGGCGTTGATCATGAGTTCGACCGGCTGGCCGTCTTTGGTCACGCAGGGCTTGTCGCGCAGCGCCGAATATTGTGCCTGCCGGCGGGCGCGAAACCGCACCCGCTCCGCATAGGCGGATTCGATCTCGGCCGACGGCCGGACGTAAATCTCGCCCGAGGTGCCGTCGACGATGATGGC
>NZ_JBAVNZ010000529.1:0-3122 GCF_049691595.1 Bradyrhizobium sp.
GGCTTTGGGTATAGGCGGCCGCCGGCGCGCGCAGCACCTGCACGGTCGGCCCCTGCTCCATCTGCTTGCCGCCGAACATCACCAGCGTGCGGTCGGCGATGCGGCCGATCACGCCGATGTCGTGGGAGATGAAGATCAATGACATGCCCATGTCGGTGACGAGATCGTCGAGGATGTCGAGAATCTCCTTCTGCACGGTGACGTCGAGCGCCGTGGTCGGCTCGTCGGCGATCAGCAAATCCGGCTCGTTGGCGAGCGCCATCGCGATCATGACGCGCTGGCGCTGGCCGCCGGACAATTGATGCGGATAGCTCTGCAGCCGCGTCTCCGGCTCGGCGATGCCGACCTGGGTCAACAATTCGAGGGTCCGCGCCCGCGCCATCGATCCGCTGATGCCGTTGTGGAGGGCAAGAATCTCCCCGATCTGGGACTCGATGGTGTGGAGCGGATTGAGCGAGGTCATCGGCTCCTGGAAAATGATCGAGATGTCGTTGCCGCGGATTTCGCGCATCTCGCGTTCCGACGCCTTCAGGAGGTCGCGCCCCCTGAACAGGATGCTGCCGGAGGGGTGCGACGCCGACGGATAGGGCAACAGCCGCAGGATCGACAGCGCGCTGACCGACTTTCCGGAACCGGACTCGCCGACCAGCGCCACGCATTCGCCGCGCCTGATCGAGAACGAGATGCGATCGGCCGCGACCGAAGCGCCGAACGCCACCGAGAGGTCGCGGACATCGAGCAGCGGCTGGTTGATCGCGTCCATCAAGACAATTCCTTCAGCAAGCGGGTCAGGTCATCATGGTCGCATTTCAATCGCTCCATACCTTCCGGCATTCTGTTGAAATCCTTGTCCGCCGAGACGAAGAAACGGCAAAGGATGGCGGATGCAAGCTGGATGGCATCAGGCAGTTTCAGATTACCCGTCGCTCTCAGCGCGGCCGTCTCAATCAGTATATTGCGGCTCACAGGTATCAGCGCGACAAAGCCGCTCCACAAAAGCAGGTCGAGATATGCGCGGCGCTTGGTGTGAAGCGGCAGGGCACCCGCTTGCTTGGAGGGAGCGAGAACTTCCGCGAACGTAATCTCGCTGGTTGCCGCCATCCCGGCACGCTGGCGGCGAAGCGTTCTAATGAGAGTCTTCGCAGGAGCAGCTGCTTCGTCCAGACCCTCGACCGCTTTGATGAAGACGTTGGTGTCCAGGTAAATGAAACTGGAGGAGGCTTCAGTCATACCATTCGTCTCGTTGACGACGCAAATCATCATCAATTTCTGCGGCTGAACGTCGCCGGAAGCCTGTTAGAGAAAAAATCTCCTCAAGGCTCATCACTTTCTCCGGCCTGTTTTCCTCTTCGACGATGGTAATCGTGACGGTAGAAGAAGGATCCACGCCGGCTCGTAAATCCTCCGGAAGCTTCGACGCCGGATAGTGTTCCTTGACGATCCTGTTCATGGGGCACCTCGGAGGCTGAGATTATCACGTCTTTACCGGAACGTCTTGCGCGGATCGAAGGCGTCGCGCGCGGCTTCGCCGATGAAGATCAGCAGCGACAGCATGATCGCGACCGCGAAGAAGCCGGTGAAGCCGAGCCAGGGCGCCTGCACATTGGCCTTGGCCTGCGACAGCAATTCGCCGAGCGACGGCGAGCCCGGCGGCAGGCCGAAGCCGAGGAAATCCAGCGCGGTCAGCGTCATCACCGACGACGACACGATGAACGGCAGGAACGTCATGGTCGCCACCATCGCGTTCGGCAGCAGATGGCGGAACATGATCACTGGGTTGGACACGCCAAGCGCCCGGGCCGCCTGGATGTACTCGAAATTGCGCCCGCGCAGAAATTCCGCGCGCACCAGACCCACCAGCGACACCCATGAGAACAACAAGAGGATGCCGAGCAGGATGAAGAAGCCCGGCGGCAATACCGCCGAGATGATCAGCAGCAGATAAAGCGAGGGGATCGCGGTCCAGACCTCGATGAAACGCTGGAAGCCGAGATCGATCCAGCCGCCGAAATAACCCTGCACGCCGCCGGCGGCGATGCCGATGATCGAGGAGACGATGGTGAGGGTGAGACCGAACAGCACCGAGATGCGAAAACCGTAGATCAGCCGCGCCACCACGTCGCGGCCCTGATCGTCGGTGCCGAGCCAGTTATATTCGAGGTCGCGGCAGCTATTCAGGCCCTTCTTCTGCACCACCTCCTTGCACTGCGCCTCCGTCAGCATCCAGGTCGGCTTCGACGGCGCCGGCGTCGGCAGATCGAGGTTGTGGGTGTCGTAGGAATAGCGGATCAGCGGCCAGACGATGGCGCCGCCCTTGTCCGCGATCTGTTTCTGCAAGTATGGATCGCGATAGTCGGCGGCGGTCTCGAAGTCGCCGCCAAAAGTGGTTTCGGAATAGCTGACGAAGGCCGGCCAGTACAGATGGCCGTCATACTTGATGAGGAAGGGACGGTCGTTGGCGATCAGCTCGGCGAACAGGGAAACAAAGAACAGGATCAGGAAAATCCAGAACGACCAGTAACCCCTGCGGTTGGCCTTGAAGTTCTGCCAGCGGCGGCGGTTGAGCGGCGATAGCGCGAAGCGATGACGGGTCACCGCGATGGCTTCGCTGCGCGGCGACGGCGTCGTGGTCTCGACCGGCTGGGGCGCGGTGATCGTCATCAGACCTCCCGCGCCTCGAAATCGATCCGCGGATCGATCCACATGTAGGCCAGATCGGAGACCAGATTGACCACGAGACCGACCAGCGAAAAGATGAACAGCGTGCCGAACACCACCGGATAGTCGCGGTTCAGCACGCTCTCGAACCCGAGCAGCCCGAGACCATCGAGCGAGAAGATGGTTTCGATCAACAGCGAGCCGGAGAAGAAGGCGTGGATGAAGGCGCCCGGAAAACCCGCGATCACGATCAGCATGGCGTTGCGGAAGATGTGGTTGTACAGCACCTGCCGTTCGCTGCAGCCCTTGGCGCGCGCGGTCATGACGTATTGCTTGCGGATTTCGTCGAGGAACGAGTTCTTGGTCAGCAGCGTCATGGTGGCGAAGGCGGCAAGTCCGAGCGAGATAATCGGCAGCACCATGTGCCATAGATAGTCGAGGATCTGTTGCCACCACGGCATGAA
>NZ_JBAVNZ010000530.1:0-4262 GCF_049691595.1 Bradyrhizobium sp.
GCCCATCACCACGGGCTTGTCCAGCTTCAGCGCCTGGCAGAAGGCGCGGATCGTCGCGGTGTAGCGCGCGGTGGTGAGCCGGTATTCTTCCCCGCTCCAGCTTGCGGGCGGATTCGATTTGCCATGCCAGGGCATGTCAAACGCGATGATGCGAAAATTCTTCGCGAACGCCTGGTCGGCGAGCAGATGCCGCCACTGCCGCCCGTCGGAGCCCGCGGTGTGCAGACACACCAGCGGAATGCCGGTGCCGTTTTCATCGAAATAGATGCGGTGCGCCTCGCCATCGATCTCGACATGGACGTAGCGGCCGACCGCCGCCTCGATATGACCGCTCATGACGGCACCGCTGCGAATTGGTGCCTTGGCAGCGCCAGCAGATCCTTGAAGTACTGCAGATGCGCCATGAACGGATGCAGATCGCCCTCCAGCACCGCCTCCCCGCGTTTGGTCAATGCCAGCAGGTCGTGCCAGCCCGGTTTTGGTACGCCCTGCCAGTATTCTGTCCAGGCTGCGGTCGACGCGCAGTATGAAAATCGCCAGGATCGCATCAACGCCGGTGCGGGCGCGAGGTCGGCGATCCGCCCGGCCCGGATCGAGACGTGAAACGGATGATCCATCGGCCCGAGCCGACACTCGCAATCGAGAAACCGGCCGCGCGCAACCAGCCCCGGCGTCCGTTCGAGGAGCGCGGGAATGCCGGCAAACGCCTTGATCACGGCGGCGGCACTGGCATTCGAAGGTTGCGTGATGCGGTTCAAGCAGGCGTCCTGCGATGCCGTCATTGGCAAATCAACGGATAAGGACTTCCGATCTGACCTATGATGGCCTGAAGCCCCTGTCATCGCAAGGCACGTTTGCAGGGCACCATCCGGTCGCGCTGTGGTGTCATCAATCCGATCGCGTTCTGCATCGTTCAATTGGGGGAGGCGCGCGGCATCTCGCCGAGATCCCAGAACAGACCGGCCATGATCGCCAGCGCTTCCTCGGAAACCGAGAGAAGAATGTGTTCGTCGGGCGCGTGCTGCGAGCAGCCGGGATAGGAATGCGGCACCCATATCGTCGGCAGGCCGAGCCCATCGGCAAACACATCGTTCGGCAGCGAGCCGCCGAAATTCGGCAGGATCGCCGGCGCCTTGCCGGTGGTCTGGCGGATCGACTCCGCCGTCCAGTTGACCCATGGACTGTCGAAATCGGTGCGCGAGGCGGCAAAGCTCTGCGCCGCGCTGACCTCGACCATCGAAAAACCCCGGGCATGCAGATGCGCCCTCACGGCATCGACGACTTCCAGATATTTCGTGCCGACGACGAAGCGAAGCTGCAAAACCGCCTGCGCCTTTCCCGGAATCGCGTTGGCGGGTTTTTCGATGTTGCCCGACGACATCGCCAGCACTTCCAGCGTGTTCCAGGCATAGAGCCGCTCGGCCGCCGACAGGCCTTCCTCGCCCCAGCCAGGAGACAGCGCCGGCTCATCGGCCATCGGCTCGATCTTGACATCGGCAAGCACAGCGCGGATCTGGTTCGAAAGGCGCGGCGGCTTCAGTTGCTCCAGTTGCAGCCGTCCGTTGGCATCGACCAGCGCGGCGATGGCGCTGGCCAGGATGGTCGCCGGATTGGCCAGCACGCCGCCCCAATTGCCGGAATGATGCGAGCCGTCGCGCAGGTTGACGTCGAGATGAATTCGGATGCCGCCGCGGCAGCCGAGGAATATCGTGGGACGATCGGCGGAAAGCCGTGGCCCGTCGGATGCCAGAAACAGATCGGCGGCCAGTTCATCGCGCAAGGACTCGCAGACCTGCCGCAAATCGGGCGAGCCGATCTCCTCGCCGGTCTCGATGATGAATTTGGCGTTGAAGCCGAGTTTTCCGCCGCGCGCCTCGCGAACGGCGGCAAGCGCGGACAGGTTGATGCTGTGCTGTCCCTTGTTGTCGGCGGTGCCACGGCCATAGACGCGATCGCCCCTGGTCGTTGTCTGCCACGGATCGAGATTGTCCCGCCATTGCCCGGCCATGCCGTCGACGACATCGCCGTGGCCGTAGCTGAGAAGGGTCGGGCGCGCGGCGTCCTCGCGGTAATGCGCCAGCAGGAAGGGGCCCTTGCCGGTCGGCGACTCGATCAATCTGGTCATGAAGTCGAGCGCGGAAAATGCCGGCCTGAGCTCGTCCTCGAGATAGGCGCGCAACGCGTCGCGCCGGTTGGCGTTCTGGCTTTCGGTCTGATATCCGACCCTGCGGCCGAGCTCGGCGAGAAATTCGCCGGAATGAAGCTGCGCTCGCGCTTTCGCAATCGCGTCGGCTCTTGTCGCCATCGTCTTCCTTTCGCGGTTGCGAATGTGCGATGCTCCAACGTATCGAGATACGACGGCGGCTGGAAGTGCCATGACGTCCGCCGAATTGGCCTTGCTAAAATCCGCCGAAATGCCCAACAATTTCGGACAAGAGCCCGGCATCCGACCGGGCGATATCCGGGAGGCCCTCGATGAAAACGATCCTGCGCGCGTCTGCGATCTGCCTGCTGTTTGCCGGTTCCGCGCTGGCATTGACCGGCGAACGCATGGCGGAAATACCGCTCGACAAGATGACGGCGGCCCAGCGCGCCGTCGCGGATGCCATCATGTCCGGACCGAGGCAAGGATTGAGGGGCCCGTTCAACGCCTGGCTGCGCAGTCCGGAACTGGCGGATCGGCTGCAGAAGGTCGGCGAATATCTCCGTTTCAACACTTCGCTCGACAAGCGCGTCAACGAGATGGCGATCCTCATGACCGCGCAGTTCTGGGGCTCGCAATATGAGTGGTACGCCCACGCGCCGCTGGCGCTCAAGGCCGGTCTTGATCCCGCCATCGTCGCCGCGATCGGCGCCGGGCGCAAACCCGACAACATGAAGGACGACGAAGCCATCGTCTGGGAGTTCACCACGCAGCTGCGCCGCGACCACGGCGTCGATGACGCGATCTACGCCAAGGCCGTCGACAAATTCGGCGAACAGGGCGTCATGGACCTGATCGGGGTCAACGGCTATTACGACGTGGTGTCGATGACGCTGAACGTCGCGCGCGTCGCGCCGCCCGCCGGCGAGCAGTTGCCCTTCAAGCAGGCCGGGCGATAGGCTCGTGTTTCCAACATTGCCGCGCGGCGATAGCGCCGCGCATGAAGGTTGCTCGAGATGAAGAAAGAAATCCGGCTCAACGCCTTTGCCATGAACTGCGTGGCGCACCAGTCGCCGGGACTGTGGACCCATCCGCGCGACCGCACCATCGACTATAACCGGCTGCCGTACTGGCTCGATCTCGCCAGGACGCTGGAACGCGGACGGTTCGACGGCCTGTTTCTGGCCGACGTGCTCGGCGTCTATGACGTGTTCGGCTCGAGCCCGGACGCGGCGCTGCGCAACGCCACGCAGACGCCCGCCAACGAGCCGCTGATGCTGATCCCGGCGATGGCGGCGGTGACCGAACATCTCGGCTTTGGCGTCACCAGCAATCTGTCGTTCGAGCCGCCCTATACGTTCGCGCGGCGGATGTCGACGCTGGACCATCTGACCGAGGGCCGGGTCGGCTGGAACGTGGTGACCGGCTATCTCGACAGCGCCGCCCGCGGCGCCGGCAAGGACAGGCAAACCGCCCATGACGACCGCTACGACATCGCCGATGAATATATGGAGCTGGTCTACAAGCTCTGGGAAGCAAGCTGGGAGGACGATGCGGTGCTGCGCGACCGCGCGCGCGGCATCTTTGCCGATCCTGCCAAGGTGCATCGCATCGAGCATGAGGGCGATAACTACCGGCTCAACGCCATTCATTTGAGCGAGCCGTCGCCGCAGCGCACCCCGGTGCTCTACCAGGCCGGCACCTCGCCGCGCGGACGGCAGTTCGCCGCCGAACACGCCGAATGCGTGTTCATGTCGGGACCATCGGCCAGGATCATCGCGCCGCGGGTCGCCGCGATTCGTGAACTCGCCGCGAAGGCCGGGCGCAACCCGGCTGAAATCCTGATGTTCAGCATGTTCACCATCATACTCGGCCGCACCGAGGCCGAGGCGGCCGCGAAATACGCCGACTACATCAGTCACATCAGCGCCGAGGGCGCGCTGACGCTGATGTCGGGCTGGACCGGCGTCGATTTCTCGACCTACGATCTCGACCAGCAGGTCCGCCACGTCCAGAACGATGCCGGCCGCACCGCGATGGACAACATCACCCGCGCCGATCCGGACCGGGTCTGGACCGTGCGCGAGGTCGCCGAACATGTCGGCATCGGCGGCATCGG
>NZ_JBAVNZ010000531.1:0-10115 GCF_049691595.1 Bradyrhizobium sp.
GTCTCAGGCTTACGACGGTATCTCAAGGGCCTGGCTGTCAACTTCAACGACATGCGCCCTAACGGGATCAATGCGGTACGGCCGAATTGTAAATCGAGTTACGGTGACAGTGCACTTAATTTACTAAATTTTGTAAACTGAGTAACATCGGCATTTGGCATTTAGTGAACTGTCACCGTAACTCGCCGGCGACGTTGGCGGCATAATTGCCTGCGTTGAAATTGGGGCTGTCGAACGCAGGGCTGGCGTGCGCCGTTCCATAGGTGAGACTGCCCACCTGATAGAAGGCGAACGCCGTAGGTGCTGAACTGGTCGTCCGATCGGGGAACGAGGTGCGACAAGCCAGCCTCCGCTGATTTTCCTGACCTGTCGCCGCCGCGTCCGCCGTCTCGAGATCAGGTGAGATAGGATTTCAGGATCGACGCCCCGAGCGTGTATTTCGGATCGACCATGTTGCCGAGACGCACGCGGCCGCATTGGGTCAGAAGCATGTACGCGTCGAGTTCGGCGAAGCCGAAATCGGCGGCCATCCAGCGAACCAGTTCGCGGTATGCAATGCGGGCGGCGTCTTCCATCGGCCGGCCGGAGCCGATCGTCATGAAGAACCTATCGTTTTCCAGCCGCGGCCATTTGAAGGTCCATTTCTTGATGAGATCGACCTGCAACGTGGTGACGGTCGGATGCTCCAGTGCGACGCCGCACAGCTCGCCATCGCCCTGCGTGGCGTGGCAGTCGCCCAGATACAGCAGCGCGCCGGGCGCGTTGACCGGCAAATAGATCACCGCGTCCACCGCGACATCGGGCAAATCCATGTTGCCGCCATAATAGTCCGGCTGCAGCGAGGTGATCGCCTCGATCTCCGGCGAGGTGCCGATGGTTCCGATGAAGGGCTGATAAGGCAGCGTCAGCTTGTCGCTCCATTTAATGCCGCCCTCCAGCGTGACCTCGACCTTCTTGACCCGCTCGGGCAGCGGGGGATTGAGCAGTGCGGTATCGCCGGTCGCGACCAGGCCGCCGAATTCCCTGATCAGGCAGGTCGTTCCCACCGGCTGCGGCCCGCGCGGCACAATGGACTTGATGTACACCGCAAGGGTATCACCCTTCTCCGCGCCGTTGACATAGATCGGCCCGTTCTGTGGATTGAGGAACGGGAAATTCAGTATCTCGCTTGGCTTGTCCGTTTCATGCTTGATCTTGCCCTCGAACGCATCGTGCGTTTCGGCCGATATCACGGCCCCCGGATCCACCGTCAATACCGGCTTCGCATAGGGACCGTAGACATAGTGATATTTGCCCTGGCTCTGTTCGGTGATGGAATGAGTCTTGCCGGGCTTGCCTTTCGCGAGGCCTCTGCGGGCCATGATGGAGGTTTCGAGCCATGACATGTTGATGATCCTTCCTGCTGGTTGAAAATTCGGCTCAGACGGCGAGATGGCGTCGCACGACCTCGCGATCGTCAAGGTCCGCCGGCGCCAGTTCGGCGACGACCCTGCCCTTGTCCATGACGTAGCAGCGCTGCGCCATGGCGCGGATCATGTCGAGGTTCTGCTCGACCAACATGATCGTGACGCTGGTTTGGCGATTGAGATCGACGATGGTGCGCGCGATGTCCTGCACGATCGACGGCTGAATGCCCTCCGAGGGCTCATCCAGCAGAATCAGCGACGGCTTGCCGATCATGACGCGGCCGATCGCCAGTTGCTGCTGCTGGCCGCCGGACAGGATTCCGGCCCGCTGGCTGCGCCGCTCGGCGAGGATCGGAAACGTGGCGTAGACCCGCTGGTAGTCTTCGGGGCCGACCTTTCCGCCAGTCATTTCGCCGACCCTGAGGTTCTCCTCGACGCTCATGCGCGGGAAGACGTCGCGGCCCTGCGGCACGTAACCGATACCGAGGCGGGCGCGGCGGTGCGCCGCCAGCGCGCTGATATCCTCCCCCTTGAACACAATGCGGCCTTCTGTCGGCGGCAGCAGCCCGATCAGCGTCCGCATCAGCGTCGACTTGCCAACACCGTTGCGGCCGATCACCGCGACGATCTCGCCTTCGCGCACATCCATGTCGATGCCCTGCAGCACCGGCTTGCCTCCGTAGCCGGACCGGAGCTTGAGCGCGGAGAGCACGATTTCCCTACGCATGGCCATGCCCCAGATAGATCGCCGCGACGCGCTCGTCGGCGACGATCTCCTCGATGGTCCCCTGCGCGAAGATCCGGCCGAGATGCAGCACTGTGACCCGCCTCGCTACCTGCCGGACAAAACTCATGTCATGCTCGATCGCGAGAATGGTGACGCCGCCGGCGTTCAGGGTCTTGACGATTTCGCCGGTGGCGATCGTCTCCTCCGGTGACATGCCGGCGGTCGGCTCGTCCAGCAGCAACAGTTTTGGTTTCAGGCTGATAGCCATGCCGATCTCGAGCCATTGTTGCTGGCCGTGGCTGAGATTACCCGCGAGCTGCGCGCCGACATCCAGTAGATGGAGGAAATCGAGCAGCCGGTCGGCCTCTGCGTCGAGCGAACCACCCTCGAGATGATGCTGGAGGGCGATTTCCAGGTTCTGCCGCGCGCTCAGCGCCTTGAAAATGCCGGGCACCTGGAACTTGACGCTCATGCCGCGCCGGATCCGCTCGAACGACTTCAGCCGGGTGATGTCCTGGCCGGCATAAAGAATACTGCCGCTGGACGGCGCGTGCTCGCCCAGGATGAGGCGGAACAGCGTGCTCTTGCCGGCGCCATTGGGGCCGATCAGGCAATGAATCTCGCCCTCCTCGAGCGCAAGGTCGACGTCCGCGGTGACGTGCAGGCCACCGAAGCGTTTGTTGAGACCACGCGTTTCGAGAATGGACATCAGGCCGCTTCCTTCGAACCATGCCGCATCCGGCCGACGAATTTGGCGAAGGTGACGATCAATCCCCCCGGCGCGATCAGCACCGTCGCAACCAAGAGCAGACCCATCACCACCAGCGCATACTGGCTGCCATAGATCGTCAGCGCCTGGAACGCCGCCAGCACCGCGAGGGTCCCGATCAGCGTGGCGGTCAGGTCGCCGCGGCCGCCGACCGCGACCCAGACGATCGGCAGGGCGGCCGCGGTGATGCTCATGCTCGACGGCGTGATATACTGGCCCCACGAGGTGTAGAGCGCGCCGCTGAGCCCGGCCATTACCGCGCCGATCACGAACGCCACCAGCTGATATTTTCGCACGTCGTAGCCCAGCATCTCCGCGCGCTCGGGATTCTCCCGGATCGCCACCAGCACATTGCCGAACTTGGAGTTCACGAGCATGCGGAGGCCGAGATAGGCCAGCACCAGCAGCGTCAGAACCAGATAATACAGGCCGACATCCGGAAACAGCACGAGGGCACCGCCGAACCACGGCAGCGTCAGCGGCGGCATGCCGCTCATGCCATTGAAGCCGTTCAGGCGTGCGACGCCGACATGCCATTCGGGACCAGCGGTCTGGGCCATGAAGCGCTCGAACACCAGCGTGACCGAGAGCGTAACGATGCCGAGGAAGACGCCGCTGATCCGGCCGAAGTAAAGAAAGTAGCCGAGCACGGCAGCAAGCATCGCGCTGCAGGCCAGCGCGGCAATCAGGGCAAGCAGCGTGAAGCCGTAAGCGGCGCCAAAGTTGAGGGTAAGAACGCCGTAGGCATATCCCGACAGGCCGAAGAACGCGGTCTGTCCGAAGCTGAGCGTGCCGCCATAACCCCAGATCAGGCAGAGCCCGAGCGCCATGAACGTCCAGTTGAAGAAATAGACGGTGTTGCCGACCGTGTAGCCATCCGCCAGCAGCGGATAGATCCCCGCCGCGAGCAGGACCGCGCCGGCAGCGCCCCAGAATACCGGGCCACGGCCCAGCGTCTGGGGGCCCTCGAGCAGACGGATGAACCGCAGGTGCCGCGTCATGTCCAAAGCTGCTCTCTCAACTTCGCTCGCGCAGGATGAAGCCCGAGATTCCCTTTGGAAGTACGCGAATGACGATGATCACCGCGATCAGCAGTCCGATCTGTCCGAACAATTGCCCCTGCCACGACGTCATCGCGGCCTTGACCACTCCCAGCACGGCAGCGGCGGGTGCCGTGCCGAGAAAGATATCGGCGCCACCGACAACGACCGTTACAAACGCCTCCATGATGAACGTGCTGCCCATGGTCGGCACGATGGTCATGGTCGGCGCATAGAGCCCGCCGACCAGCCCCGCGAGCGCCGCACCCGATGCAAAGGTCATGCTGTAGACCAGTTTGGTGTCGACGCCCAAGGCTTCCGCCATGTGCGGCAGCTGGATGGTGGCGCGGGCCAGAATTCCGAACTTCGTCCTGTTGAACGCGAGATAGAGCCCGATGAGAATTGTCAGCGCGGCGAGGATCAGCACCAGACGATAGGTCGAGTAGGAATAGGCGCCGACCGTGAAACTGCCGAGCGGAACGCCGACACCCGGCATGCTCGATCCCAACACGATCAAGGTGCCCTGCGTGGCAATCAGGCTCAGTCCCCAGGTTGCGACAATGGTGTCCATCGGCCGGTCGTAGAGCTGCCGGATAACGAGGCGCTCGACGATCAGCCCGACGGTTCCGGCGGCAAGCGCTCCACACAGGATTGCAAGCGGCAGTGACAGACCGGCCCGCCCCGTCGCCACGGTCACATAGGCCCCGCACATGATGAACTCGCCATGGGCGAGATTGATCACGCCCATCATGCCGAAAATCACCGCCAGCCCGCACGCGGCCAGCACGAGAAATGCGAATGCGTCGCCGCATTGGTAGACGAATCCGAACAGCGAACTCAGGAAATCCATCCGATACCTCGGGTGAAGAGCATTCTCTTCCGGGCACCCGTGCGCGAAACGCCGATGCGGATATCGAGGGGCGCCGAGCGCCCCCCGATATCGCCGCGGTCAGGGTTTTGGCGGCGGATTGCTCGGCGTGTACTGCGCCATCGGGTCCTTCTTGGTGAGGTCGCACCCGGCCTCGCCAAGCCAGTATGGCTTGATATCGTTCCAGACCTGCGGGAAGGTGATGGAGTGATCGTCGCCGACCTTCGCCATGTAGATGGTGTGCGAGGCGTGCTGGCTTTTCGGATCGATGCAGACCTTGCCTTCAGGCGCGTCGACACAGACATCGCCTTTGGCAATTACCGCCCGCAAATCAGCCCGCGCCGTCGAACCGCCGGCGCGCTCGACCATCTGCTTGTAGAGATAGACGGCGTGGTAGGAGTTCTCCGCTTCCTGGTTGATGTAAGGCTCATTCGGGAATTTCGCCTTCCACTTCGCCACGAACGCCTTGCTCGCCGGCGTATCGACCTCCTCGACATAATTCACCGTCGCGTACATGTTGGCGAGGCTCGGCGGCTTGAAACGCTTGTGCTCGTAGCCCTGGCCGACATTGACCGAGCTGCCCATCGGAATCTTCAGGTTCGCCGCGGCGGCCTGCTCGTAATAGGACGCCTGCGCGGTGCCGACGAGCAACGTGATCAGCACGTCCGGCTTGACCTTCTGGATGTTCTGGATGGTCTGCGAGAACTGCGACACGCCGAGCGGGATGAACTCTTCGCCGACCATCTCGCCGCCCTTCTGCTTGACGATCATGCGGACCCACTCCGCCGAGATCTGGCCGAAATTGTAATCGGCTGCGATGGTGTAGACCCGCTTGCCGTACTTCTCCATCATCCACGGGATCAGGGTCGAAAACTGCTGCTCCGGTACCGCGCCGGTCACAACCATGTGGCCGTCGCAGACGCCGCCTTCGTACTGATTATTGTAGAAGGCGAAACCGTCAAGCTGGTCGACGATCGGGCGGTAGGCCTCACGCGAGGCGCTGGAAAATCCGGCAAACACCACATTGACCTTGTCGCGCTGAAGCACCCGTCTCATGAATTCCTGGTAACGGGTGTTGTCCGACTGGGTATCATAGATCACCAGTTCGAGCTTGCGACCGGAGATGCCGCCGGCGGCATTGATTTCATCGGTGGCGAGCTGAATGCCATGGACCTTTCCGATGGTCGCCAGCGCGAAGTCGCCGGATTGATCTTCGAGGACGCCGAGTTTGATCGGGTCCGCCGCGTAGGCCGAGCCTGCTGCGAGCAAGCCGACCCCGATGAGGGACGCGAGACGCGCCCCCCTTACCATATTGTCAAGCATCTGCCTCTCCTCTGTTGAGATTAGTCGGCGAGTTTTCTCCTCGGAACGCGTTCGCCGTCGTCTTGCCCGTCTGCCGATCGGATCAAGTCTTTGCACAGATCTTCCATCGTCTGGCGCGTCTTCATGCTGCGCCGTCGGAGCAGATCGTAAGCTTCGTCATCGTCGATGCCGTCCCTGACCATCGTCCGGATAATCGCCTTGACCACATCCCGCCGACCGCGGCGGCGACGCTCGTGATCTTCCAGCCGGGTCTCGAGATGCCGATGGCGTCGATATTCGTTGACGCCGACGAACAGCGCCGGATAGACCGCCGCGCCATGGATGGGCTTGCGGAGGAACGAGGTCGCGCCCGCGCGCATCAGCGCCTTGAGGCGGCTGGGGGCGCTGACGCCGAGCAGGCCGATGATCGGCGCCGGCGGCAGGCGAGCGATCGGGCTGAGCGGGAGTGCCGCTCCGTCGCCGACGTCACCGTCGATGAAAATGATGTCGCGCTCGGGCTGCAGCGCCGCGACATCGATCGCCGCGGCGGTCTCGACGATATCCGCCGGATCGGTCGCAACGCCGAGGCGGGCCAGGGTCGTCGTCAGCACCTCGAGCGATGACGCCCGGTCCGTCACGACGATGGCGCGGCCGCCACTGAAATTCTGCAGCAGGCTCGCTTCGGTCATGACACGAGCCTCAGCGAGGGAGCGGCGGCAGCTTCGAAGCGCGAGGAACTGCGCACCAGATACGGATCGGGCTGAACCGGCGCCCGGGCCTCGCCCACCAGATCGAACCTCGCACCGCGATTGGAACGTCCGATCCGGGGCGTCAGATAGGCATGAAAGGTTTGCTCGTCGATCCAGACCTTGCCCTGCGGCGCGTCGAGACGCTGGTGGATGATTTCCGCCTTGACGGAGCGCGGGTCGGTGGACTTCGCCGTCACGGCGGCGTGTGCCAACAGCCAGACCGCGTTATAAGACGCCTCTGCATCGGCGGATGCCGTCGACCGCTCCGGGTAGCGCGACGCGTAAGCCCGGAGGAAGCGAAGGTTCTCCGGGCTTTGGATCGAACAGAAATAGACGCTCGAACTCAGGTGGCCGTCGACCGCCTCGTCGCCGATGGCCTCGAGCTCAGGCTCCGAAAGCGAGCAGCTTGCAACGGGGATTTCCCGGGCCTGATCGATGCCGCGGGCGCGGCATGCAGCCCTGAAGTCGCGGAAAAACTTGTAGGCCGAGGTACCGATCAGCGTCAGGAACACGAAGGAGGGACGCGCTTCGAGGATCGCCTCGATCACCTGACCGAAATCCTCCTCGCCGACGGCGAAATAGCGCTCGGCCAACACCGACCCGCCGCGTGCGGTCACACTCTCGCGCAGGATCCGGTTGTTTTCCCAGGCCCAGATGTAATTCGAGCCGACGCAGAACGCCCGATGGCCGTGATGCTGAAGCAGATATTCGACCAGCGGCAAGACGTGCTGATTGGGGGCAGCCCCCGTATAGATCACGTTGGTGGAGCTCTCGAAGCCTTCGTAGTGCGACGGATACCACAGCAGCGCGTCATGCTTTTCGAACAGCGGGATAACTTCCTTGCGCGACGACGACGTGTAGCAGCCGACCACGTGACGGATATTGCGTCGCAACAACGTCTCCGCGAGAGCCGAATATTGGGAGAGGACTCCGCCGGGGTTGAGCACCGTCGGCTCGATCTCGATGTCGAGGCCGGAAGCGTTGATTTCCTCGACCGCCAGCAAGGCGCCGTTCAACATCGACCGCGAGACCAGCTCGTACGATCCCGTCGACGAGAACAGAAAGCCGACCTGAATATTTCTTGGCGCCATGCCACAACCCAACGCAACAAGCCTGGTCGTTCAGGCCCGGCGAACATTGCCGTCAAAGGAGCATTGCAAATTGGGTGGCGCCATCGGGGGCAGCTTTGCCCAGCGCTCGCAATCAAGGCTCCCTCGGAAGACCGCTTCTGTCAAGGAATATCTGTCGCGGCGGACGGCATTTTGGAAAGAGCGATCCGAAATTCCCTTGGTCTGACGCTTTGTGAGCAGCTTGTACAAATAGTGTGCGCCAATTGATCAAGGGCACGGCAACGGTCACGTGCATGGCGGTCAACGACAACCGTTTGCGACCATCCAGCGCGAGATCGGGCGAGCCCCTCTCGATATTCTGCCGGATGCCGCCTTCGAAATGGATGCTGCAAGGCGACACAAAGATTTGCGCCTGCCGATGGAGCCGCGTGCGGTCGCAATATTTGCGACGGGCTGTCATTCACGTCGTTTCGCCACGGTGGCTTTACGGAAGGCGCAGCCTCTGATCTGTCCGATGCCGAGCTGGGCACAGCAGACCGCCATCGGTCGGCGCGGCAATTGCCCACGAACGCCAGGTGCACCCGCAAGCAGCTAATCTCCGGGGTTCAAAAACGCCGTGCCGAGCAAACAAACCAGCCGACTTGTCGGAATAGCGGTCCGTGATTTGTCGGAATAGATGCCGGGAATGCGGCTACGTCATTGATTGCGATGGTGGGCGCACCAGGGCTCGAACCTGGGACCCGATGATTAAGAGTCATCTGCTCTACCAACTGAGCTATGCGCCCGGAAGCAAGTCCGGAAAAGACCCTCGCAAGAGGGCGTCGTTTAGCAAAGCGACCCATCGATGTCCAGCAAAGCGGCGGAGGTTTTCCCGGTCATTGACCAGAGGCGCCAGCCGCAAAAAGCCGCTGGATTGCAGCGGCTTTGCCTGATGCTCCAGTCGACCGAGGGCGGTCAGAGCCGCCCGGAGCCGTCGCGGTCCGGTCCGCCATCACGGTCGGAGCGATCCCGCTCACTACCGCGATCCCGGCGGCCATCGTCGCGATCGAAGCCGCGATCCATGCCCCGCTCGAAACCGTGGCGCCGCCAGCCGTCGGCGCCGAACCGATGCTCCATGTGGGTCAGGAAAGCGAGGCGGCGTTTCTGGCTGTCGTCCAGCGTCTTGTAGAGCGGATCGGCGGCATCGGCGATCTTCTTCAGCGCGCTCGCCGTGGTCGTCATGTTGTCGGCGCGCTCACGCAGCCGCGTAACCGGATCGTCCGGCTTCTGCGCGTCCGGGGAAGCGCTTTTCTGCGCGTCGATCCGCGCATTGGCGCGATCGATCCGCAGCTTGGCGAAATCGCGCACGGCGGCCTCGACCGGCGGCCACAATTTTTCCTGATCCGGCGTCAGCTTGAGGCCGGCGTGCACCGCGGCGATCCGCGCATCGAGGAAGGCCGCCCTGTCCTCGGGGTTCATCCGCATATAGCCATGGGACCAATGGTGGTGCTGGGCATAAACGGCGGTCGAACCGGCGATGGCAAGCGCCGCGATACCGGCGATGGCGAAATTTCTCATGCAAGCCTCCTTTTGAAAAAGCTCGCGTCAAAGATGGGCCCGCGCCGACGCGCGTTCAACTTACCGTTTGGACAGGCAAGCCACCCTTACAAAAATGTAATGCGGCGCCCCCTACAGCATGCCGAGCGCCCGCGGCAGCCAGAGCGAGATATCAGGCACGTAGGTGACGATGCCGAGGAAGATCAGCATGGTCAGAAGCCACGGCCACACCGCGATCGTCAGTTCGGTGATCCCCATCTTGGCGATGCCGGAGGCCACATAAAGATTGAGACCGACCGGCGGGTGGCACATCCCGACTTCCATGTTGACGACCATCAGGATGCCGAGATGCACCGGGTGAATGCCGAGCTTGACCGCCACCGGAAACAGGATCGGCGCCATGATCAGCACGATCGAGGATGCCTCCATCACATTGCCCGCCAGCAGCAGCAGCACGTTGACCACCAAAAGGAAGATGATCCAGTCGACCCCGATCGAGGTGATCCACGCCGCGATCTGCTGCGGAATATTCTCGTTCGCCATCAGGAACGAGAACAGCACCGCATTGGTGATGATATAGAGGATCATCGCGCTCATGTTGGCGGAGCCGAGCAGCACCCTCGGCACGTCCTTCAGCGACATGTCGCG
>NZ_JBAVNZ010000532.1:0-3250 GCF_049691595.1 Bradyrhizobium sp.
GAATCGCGAGATCGAGCAATGCGGTTTCTTCGATCCGGATGCGTTGCCGGCCGGGACGACGCCGGGGACACGGCTTCGGATCGCCGAGGTGCTCGGCGGCCGGGAGCCGATCGCCACCTGGCGCTAGCGACGGGCTGTGCTGCCGATCGCCATGCTGTCGCTCTGGACCCTGCTGTTCGCAACGCTCGACCGGCGTGGCTCGGCCGCCGCGGAAAACCCCGCTATGCCGCAACCGGCCAAAGCCTGATTGCGGTATAAGCCATCCATGGACAATCCTGATTCGGCAGGCCAGGGATGACGACACCAGCGTTGCGGGTTGCGGTTCTGGTGCCGTGCTTCAACGAGGAAGCCGCCGTCGCCACCGTGGTCGCAGACTTTCGCAAGGCCCTGCCGGCAGCCGGGATCTTCGTCTACGACAACAATTCGCGGGATCGCACCGCCGAGGTGGCGCGGGCGGCCGGCGCCGAGGTGCGCCGCGAGCGCCGCCAGGGCAAGGGACATGTGGTGCGGCGCATGTTCGCCGACATCGATGCCGACATCTATGTGCTGGTTGACGGCGACGCGACCTATGACGCGCCAAGCGCGCCGCGCATGATCGAGGCGCTCTTGAACGATCATCTCGACATGGTGGTGGGCTTTCGCGTCGATCAGTCGGTCGCGGCCTACCGGCCCGGCCACCGCACCGGCAACTGGATGCTGACCAGCTTCCTTGCCTCGGCGTTCGGCCAGGCCTTCAGGGATATCCTGTCCGGCTACCGGGTGTTCTCGCGCCGCTTCGTCAAATCATTTCCGGTATTGTCGGATGGTTTCGAGATCGAAACCGAGCTCAGCGTGCATGCGCTCGAACTCGCATTGCCGGTCGCGGAGATCGAGACGCCCTATTACGCCCGGCCGGAGGGATCGTTCAGCAAGCTCAACACCTGGCGCGACGGTTTCAAGATCCTCGGCACCATCCTGAAACTCTATCGCTCGGAAAAGCCGCTGCGGTTTTTCACCGCGATCGGAATCTGTCTCGCGCTGGTTTCGATCGGGCTTGCGATCCCGATCGTCATCACCTTTTTCGAAGAAGGCATCGTGCCGCGGCTGCCGACCGCCGTGCTGTCGACGGGCCTGATGATCGTGGCGATCCTGTCGGTATCGTCGGGATTGGTGCTGGATACCGTGACGCGCGGCCGCCGCGAGATGAAGCTGCTCGCCTATCTGTCGCAACCGGCCACCAGCAAGAATTGAAGGCGCGACCGACGATGGACCGCGCCGCCGCCAGATGCTATCGCGGCTCACCATGAGCGACCTCAATCTCACCATCCTGCCTGAAACCCCGAACGACGCGCAGGCGATCGAGCGGCTGCACGAGCGCACGTTCGGGCCCGGCCGCTTCGTGCTCAGCGCCTACCGGCTGCGCGAGCACATCGACCATCTGCTCGATCTGTCGTTCACGGCACGGATCGGCACGCTGCTGGTGGGCTCTGTCCGCCAGTTGCCGATCTGCATCGGCGATACGCCGGCCTTGCTGCTTGGGCCGCTGACGGTCGAGCCGCCGTTTCGCGGCCGCGGCGTCGGCCGCGCGCTGCTCGATCGCGCCGTGAGAGAGGCGAAAGCGAGGGGGCATCGCCTGGTGCTGCTGGTCGGCGACGAAGCCTATTACAGCCGTGTCGGCTTCAAGGCCGTTCCGAAGGGACGGGCGGTCATGCCCGGCCCGGTCGACTACCGGCGGCTGCTGGTGGCGGAACTGGCCGAGGGCGCCTTCACCGACGTCTCCGGCGCAATTCGGCCTGACTGGAGCAGGGCGACATAGAATCCGCGCGCGATGCCGTTTCACCTCACCCCGCAAGCGGGGCGAGAGAGATTATTTTCTCAGAACTTCAAATTCGCAAACGCGCGCACGCCGATGCCGGGCATCAGGACTTCGTCCTTGGTGTAGGAAACGTGGTTGCGGATGTTCTCGTTCAAGAGATTGTTGCCGACCAGACCGACCGTCATCTCGCGCGCGCCGAACCGGGAGGAATCGAGTTTGGTGTTGTAGCTGATCTCGGCCTTCAACAGATCATAGCCTGCCGTCGGCGTCTCGCCGATCACGGCAATATGGTTTTGCGCGAAGGCATGCAGCAGGTTGACGCGCATCAGCCAGTTGGCGTCGCGCCAGTATACGCCGCCGCCGGCTCGCAGCGGCGGAATCCGGGGAACATTGCTGCCGTCTGTGAAGGTGGCGCGAACGATGTCGAACTGATCCTCGATGCCCCAGATGCCGCCATGCAGCGGTCCGATGTCGAGCTGGCTCCGGAACTCGCCGCCGCCGAAGGTGGCATCGCGCTGGGAATAGACCGCCTGCCGCAGTTCGGCGCCGGCGGCGCCGCAGGAATTGAAATCCGCATCGCACATCACGCCGGTCAGCCGACGGAAGATGAAATTGTTGAACCGGGTGTAGTAAGCGGTGGCTTCGAACCGGAACGGCCCGGCGGCCTTGCGCAGTCCGAGTTCGACCGATTTCGCGATCTCCAACGTCAGGTTCGGGTTGCCGATGTCGAAGGTGCCGGTGGCGTCATGGGCGCCGCGCGAAAACAGCTCGGCCGGTTTTGGGGCGCGCTCGACATATTGCGCGGTGATGCTGCCGACGAGATCGCCGGGCAGGCTCTGGATCAGGCCGATGCTGCCGCTCTTCGGCGTGTAGGATGGATTTCGCGCGACAGCGGTTTGCGGATTGCCGTTGGGCAGGAAGTCCGCCGGAAAATCCGGGGTCGAGCCGTGCAGGTCGACATGCTCGATGCGTCCGGCGATCTGGGCTTTCGTCGAATTGGAGAACTTGAACTCGTTGAAGGCGTAGCCGGCGACGCGGGTGTTACGGTTCGGATCCCACAGCCCGTTGAACAGCGTGCCGGGATGGTCCGGGCTCGGCGCGGCCAGCTCCTGATGTCCGGCCTGCAAGCCAAACGCGGTCGTCACCGCCGCGAAGCGGGCATTGAACGGCGCGAACTGCACCTCGGCGCGGGCCTCCTGCTCCTTGTTGGTGAAGGTCTGGCGGATGCCCGCGGTTGCGGGATCGTTGGGAACGGCGAGGCCGATCTCGTCGTGGTGATAGTCGGTCGCGCCGGCCCACAACCTGACGGCGTCGATCGCGGCTGCGTCCGGCCGGTACTCGCCCTTGGCGGTGAGTTTGGTCTGGTGCGCGTCGATCCGGGTCTGGTGGTCGGCGCCGTCGATGCCGGGAATGCGATAGAGCGAGTCGTTTTGCGTGATCGCCGCGCCAATGAAT
>NZ_JBAVNZ010000533.1:0-17562 GCF_049691595.1 Bradyrhizobium sp.
GCCCAAGCCGGCCCAGCCTGCGCGCCAAGCAGCAATAACACGGCGGCGGCGGTAACCATGGCCGCCTCGCCGCGGCCAGGGACGCCATAAGCCCATTTTCGACTTGCTTTCTCCGCGCTAGAGTTCATGTCAATTCCACGATCTGTCGCCGGGCCGTTCACGCATGGGCCGGTGATGCGCGAGGCAATGAGAACCGGGAGGGACTTTCGTATGCTTGGTTTGATGCAAGACTGGCCTTTGTTGTGTCACCGGATTATCGAGCACGCCGCGGCCTATCACGGCTCGCAAGAGGTCGTCACCCGGTCGGTCGAAGGCCCCATTCATCGCACCAATTACGCCGAAATTCACGCACGCGCATTGAGAGTCTCGCAGCGGCTCGAGCGCGACGGCGTCAAACTCGGCGACCGCGTCGCCACCATCGCATGGAACACCTGGCGCCACCTTGAAGTCTGGTACGGCATCATGGGCATCGGCGCGATCTGCCATACCGTCAATCCGCGGCTGTTCCCCGAACAGATCGCCTGGATCGTCAACCACGCCGGGGATCGCGTCGTGATGGTCGATACCACCTTCGTGCCGATCCTGGAAAAGATCGCCGACAAGCTTCCAGGCGTCGAACGCTTCGTCGTCCTGACCGACAAGGCGCATATGCCGCAGACCACGCTGAAGAACGCGGTCGCCTATGAGGACTGGATCGCCGAAGCCGACGGCAAGTTCCAGTGGAAGACGTTCGACGAGAATACCGCCGCTGCGATGTGCTACACCTCGGGGACCACCGGCGATCCCAAGGGCGTATTGTATTCGCACCGCTCCAACGTGCTGCACGCCTTGATGGCCAACACCGGCGACTCGCTTGGCGCCAACGCCGCCGACACCATGCTGCCGGTGGTTCCGCTGTTCCACGCCAATAGCTGGGGCATCGCGTTCTCGGCGCCGTCGATGGGCACCAAGCTCGTGATGCCCGGCCCGAAGCTCGATGGCGCATCGGTCTATGAGCTGCTCGACACCGAGAAGGTGACGCATACCGCCGGCGTGCCGACGGTGTGGCTGATGCTGCTCAATCACATGGCCGCCAACGGCCTGAAACTGCCGCACCTGCGAATGGTGGTGTGCGGCGGCTCGGCGATGCCGCGCTCGATGATCAAGTCGTTCGTCGACATGGGCGTGCAGGTGCGCCACGCCTGGGGCATGACCGAGATGAGCCCGATCGGCACGCTCGCCGCGCTGAAACCTCCCTTCGCCAACCTCACCGGCGACGCGCGGCTCGATATCCTGCAAACCCAGGGCTACCCGCCGTTCGGCGTCCAGATGAAGATCAAAGACGACGCCGGCAAGGAACTGCCATGGGACGGCAAGACCTTCGGCCGCCTCAAGGTGAGCGGACCCGCGGTCGCGAAAGCCTATTTCCGCATCGACACCAACATCCTCGACGAGGACGGCTATTTCGACACCGGCGACGTCGCGACCATCGACGCGCACGGCTATATGCGGATCACCGATCGCTCCAAGGACGTGATCAAGTCCGGCGGCGAATGGATTTCATCGATCGACCTGGAAAATCTCGCGGTCGGCCATCCCGCGGTCGCGGAAGCGGCGGTGATCGGCATCCATCATCCCAAATGGGACGAGCGACCGCTTCTGATCGTGCAGCTCAAGGCTGACCAGAAGGCCACGCGCGAGGAGATCCTGAAATACATGGACGGCAAGATCGCGAAATGGTGGATGCCCGATGACGTCGCCTTCGTCGACGGCATTCCCCACACCGCGACCGGAAAAATCCTGAAGACCGCGCTGCGCGAGCAGTTCAAGAGCTACAGTTTTCCGAACGCGGCGGCCTAGGATTTTTGAGCGACCGGGAACACAGGAAGGGAAAAGACGCGCCTGCCGGAAGACGCCCGTCCGTCAATCCACCCTTGAATTTGCCGCAGGTCCGTGGTCTCAAACGGGCCAGCAGTCCGGCATTGTTGGCCCGGCAGAGTTCCAACCCGGCAGATTTTTTAACCGATGGCCCGCAGGTTTTCCGCTCCCTACCAGTCGGAGCCCGTGTCCAGCCTCGCGACCTGGGCGCGCAACCTCGCGATCTTCTCCGTGGTCGCGGTGCTGGTTTCAATCCTCATCGTCCGCTTCGGCATCCTGGAAATGAAGCCGGCACTGGCGACGTTCTTCGGCGCGCTGGCCTGCGCCGGGCTTTCCATTCTTGTCGGCCTCGCCGCCTTCGCGGCGATCTGGCAGAACGGCTCGCGCGGCATGGGCCGCGTCCTGCTGGCGCTCCTGATCGACGCGGTCGTGCTCGCCTATCCGGCCTATCTCGGCCTGCAATATCGCAAGCTGCCGCCGATCTACGACGTCACCACCGATCCGATCGATCCGCCGCGCTTCGAGGCGCTGGCGCGGCTGCGCACCGGCGAGGGCACCAATTCCGCGGTCTACGCCGGGCTTTATTCCGCCGAGCAGCAGCGGCTGGCCTATCCCGAAATCGAGACCGTGGAGCTGGAAGTGCCGGTGCAACGGGCCTACGAGGTGGCGCTGCAACTGGTGACGAAGCGCAAATGGCTCGTGATCGACGAACGTCCGCCGCAGCTCCCCCGCCGCATCGGCCGGATCGAGGCGGTGGCGCGGACGCCGATCATGGGATTCCGCGAGGATATCTCGATCCGCATCACGCCCGATGGCGAGGATTCGCGCGTCGATATCCGCTCGGCGTCGCGCTATTTCGACAACGATCTCGGCAGCAACGCCGCGCGCGTCTCCAGGCTGATCGAGGACCTCAATACCGCGGTCGATAACGCCAACGCCAAGCCAGCGGTCAAGAAGCCGCAGGCGCCGGCCAAGGTTCAGGCCAAGGCAGGGAAGAAGTGAGGGGGCGAGGTGAAGAGGCGAGTAGCGAATGGCGAGTAGCGAATGGAAAAGCAGAGCGGCGTATGCTGAACTTGCCCTCCCTATTCGCCATTCGCCAACCGGTAGCTCCCTCCGATCACCGGATCGCCGTCGGTCGCCACAATCCCGCGCGCGACCAGATCCTCCAGATGCGCCAGCACGGAATAGCCGGCGGCCGCGGTCAGCCGCGGGTCGATGCCGATATAGATCGCGCGCACCATGGTCGGAATATCAGCCTCGCCCTTGGCGAGGCGATGCAGGATCGAGGCTTCGCGGGCCTTGCGATGCCGGGTCAGGAAACGGACGTAACGCGGTCCATCCAAAATTTCCGGTCCGTGGCCGGAGAAGTACAAGTTCTCAGGTCGCCGCGAAAGCCGTTCGAGCGAGGCCATGTAGTCGATCATCGACCCGTCCGGCGGCGCCACGATCGAGGTCGACCAGCCCATCACGTGATCGCCGACGAAGCTGATCTTTCGCTCGGCCCACGCGAACGCCAGGTGATTGGCGGTGTGGCCGGGCGTCGCCACCGCTTCCAGCGCCCATCCAGAACCTTCGATCATGTCGCCGTCTTTCACCTCGACATCCGGCCTGAAGTCGCGGTCGGCGCCGGATTCCGGGCTGTGTTTCTCGCTCTCGAAGCGCGGCCGCGAGGCGCGGTGCGGGCCCTCGGCATAGACCGGGGCGCCGGTGGCCGCCTTGATCCGCGCGGTGTTCGGCGAGTGGTCGCGATGGGTATGGGTGACCAGGATGTGCGTCACGGTCTCATGGCGCACGGCGTCGAGCACGGCCCTCGCGTGCGCTTCGTCGTCCGGACCGGGATCGATGATCGCGACCTTGCCTCGGCCGACGATGTAGCTGACCGTGCCGGTGAAGGTGAACGGGCTCGGATTGTCGCAGAGAATTCGCCGCACGCCGGGACGAGCTTCCTCGGCCACGCCGGGCCTGAGCGGAAAGTCGCGGTTGAACGGGATGTCTTCGTTATCGGTCATGGGGGATGCCTGTGTTGCGGTCCCGTAGGATGGGTTGAGCACTGGCGAAACCCATCAACGCAACGCACGGCGAACCGTGACGATGGGTTTCGCTAGCGCTCTACCCATCCTACGCGGTCGATATCGCGCGCCTCACGAAAACGCCTGGATGCCGGTGATCGCGCGGCCGAGGATCAGCGCGTGGACGTCGTGGGTGCCCTCATAGGTGTTCACGGTTTCCAGATTGGCGGCATGGCGCATCACGTGATATTCGATCTGGATGCCGTTGCCGCCGTGCATGTCGCGCGCCATGCGCGCGATGTCGAGTGCCTTGCCGCAATTGTTGCGCTTGACGATCGAGATCATCTCCGGCGCCATCTTGCCTTCGTCCATCAGGCGGCCGACGCGCAGGCTCCCCTGCAGGCCGAGCGCAATCTCCGTCTGCATGTCCGCGAGCTTCTTCTGCACCAGTTGCGTCGCCGCCAGGGGCCGCTTGAACTGCTTGCGGTCGAGCGTGTACTGCCGTGCGCGATGCATGCAGTCCTCGGCGGCGCCCATCGCGCCCCAGGAAATGCCGTAGCGGGCGCGGTTGAGGCAGCCGAACGGCCCTTTAAGGCCGGAGACGTTGGGCAGCAGCGCGCTTTCCGGCACCACCACGCCGTCCATCACGATCTCGCCGGTGACGGAGGCGCGCAAGGAGAGCTTGCCGCCGATCTTCGGCGCCGACAGGCCCTTCATGCCCTTCTCGAGGATGAAGCCGCGGATCTGGTTGTTATGCTCGGCCGATTTCGCCCACACCACGAACACGTCGGCGATCGGGGCGTTCGATATCCACATCTTGCTGCCGGTCAGCCGGTAACCGTCGGAAACCTTTTCGGCGCGGGTCTTCATGCCGCCGGGATCGGAGCCGGCATCCGGCTCGGTCAGGCCGAAGCAGCCGACCCACTCGCCGGTAGCGAGCCTCGGCAGATATTTCTTGCGCTGGTTCTCGTCGCCATAGGCGTAGATCGGGTGCATCACCAGCGACGACTGCACCGAGTTCATCGAGCGGTAACCGGAGTCGACGCGTTCGATCTCGCGCGCGACGAGGCCATAGGCGACGTAGCTGGCATTGGCGCAGCCATATTCCTCCGGCAGCGTGATGCCGATCAGGCCGAGTTCGCCCATCTCGTTGAATATCTCGCGGTCGGTCTTTTCCTCGAGATAGGCCTTGGCGACCCGCGGCAAGAGCTTGTCCTGCGCATAGGCGCGCGCGGTGTCGCGGATCATGCGCTCGTCTTCGGTGAGCTGCTCGTCGAGCAGGAACGGATCGTCCCACTGGAAACCAGCCGCCGCCGGTTTGTCCTTGGTCTGGGGGCGCACGCTCATGAGAAATCCTTTCGTATCGCGTCAATCGCGGAATTGCCTGTTAAATTAGAGCGCTATCGGCTCAAGCGCAATTGAATTGGATGGTTCTTGCGTCGACGTCATTCCGGGGCGCGCACCGGCGCCAACCCGAAAAATGAGGGTGTCTAGTCTTCGAGACGTTCGTTGGAAACGATCTCGATGCCGAAGCCGGACAGCCCCTTGTAGTCGTGCACCGATGACGTCAGGTGCCGGATCGAGGTGATGCCGAGATCGCGCAGAATCTGCGCGCCGACGCCGACCTCGCGCCATTGCCGGTTGCGATCGGCCTCCGCGGACTTCGGCTCGCCGACCGGCTCGACCGGAACTCCGGCGGCGCCATCGCGCAGATAGACCAGCACGCCGCGGCCGGCATCCCTGAAATGCCGCAGCACCACCTGCATGCGCGCCTGGCCGGTGAAGAGGTCCTTGACGATATTGGGCTTGTGCAGCCGCGTCAGCACGTTCTTGCCGTCGCCGACGCCGTTATAGACGAAGGCAGCGTGCGCAATCTCGTCGAACGGCGATCGATAGGCATAGCCCTTCAGCGGTCCGATCGGGCTTTCCGTCGTAAAGGTCGCCACCCGCTCGATCAGCTTCTCGCGGGCCTGGCGATAGGCGATCATGTCGGCGATCGTGACATGCTTGAGCTTGTGGGCGGCGGCGAAGCGGGCGACCTGCTCGCCCTTCATCACGGTGCCGTCGTCGTTCATCAATTCGCTGATGACGCCGACCGGCGGCAGGCCGCTCAGCTTGCAGAGATCGACCGCCGCCTCGGTATGACCGGAGCGCAGCAGTACGCCGCCGTCGCGCGCGATCAGCGGGAAGATGTGGCCGGGCCTTGCAAAATCATTGGCGCCGGCATTGGGATTGGCGAGCGCGCGGCAGCAGGACGCGCGTTCCTCGGCCGAGATGCCGGTGCCGCCATCGGGCTTGTAGTCGACCGAAACCGTGAAGGCCGTGGTATGATTGGACTCGTTATGCGCCACCATCGGATCGAGCCGCAGCCGGCGGGCATCCTCGGTCGTGATCGGCGCGCAGACGATGCCCGAGGTATGGCGGATGATGAACGCCATCTTCTCGGCCGTGCACAGCGACGCCGCGACGATCAGATCGCCCTCGCCTTCCCGGTCGTCATCATCGGTGACGACAACAAGTTCGCCCTTGGCAAAGGCATGCAGAACTTCCTGGATCGTATCGGCCATTTCTTGCGGTCTCGCCTGATGCAGAGCAGTGGATTAGCCGGACTCCGAACCGCGCGCCAGCATCAATGCGCAGGGCAGAACATCGCTGGCGGGTTACCGGAGGGTGTCCTGCGGCGATGGGACGGATCAGTGTCGGCCGCGCCCGGAAAATGCCGGCTGACAGCCGCGCAGGCGAACGGATAAGGTGGTATCGAGAACGCGCCGGTGCAAGGGATGGGGAAAGCCGGGTCAGCGGCTTCCCGGCGAAAAACAACACGGGAGTGAATGTCCATGTCCACCTCGGCGCCATTCGATTTCGCCCCCCTGCTGCCGGCCGGACTGCCGGCGCCGGCGGCGAAATGGACGGGTCTGGCGAAATACAGCTTTGTCGGCGGCAACAACGATCCCGACCAGGTTCCGGTCGACGGCCTGATCGAGGCGGTCAATGCGGTGTTGAAGCGCGAGGGCAAGTCGCTCGCGACTTACGGCCTCGCCAGCGGCCCGCAGGGCTATCGCCCGTTGCGCGAATTCCTCACCACAAAACTCAGGCGCGACGCCGGCATCGACTGCACCGCGGACGATATCCTGATCGTCTCCGGCTCGCTGCAGGCGCTCGACCTCGTCAACGCGACCCTGCTGGCGCGCGGCGATAGCGTGCTGGTCGAGCAGGAGACCTATCAGGGCGCGTTGAACCGGCTGACGCGGCTCGGCGTCAACGCCGTCGGCATTGCCCTCGACGAAGACGGCATGCGGATGGACGCGCTGGCAGCGGCGCTCGCCGACCACAAGCGGCGCGGCATCACGCCGAAATACATCTACACCATCCCGACGGTGCAGAATCCGACCGGCACCATCATGCCCGAGACCAGGCGCGCGGAGATGCTGAAACTGTCGCAGCAATATGGCGTGCCGGTTTTCGAGGACGATTGCTACGCGGATCTGATCTGGTCCGGAGCCCGCCCGCCCGCGATCCATGCGATGAGCAGGAACAACGGCGTGATCCACATCGGCTCGTTCTCCAAATCGATCGCGCCCGCGTTGCGGGTCGGCTTCATCGTCGCGCCCTGGCAGATGCTGTCGCGCATGCTGGCGCTGAAGACCGACGCCGGGAGCGGCGCGCTGGAGCAGATGGTGCTGGCGGAATATTGCGCGCCGCATTTCGCTGCCCACGTGCCGAAGCTGACGCGCGGCCTGCGCGCCAAGCTCGACACGCTGATGGAGGCGCTCAACGAACATTTCGGCACGGCGGCCGAGTTCGAGGAGCCCAAAGGCGGTATCTTCCTGTGGGTCAAGCTGCCCGACGATGTCGATACGCTCAAACTCTATCAGGCGGCGCTTGCCGCGGGTGTCGCGATCAATCCGGGGCCGGAATGGTCCACCAACAAGGTCTACGCCGGCAGCCGGTTGCGGCTGTGCTTCGCCAGCCCCTCGCACGAGCAGATCCGCGAAGGCGTCGCGGTGCTCGCCGATGTCTGCCGCCGGGAATTCGGCGTGCCGGCACGGAGCGCGAATGTGGAGCGCGCGACGCGATAGACCCCATCATCGCGAGGTGCGTTAGCGAAGAGGCAAATCCGGACTTTCTTATCACACGGGCGCGGCTACCTCACCGCGAACGGCGCTTGGTACGGCCTGCCGAACGGCACGCCGTTGATCACGGTCTGCACCGGCTTCAGCAGGATTTTGCCGTCGCGCTTGTTGTTGCGGGTATCGACGAAGGAGACCGGTCCCTCCACCACTTCCATGATGGCGACGTCGCCGGGGGCGCCGACCTGCAGGGTGCCGATCTTCGGCGCCCGGTTGATGATCTTCGCCGGCGCCGCGGTCGCCATCGCCACCACCTGCTCCAGCGAAAGGCCGAGCGCCATGAACTTGCTCATCACGTTCGGCAGATAGGGCATGCCGGGCGAATTGCCCGAGAACACGTGGATGTCGGACGAGATCGTATCAGGCCCGCAACCGCCGGGAATGGCGACTTCAGCGACCGTAAAGTCAAAGCTGCCGCCGCCATGGCCGACGTCGAACATCACGCCGCGCTGCTTGGCGGCGAGCGCCGCCGGCAACAGCTTGCCGTCCTGCACGATGTTGGTGGGGACGCCGGCGTTGTTGGGAAAGCCCGAATAGGAATGGGTCAGCACGTCGCCGGGCCGCAGCAGATCGAGAATCTGCGACATCAGCTCCCTGGTCTCGACGCCGCCGATATGCACCATCATTTTTGCCGGCCAGCCGCACATCTCGCAGGCCTGGATGCCGCGCTTCAGCGGCTCCAGCCCATGCTTGTAGATCACGTTCTCCGACATCCGCACCTTGACGCCGATCAGAAAATCCTGGTTTTCGGCGAGCGCCATGGCGCAGGCTTCGACCTGGGCGTTGTCGATATTGTAGAGCTCGGCGACGGGGAACGCCGACAGGCCGTTGTTGGCGATGTGGACGAAGGCATAGATCCGCGTCCGCGACTGCGCCACGATATAGCGGCGCAGCGCCGCGAGGTTGTTGACCCCGGCATCGCCTGCCGAAACCATCGTGGTCGTGCACTGGAACTGGGCCAGCTCGTCGGCGGGAATCCCGATCGCCGAGCCGTAAGGGTACACATGCGAGTGAAGGTCGATCAGCCCGGGCGTCACCAGCCTGCCCGTGGCGTCGATGGTCTTCGACGCCCGTGCGGGGGGAATCTCCGCCTCGATCGCCTCGATCATGCCCCAGCGAATGCCGATGTCGCGCCTGCCGCGCAGCGACTGGCCGGGATCGAGCACGTCGCCCCCCTTGATCACGAGGTCGAACTTGTCGTTCGGCCCCATCGCGGCATCGGCGCGCCCGCTCCATGCGGCGGCCGCGGCCGATCCTGCGAGGCCAAGAAAATGACGGCGTGATAGTCCGATCATGGCAGCGCTCCCCCTGATATGGTTTTTATCGGGCAATGATGCGCCGGGTCCCGGCTTTGCGCAAGCCGTCGGCAACAAGCGCCGGCGCAATTGCGCCGAAATCGACGCGCTAAGCTTCGATCAGCTCGAACCAGGCGGGACGGCGCCCACCCCCGCCGAGAGTCTCAATGTGTCTGTTTCCACCAACTTCCGTTGAGCCGCTGCCGGGAGCTCCCGCCGCATGATCAAGCTTGTTCTGGCGCCGATACGAAGCATCGTGAGATTTCCCCTGGTGCAGTTCGCTGTCGTGATCGGCGTCATTCTGTGGCTGCAAGCTGCCGAAGATGGGTCGATCTTCGGCCAACTCTTCGACGCCCTGGACAAACTCGTCGACGCTACGGTGCAATTATTCTCGGCGATTTTTACCGTAAAATCCTTCACCAAATCCTGGCTCATATCAGGCTTCATGATCGCGTATGTCTACCTTGCCGGCTCATTGCTTCTGTTCCTCGCACGCCTCCTCATGAACGCCGCGGTTGATCTGGCAGGACGGAAGAACTTGCTGTACTTGAGAAGTGCCATTGCGCGAGAGCGCGGCATCAGGGCCTATCGCGCGTGGGTGCCGCTCGAGAGAATCAGGCCGGCCAATGTCCCGCAGCGGGAATGGGAGGAGTTGTTTGCGTGGCCGGCCAATAATAAACCGCCGTACCCCGCGCTGGCGCATCGCATGCTGCGCGGCGTATTCTTCTACGGCGCGATGCTCCTGACCGGCGCTGTTTTTTTGCAGTTCTTCACGCCTTTTCCGGTCCTGACCTGGATCATCGGGTGGCCAACCGCAATGCCCCGGTAGCTTCTGGCCCCCTGGCACCCGGTATCGGATATTCGAAGCTGCACCTGGGTTCCGTCGAGGCCCGCGCCTTCGGGATGGCGACATTGCCCTAATCCCACGCCGGCGCGAAACCGGGATTGACGCAGCGCGTGTCCTTCGGCAAGGCCGCGATCGCCTTGCGGTCCTCGTCATCGAGCGTCACCTTCAGCGCGTCGAGATTGGCTTGCTGGCTCTCGGGGCGCGACGCCTTCGGAATGGCGGCGACGCCATCCTGATCGAGCAGCCATTTCAGCGCCACCTGCGCCGCGCTCGCATGGTGCTTCCTGCCGATCTTCGTCAGTACCTCGTCGGTCGCCACCCGGCCCTGCGCCAGCGGGCAATAGGCCACCAGCGGGATCGATTTTGCCGCGAGATATTCGCGGACAGGCGTCTGGTCGAGCATGACGTGATATTCGATCTGGTTGCAGGCGATCGGGGCCCTGATCTCCTCCACCACGGTTTTCAGCAACGCGGTGGTGAAATTGGCGACCCCGATGGCGCGGGTGCGGCCCTCGCCTTTCAGCTTCATCAGCGTTTCGAAAATCGCCGGCAGGTTCATGTTTCGCGAAGGCCAATGCACCAGATAGAGATCGACATGATCGAGCTTCAATTTTTTCAGGCTGGTGTCGAACGCCCGGCGGATCGCATCCGGCGCCAGATTCTCGTGCCAGACCTTTGTCGTGACATGCAGATCCTGGCGGGCGACGCCAGCGGCGGCGATGGCTGCGCCAATCGGCTCCTCGTTGCCATACATTTCCGCGGTGTCGAGATGGCGGTAGCCGAGCGAAAGCGCGCTCTCGACCGCCACGCGGCACGCATCGCCCTGCAGACGGAAGGTGCCGAGCCCGAGCCTGGGCAGGCTGATGCCCTGGGTTTGCAGATGTTCCATGATGATTCCTGAAGGGACAGGCCAGGCGAAACGCCGGCGGCGTCGCGTCAACAACGTGTGAGGGATGCAAGGTAACGGCGGGGCCGCCGTAAGCCAGTTTGCCCGCAAAGCGCCCCGCAGGGCAAGGCGGGATCGGCATGGCTGCCATATGGATGTTGCGACCACAGCCGCGACATCCCGATCAGATATACTGCGCCATGATCTGGCCGGGCCGCGCGTCCGGCCGCGGCTCGATGCCGACCGACCACAGGTCGCGGTTGTCGACGTCCTTCAGGGTCACGGTCATGACTTCGGTTTTGCCGTCGATATCGACCCAGCCGAAGAATTGCAGACCGAAACGGGGGGCCGGCGAGGTTGCTCTCGCCGATGCCATCGAACCGCACGCGGTAGAAAATATCCTGACCGGGCGGCAGATCTTCAAGCAGCAGTTTTGCGGTGAAGTCGCTGTCCGGCAGTGCGTCGGCCGAGGCCGATCGAATGAGGCTTGCAAAACTTTCGAAGGTGGAACAATCCACCTGCATTCAGGCCGGCCGGTCGGCCCTTGCCCATATCACTGCGGAATCCGTCGAGACGTCGCCCGACTGAACGCCGCAGGTGATGTGGGGATGATCCGCGGCGCGGCCGAGATAGGGCCGGGTCAGCCCTTGCTTCGCGGGTATTGAAATCGTCATGGAGCCGCCTTCGCCGAATCACGGCGAAGGTTGCCCGCTCAACTTGACCGCTGGTCGAAGGTTTTACGACAGGTAGATAACTCTCAACGCCACCGCGACGGTGCACCACTGCAAGGCCGCCAGAGGTACGCTCCCGCATGCTTCGATGCTCATCGAAGCATTCATTGAATGGACTGCTCTATCAGCCACGGTACACCACCATAAGTCACGATAATAAAACGTATCGCAATTTTTTTCGGGCTGCTGGTCACCGGAGGATATGATATGGCGCGCGCACAGACCCGAACGGTTACACTGCCGGGAACGGCTGCTACGGCGGCCAATTCGTGGCAACCGGCGCTACTGTTGCGGGAACAAACGCCCGCCGGCGCCGATCGCAATCGCCCCGTTCTCTACGTCCACGGCGCAACCTTCGGCTCTGCAAATTCAATGATGTTCAGGTTCGACGGTGTGTCCTGGGCCATTGAGCTGAATAGCGAGGGCCGCTCGGTTTGGGCACTGGATTTCGCCGGGTTCGGCGAATCCGAGCCCTATCCGGAGATGGCGCAGCCGGCTCCAATGACGGGCGACCCCCTTGGCCGCGCACCTGCGGCGGCGGCTCAGATCGAACGCGCCATCCGCTCGATTCTCGCAGATACCGGCGCCGCCCGTGTCTCGATCATCGCGCATTCCTGGGGCACCATGCCCACGGGCTTGCTGGCCACGCAACATCCCGAGTTGATCGACCGAATTGTTTTCTTCGCGCCGGTCGTGCGACGCGAAATCATGAAGGAGGTGCCGGCACTGGGGCCGTGGCGTTTTCTTACCATCGAGGAACAGCACAGGCGCTTTGTCGAGGACGTGCCGGCGGGGCATCCTCCGGTGCTGCTGGACCGCCATTTCGCGGACTGGTCAGCGCAATATCTCAGATCGGACCCCACCAGCAGCACGCGCACGCCGCCATCGGTGAAGACGCCGAATGGTCCGGTTGCGGACATCATGGCGGCGTGGTCCGGAACCCTTGCCTACGATCCCGCACGGATCACGTCGCCGGTTGCGATCATACGCGGTGAGTGGGACGGCCTGTGCAAGGACGCCGACGCTGCGTGGCTGCTGGCGGTGCTGACCTCGGCGCCGGAGAAGCGCGATATCAAGATCGCGAAGGCCACGCATCTGATGCATCTCGAGCAAAGCCGCGGCGCGCTTTACCGTGCAGCCGTTGATTTCCTGCAAGCGAAGTGAGGACCACCTGATTTTGCCCTTCGTGAACGAAATCCTCCGCGGCCGATACGGCGGGCGTTACTCCGCCGCTTGCGCGATCGGCTGCCCGAACGCGCTTTCGAGGCGCGCGCATTCCTGGCGATAGCGCGCGACATTGGCTTCCTTGATGTGGCCGTAGCCGCGCACCAGCTCGGCCGATTTCGCCAGCGCCACCAGCCGCGGCAAATCGAGCGGCTTGTTCGTATCAAGATGACGGAAGATCATTGCCGCATATTCGCCCGGCAGCGCCCGCTCGGCCCTGCGCTCGACGGTATAGCCGAACAGATCGAACGCCGTGCCGCGCAAGAATTTCAGCCGCGCCAGAATGTCGAACGCACCAAGGATCCAGCCGCCGAACTCGCGCTTGCGCAGATGCCCGGTCACCTTGTCGCGGCGCGCGAAGAGCGGCGGCGCGAGGCTGACCTTGAGGCCGGGCTCGCCCTCGAACTGCTCCTTCAACGCCCTGGCGAACTCGCCGTCGGAATAAAGCCGCGCCACTTCATATTCGTCCTTGTAGGCCATCAGCTTGAACAGGCCCTTTGCGAACGCCTCGGCCAGTTCGTGCGATCCGGGCGCGCTCGCCGCCTCGGCGGCGCGAACGCGGGCGACATCGGCGAGGTAGCGTTTGGAATAGGCCTCGTCCTGGTAGCCGGTCAGGAAATCGGCGCGGAAGGCGACCATCTCGTCCAGCGTTCGCTTCGCCGGCACTGATCCGGAGTTCTTGAAGCGCGCCGCGCTGACGACGCGCGGCAGATCGTGCGCGGCAAGCCGGCCCCAGGAAAATGCCAGCCTGTTCATCTCGATCGCGGCGCCGTTGAGTTCGATCGCCTTCATGATCGCTTCCAGCGACAGCGGCAGTGCGCCGCGCTGGAACGCGAAGCCGAGCATGAAGGAATTGGTGGCGATGCTGTCGCCCATCAGCGCGGTGGCAAGGCCGGTGGCGTCGAGGATGTCGAGGTCGCCGGGGCTCACCGCTTCGTTCAGCGCGTTGCGCATTGCACCGGCTTCGAAATCGATGTCGGGATTGATGACGAAACTCGCGGTCGGCATCAGATCGGCGTTGACGATGGCGCGGGTGACGCCGCGCTCGGCCCGGCTCAGCGCCGGGATGCCGGTGGCGACGACGATGTCGCAACCGAGAATGAGGTTGGCGCCGCCGGGCGCGATACGGACGCTGGCGAGATCGTCCGGTGACGGCGCGATGCGGACATGGCTCATCACCGCGCCGTTCTTCTGCGACAATCCGGTGAAGTCGAGGGTCGAGCAGGCCTTGCCGTCGACATGGGCGGCCATGCCGAGCAGCGCGCCGATGGTGATGACGCCGGTGCCGCCGATGCCGGTGACCAGGATATTGTAGTCACCATCGAGTGACGGCGCCTTCGGCAGCGGCAGGTCAGCGAACAACGCGGAGGGGTCGGCCGCGGTACGATCGGCTTTCCGCAGTTTGCCGCCATGCACGGTGACAAAACTCGGGCAAAAACCCTCGATGCAGGAAAAGTCCTTGTTGCAATTCGACTGGTCGATCCGCCGCTTGCGGCCGAACTCGGTCTCCAGCGGCTGCACCGAGACGCAATTGGAGGCCTGCGAGCAGTCGCCGCAGCCTTCGCAGACGCGCTCGTTGATGAACACGCGCTTCGGCGGATCCGGATAGAGGCCGCGCTTGCGCCGCCGGCGTTTTTCCGCCGCGCAGGTCTGGTCGTAGATCAGGACCGAAAGACCCTTGACGTCGCGCAATTCCCTCTGCACGGCGTCAAGCTCGCGGCGATGGTGAACGGTGGCGGCGGGCGGAAAATAATTGCCCGGATATTTTTCGGGATCGTCCGAGACGATGGCGAGCCGCTTTGCCCCCTCGGCCGACACCTGGTGGGCGATCTGCGACACCGTCAGACCGCCCTCGGCGGGCTGACCGCCGGTCATCGCCACCGCGTCGTTGTAGAGGATCTTGTAGGTGATGTTGACGCCGGCGGCGGCCGCGGCGCGCAGCGCCAGCAGGCCCGAATGGGTGTAGGTGCCGTCGCCGAGATTCTGGAACACGTGCTGTTCACTGGTGAACGGCGCCTGCCCGATCCAGGCGACGCCTTCTCCGCCCATATGCGAGATGGTCGCGGTGCGGCGGCTCGGCACCCAAAGCGCCATGCCGTGACAGCCGATGCCGGCCATCGCGCGGCTGCCCTCGGGCACTTTTGTCGAGGTGTTGTGCGGGCAGCCCGAGCAGAAATACGGCGTGCGTTGCAGCTTGACAGCGCCGACGCCTTCGGCCGGACGATCGAAGGCTTCGAGTTTTGCCAGACGCTGCTCGAGCGCGGGGCTGCGATGCCCGAGCCGGCGCAGCCGCGCCACCACGGCCGCCGCCACCATGGTCGGCGTCAACTCACCCTCGCTCGGCAACAGGGTCGCGCCGGTCTCGTCGCGCTTGCCGACCACCGAGGGCCGCTTCGACGCATCGACATTGTAGAGGATGCGCTTGAGCTGGTCCTCGATAAAACCGCGCTTCTCCTCGACCACCAGCACGTCCTGCAACCCTTCGGCGAAATCGCGGGCGCCGGCCTCTTCCAGTGGCCAGGTCAGCGCGACCTTGTAGAGGCGCAGGCCCAGCGCCTGCGCTTCCGCGTCTGACAGGCCGAGGTCGGCCAGCGCCTGCCGCAGATCGAGATAGGCCTTGCCGGTCGCCATGATGCCAAGCCGCGCGGGTCTTGAGTCCAGCACGATGCGATCGAAGCGGTTGACGCGGCAGAAGGCTGCGACCGCGGCCAACTTCGGTCCATGCAGCCTTCGCTCCTGCTCCAGCGGCGCGTCCGGCCAGCGGATCCCTAGACCGCCCGGCGGCATCGCGAAATCGTCGGGCATGATGATCTTGATGCGGTCGGGATCGCTGACGATCGAGGCCGAGCTTTCGACCGTCTCCGAAATCGCCTTGAAGCCGACCCAGCAGCCGGAATAGCGCGACAATGCAAAGCCCAAAATGCCGAGGTCGAGATAATCCTGCAGCGTGGCGGGATTGACCACCGGCATCAGCGCGGCGGCGAACATCTGCTCGCTGTGATGGGCGAGCGTCGAGGACTGGCAGCCATGATCGTCGCCGGCGAGCGCGATCACGCCGCCGTTCGGCGAGGTGCCCGCGGAGTTGGCGTGCTTGAGCGCATCCATCGAGCGGTCGACGCCGGGTCCTTTGCCGTACCAGATGCCGAACACGCCATCGACCTTGGCGCCGGGAAACATCCCGACCTGCTGGCTGCCCCACACCGCGGTGGCCGCCAGGTCTTCGTTGAGGCCCGGCACGAAAGCGATGTCATGTTCTTTAAGGAAGGATTTGGCGCGCCACAGCGCGTGGTCGTACATGCCAAGCGGCGAGCCGCGATAGCCGGAGATGAAGCCCGCGGTGTTGAGCCCCTGCGCGCGATCGCGTTCGCGCTGCAGCATCGGCAACCGGACCAGCGCCTGGGTGCCGGACAGGAAGATGCGCCTGGCGTCCAGCCGATACTTGTCGTCCAGTCCAACTTCCATCAACGCCATGTTCGCTTCCCCTGCCGCGCTCGCCTTGCCGGTCATTCGAACCGGTCCTGTTCGCGATACAATGCACCGATTTTGCTATGCATGGACAGCCTGAATTCATGGCCGCAAAGCATATCTCGATGCAGTCGGTGTCCTTCGGCGGCCCTTGCCGAAACCCCGCGTCTTTGAAACGCTGGCGGTCTCGCCGCGCCACGAGGAAAACAACAAGATGGCCCGCCTGCCCTATCTCGAAGCCGACCAGGTCGCGCCCGAATATCGCGACATGCTCGCGCGCAATACCAATTTGCACAAGCTTCTGGTCAACTCGCCGGACATGGCGCGCGCCTTCAGCGGCATCGGCGGCTATATCCGATTCAAGAGCAAGCTCGATCCGCGGCTGCGCGAACTGGCGATCCTGCAGGTCGGCTGGTTGGAGAAATCGGAGTACGAATTCACCCACCACGTGAGGATCGGCAAGGAGTTCGGCGTCACCGACGCGGACATTCTGGGCATGATGGCCGAGACCGAGGGCAAGCCCTCAAAACTCGAACCGCTCGCCAGGGCGATATTGAGGGGCGCACGCGAAATGGTGCGCGAGCTCGCGATGTCGGATTCAACCTTCGCCGAGATCAAGCGGCAACTCTCCAGCGAGCACATGACCGATCTCGTGCTCACCATCGCCTTCTACTGCGCGGTCGTGCGCGTGCTCGCGACGATGCGAATCGACAACGAACCCCATTACAAAGAGGTACTGAAACAGTACCCGATTCCGGGAGTGCAATGAAATGCGCCTGAAAGATCGTGTCGCCATCGTGGTCGGCGCCGGCCAGAGCCCGGGCGAAGGCATCGGCAACGGCCGCGCCACCGCGCTGACCTTCGCGCGCGAGGGCGCCAAGGTGCTGTGCGTCGATCACAACCTAGGCTCCGCCGAGGAAACCGTCGATATGATCGCGGCCAAAGGCGGCACCGCGGTAGCCTTCAAGGCCGACGTCACCAGAAATGCCGAGATCAAGGCGATGGTGGCGGATGCGTTTGCCCGCTGGGGCTGCATCGACATCCTGCACAACAATGTCGGCGTCAGCCTGTCCGGCGGCGATGCCGAGCTGCTCGACATCACCGAAGAAGCCTTCGAC
>NZ_JBAVNZ010000534.1:0-3105 GCF_049691595.1 Bradyrhizobium sp.
GCCTTGGTCTGGTACTGGCGCGGCGCCTCCGGCACATAGGCGTTGCCGTAATCCTCGCCGATCACCTTGCGTGCCTGGGTGATCGCAGAGCCGTCAATCTGCACACCGTCGGTTCGCATATAGGTGATGAGGCCGGTGGTCTCGCCGCCGATATCGATGCCCTCATAGAGCCGCTGCGCGATCCGCATGGTATGCGCGGGCGCGAAGCCGAGCTTGCGGCTGGCTTCCTGCTGCAGGGTCGAGGTGGTGAAGGGCGCCTGCGGATTGCGCCGCGCGGGCTTTGCTTCCACGGTCGAGACCGCGAAGCTGGCGGCCTCGATCGCCTTCTTCAGGTCCTCGGCTTCCGCGCCGGAGCCGATGTCGAGCCGCTGGATCTTCTTGCCGTCGGCGCCGACCAGGCGCGCCTCGAAGGCGTCGCCGCGCGGCGTGGTCAGGGTCGCGACCAACGACCAGTATTCGCGTGCAACGAATTTCTCGATCTCGAGCTCGCGGTCGCAGACCAGCCGCAGCGCGACCGATTGCACCCGGCCGGCCGAGCGCGCGCCGGGCAGCTTGCGCCACAGCACCGGCGACAGCGTGAAGCCGACCAGATAGTCCAGCGCGCGGCGGGCCATATAGGCGTCGACGAGCGCGCCATCGATCTGGCGCGGCGACTTCATGGCTTCCGAGACCGCCTGCTTGGTGATCGCATTGAACACCACGCGCTCGATCTTCTGGTCCTTCAGCGCGCGCTTCTCCTTCAGCACTTCGAGCACGTGCCAGGAGATCGCTTCGCCCTCGCGATCGGGGTCGGTCGCGAGAATCAGGCGGTCGGCGCCTTTCAAGGCGCGCGCGATGTCGTTGAGCCGGCCGGCCGCCTTGGGGTCGATCTCCCAGATCATCTGGAAATTGGCCTCCGGATCGACCGATCCGTTCTTGGCGGGTAAGTCGCGGACATGGCCGAACGAGGCCAGAACCTCGTAGGAGGGGCCCAAATATTTGTTGATCGTCTTGGCTTTCGCCGGCGACTCCACGATGACGATATTCATGTCATTCCAATGGCTTAGGGGGGAATATGAAGGCCGGTTCCGCGAGACTCGCGGCCCGCCCTTGGGAAGCGAACATGGGTGGTGAGGTGGCCACTGTCAAATCGACAGATCTTGATGCCGGGATTTGAGGGTACGACTTTACATCCAAACAGGTGCGAAATACGCCCTGGAGTTGCGGTCGGAAACGGCGTACTCCTGTCACAATAAGCGAATTTGGATGTCGGCTTTTTGACCAGGTCTGGCGGCGGCCGGAAGCGCGCGGTTTCGGGCCGGGATCGGCGATTGCAGCACGACGAGCCAGGCGGGGAGGGCGGCCCGGATGAGGCTGTGGCCTTCATCGCGGAGAGCGTTGTCGAACTGGCCAGGCTCGCCCGACGCCACAGGCTCGAGATTCTCCGCCACCTGCTCGGGATGGTGCAGCTCGAGGCCGAAGAGCGGCTGAGGCTCCGGAGCAAGCGCAAGCTTTCCTGAAGCGAGCCGTAGTGTCCCGCACGGTCAGACCATTTCGCGCTCGTTCCGGGCGACCGCGAGGGTCCGGCTCAGCGGCGCGCCGATCCATCGGGGAGCCCCTGCCGCCAATCAATTGGATCCGGTCAGCGTCTTCGGATGAAAAATTCCCCATTTGGTTGCGTTGGCCGGTTGCCTCGTCCCTGGAATATTTTGCGGCAATCCCCGAACGCATTGAACCTTCGTCGGTGCTGGCGGGACTCCTGTCAGTGCTGGGATTTTTGAATACTTTATCGATTGGAGCGCCTAAATGTCCAAAGCCGCCCGGATATCAACACCGGTTCCCGCGTCTTCATCTTCACGGACCTCAGACGGCGTTCAATTCGTTTCAACCGCCTTGTTTGCCGGTATCGGCCTGTTGATCTCGCTGGTTGCGATTCTCTGCGGGGTGCAGGGCGCCTGGTACTAGGCTTTATTTTATATCAGCGACACCAGCCCGCCGCCGTGACGTTCGAGCCGGCCCGCCAATTCGAGTTCGAGCAGCACGGTGCGCACGGTTGTCGGTGAGGTGCCGGCCATCCGGATCAGATCGTCGAGCAGGACGGGGCTCGGTCCAAGCAAATTCACGATGCGGGCGCGATCGCCGGCATCCGCCTCGAAATCAAGCGGTTCGCCATCCCCTTCATGCGCGCCAAATGCGATCGGCCGTTCCATGATCGGCTCGACCGCGTTGACGACGTCGGCGGCTTCCGTGACCAGCATGGCGCCTTGCTTGATCAGATCGTTGGTGCCGGCGGCGCGCGGGTCGAGCGGCGAGCCCGGCACCGCGAACACTTCGCGGCCCTGTTCGGCGGCGATCCTTGCGGTGATCAGCGAACCCGAGCGATGGGCTGCCTCCACCACGACCACGCCGAGCGCAGCGCCCGAGATCAGCCGGTTGCGTCGCGGAAAATCGCGGGCGCGCGGCACGTGGCCGAGCGGCATTTCGGAAATCGCGCCGCCTTGTTCGAGCAACGCTGCCAGCAAATCTTCATGCTCGGGCGGATAGATCCTGTCATGACCGCCGGCCAGCGCTGCGACAGTGCCGCTCCCAATCGCGGCGCGGTGCGCCGCCTGATCGATGCCACGCGCCAGGCCCGATATCACGACAAAACCGGCGTCGCCGAGATCGCGCGCCAGCGTCCCTGCAAACTTCAGCCCGGCACCGGAGGCATTGCGCGAGCCGACGATCGCGATCATCGGCCGCATCAACGCATCAGTCGCGCCGCGCACGCCGAGCAGGGGCGGCGCGTCGTCGAGAACCGCCAGCCGCGGCGGATAACCGGCTTCATCGGGCGCGACCAGCCGCACGCCTATTTTCCTGGCTGCGGCCAGCTCGGCGCGCGCATCGTCCTCGCCGCAGATGCGGCCAGCGCCGGAAGCGCCGCCGCGCCGCGCCAGGTCGGGTAGCCGCTCCAGCGCCGTCCTGGCGCTGCCGAAATGATTGATCAGGGAACGAAAGGTGCGGGGTCCGACATTGTCACTGCGGATCAGCCGCAGCCGGTCGATCCGCTCGGCGTCGGTGAGGTGTGTTGGGATGGGTGTTCGAGTGTCCATGGGCGCCTCCGCGAGGAGGAAGCATCGCTCAAGT
>NZ_JBAVNZ010000535.1:0-3988 GCF_049691595.1 Bradyrhizobium sp.
TTTCCGACCTCGTTCCGCAAGCCGGAGCTTGCCAGCGTCGATCGTGTCGAGGTGGTCGACCCCCTCACCATCAAGCTGGTGCTGAAGACCCCGTACTCGCCGCTGATCGCCCAGCTCACCGACCGCGCCGGCATGATGGTCTCGCCCAGGGCGGCCAGGGAAGCCGGCGACAAGTTCGGGCTGCATCCGGTTTGCGCGGGCCCCTACAAATTCGTCGAGCGCGTGCAGCAGGACCGCATGGTGTTCGAGAAATTCGCCGATTACTGGAACAAGGATAATGTCTTCATCGACCGCGTGGTGTTTCTGCCGATCGTCGACGCCACGGTGCGGCTGGCCAACCTGAAATCCGGCGGGCTCGATCTGATCGAGCGCGTGCTGGCGACCGACATCAAGGACGTGCGCGCGGATTCACGGCTGAAACTGTCGACCGCGCTGGAGCTTGGCTATTTCGGTCTCACCCTCAACATCGGCAATGACAAGAACAAGGGCGCGCTGAGCCAGTCCGAGAAGGTGCGTCAGGCGCTCGACCTGTCGTTCGACCGCGAAGCGATCACCCAGGTGGTGTTCAACGGCGAGTTCACGCCCGGCAATCAGTGGGTCAGTCCCGAGCATCCCTATTACCAGAAGGCGTTTCCGGTGCCGAAGCGCGACGTCGCCAGGGCGAAGGCGCTATTGAAAGAGGCCGGTGTGACGCTGCCCGTCGCCGTCGACATGATGGTGCCCAAGGGCGCCGAGAACGAGGCGGTGGCTCAGGTCTTGCAGTCGATGGCGGCGGAAACCGGCTTCGACCTGAAGATCCGCGTTATCGAATTTGCGACCTCGTTCAAGCAGGCCCAGGCCGGCGAGTTCCAGGCTTTTCTGATCGGCTGGAGCGGCCGGATCGATCCCGACGGCAATTCCTATGTCTTCATGCACACCAAGGCACCGCAGAACGATGGCGGCTATTCCAACACGGAAGCCGACAAGGCGATGGAAGAGGCGCGCCTCATCAACGATCCGGTCCAGCGCAAGGCGATCTACGAGAAGCTGACCAGAATCGTGCTCAACGACGAACCGATCATCTACCTCTATCACCGCAAACTCCTGATCGCACATACCACCAAGCTCGAAGGCTACAAGCAGATGCCGGACGGCCTGGTGCGCGTGATCGGGCTGAAGCTGAAGTGAGAGGCAGGGAAATGCTCTCGTGTCCCGGACGCGGTGCAGCGTTCTTACGCTGCTCCGCAGAGCCGGGACCTACCGCCTGTCTCGACTGGGTCCCGGTTCTGCAGCGCATCGCTGCGCGCTGCACTGCGCCCGGGACACGCAACGCGCGCATCGTTGCACGCTGCGCCGCGCCCGGGGCGCGTTCGCCATGCTGAACTTCCTCGCCCGGCGTGCCCTTCAACTGGTGCCGACGCTGTTCTTCGTCTCGATCCTGATCTTCTCGCTGCAGCATCTGCTGCCCGGCGATCCCGCGCTGGTCATGGCCGGCGAGGAACGCGATCCCGCGGTGATCGAACAAATCCGTCGGCAATACCGGCTCGATCAGCCGATCCCCATTCAGTACATCTACTGGGTCAAGGGTGTATTGTCCGGCGATTTCGGCGAGTCGCTGCGCAACAAGGTGCCGGTGCTGAGCCTGATTGCGCAAAAACTGCCGGTGACGATGCAACTGGCGTCGATGGCAATCGTGATCGCGTTCCTGATCGGCATACCCGCGGGGATCGTGTCGGCGGTGAAGAAGGGCACGGCCTGGGATTACGGCGCCAATCTGTTCGCGCTGTGGGGCATTTCGACGCCGAATTTCTGGCTCGGCATCATGCTGATCTTCCTGTTCTCGATCGAGCTCGGCTGGCTGCCGGCATCCGGTTTTGTTCCGCCGACCGAGAACTGGCGCGCCAGCCTCGCCTCCACCATCATGCCGGCCTTCGTGCTCGGCAACGCCATCGCCGCGATCCTGATGCGGCATACCCGCAGCGCCATGCTGCAGGTGCTGGAAAGCGACTATGTCCGCACCGCGCGCGCCAAGGGGCTTTCGGAGCGCGCGGTCATCCTCAAGCACGCGATGCGCAACGCGCTGACCCCTATCATCACGCTCGGCGCGCTCGAACTCGGCACGCTGTTGTCGGGCGCGGTATTGACCGAGCAGATCTTCTCGATTCCCGGTTTTGGCAAGCTGATCGTCGATGCCGTGTTCAACCGCGATTACGCGGTCGTGCAGGGCGTGGTGCTGACGACGGCGACGATCTACATCGCGCTGAACCTGATCGCCGACATCGCCTATGTCCTGGTCAATCCCCGGCTGAGGGATTGAGCGATGACCGACGCCGCGCTCGATGCACTCCCGATCACCGTCTCCGAAGAACTGGAGAGCCCGGCACGGCGCGCGCTGCGCCGGCTGTTCAAGCGCAAGGGCGCGGTCGCAGGCCTCGTCGTGATCGCGGGCTTCGTCGGGCTCGCGCTGTTCGCGCCGCTGATCGTGCCCTATGACCCGATCGCGACCAGCTGGTCGCTGGTGCGGAAAGCCCCCTCGGCGCTGCACTGGTTCGGCACCGACGATCTCGGCCGTGACATTTTTGCCCGCGTGATCTACGGCGCGCGGGCCTCGCTGATGGCGGGCGCGATCTCGGTCGGCATCGCGCTTGGCATTGGCGTTCCCCTGGGCCTGCTGTCGGGCTATCGCGGCGGTTTCATCGATGCGCTGATCAGCCGGATCACCGATGCGATGCTGGCCTGCCCGTTTTTGATCCTCGCCATCGCGCTGGCGGCGTTTCTGGGTCCAAGCCTCGGCAATGCCATGATCGCAATCGGCATTTCCGCCACGCCGATCTTCGTGCGCCTGACCCGCGGCCAGGTGATGAGCGTCAAGGTCGAGGATTATGTCGAAGCCGCGCGCGCGATCGGCAATCCGCGCTGGCGCATCGCGCTGTTCCACATCCTGCCGAACATCATGCCGGCACTGCTGGTGCAGGCGACGCTGTCGATCGCGGCCGCGATCATCGCGGAGGCCGCATTGTCCTTCCTCGGCCTCGGCCAGCAGCCGCCGGCGCCGTCCTGGGGCAGCATGCTCAATGCCGCGCAGCGCTTCCTGACCAACGCGCCCTGGATGGCGCTATGGCCGGGGTTCGCGATCTTTCTGGTGGTGCTGTCATTCAACCTGGTCGGCGACGGCCTGCGCGACGCGCTCGACCCGCGCGAGCGGTGAGTCCCGTTCGGTGTGGTATCGGGCAAGAAGATCGCAGCGCGAAATCTCTGCCGGCTCCGCTAATTCGGGTCGAATTGACGTCAATTCCTCAAATTGTGTTCTCATGATAGGGATGTTCCACAATCTTGAACCCGAGGAACGGCCATTATCGATCCCGTGATCCTGAACCTGGCAGTCGCACTTGGGATCGGCCTCCTGATCGGCGCCGAGCGGGAACGCCGTAAGGGTTCTGGTCCATCGCGTTCGCCGGCGGGAATACGAACATTCACCATCGCTTCGCTCGCCGGCGCTGTCAGCCTGCTGGTCGGCGGTCCGATGCTGCTTGCGATTACGACCGCGGGCGCCATCGTTCTGATTGCCGTTGGCTATTGGCGCGGGCATGAAGACGATCCAGGGCTTACGACGGAAATCGCGCTGACGGCAACCGTCCTGCTTGGCGCGCTTTCGATGCAGCAGCCGCCACTCGCAGCCGGGCTCGGTGTGACCGTGGCAGTCGTCCTCGCCGCCAAGTCCCGGCTTCACCACTTCGTCCGGAATTTTCTCGCGGAAAGCGAGCTGCAGGACGCCCTGATCTTCGCCGGAGCGACGCTCGTCGTTCTGCCGCTGGTGCCCGATCGTCCGATGGGACCGTATGGCGCATTAAATCCACACGCGATTTGGGTCATCGTCATCCTCATCATGGCCATCAGCAGCGCGGGTTATGTCGCGGTGCGCCTGCTCGGAACCAAATTCGGGCTTCCCGTCGCGGGCCTCGCCTCAGGCTTCATTTCCAGCACCGCGACCGTCGGCGCAATGGGGGCC
>NZ_JBAVNZ010000536.1:0-5480 GCF_049691595.1 Bradyrhizobium sp.
GACGTGAGAGGCGGCTGCCGCGGCGCCGGCCGCCAGCATTTCCTCGTGGCCCGCGACGGAGACCGCAAGCTGCTTGACCAGCACGCCAAGCTCGTTGATTTCCCCGACCACGTTCTGGAAGCGGTCCGCGCCGGCGGAATTCGCCGACACCATCTTGCCCTCGATGGCGGCGAGCCTGCGTCCGAATTCGGCGACCTGGCGCGCCAGATCGGCGGTGCCGCGCGAAAGGTCCGCGATCTGGCCGCCGACATCGGTGCGGTCGCGCAGCCGCATCGAGACGGCGTTGTAGAGGATCAGGAAGGTCAGCGCGGTCAGCGCCACGATCGCGGATTCCGACCCGCTGATCCCCGCCACCGAATACAGCACAAGACCAAGGGAAGTTGCGACCAGCACCATGCAGATGGCGATGAAGATCGTCGAAATGCGAATCATGCGCGCGCTAACTCCCCCCGGCGACACAACCTTATCACCAATGTTGATTCGGGTGGCTAGTGTTGTTTTGAGACGGCCGGAAACCGAGGGTCCAGGTGTCGAACGTTGGGAGTCCGCCGGTGCGTTCCCCGGATGCAGCGCAGCGCCGTCAGCGCGTTCACGCGCGTCTTTGACGCGCTATGCCTTCGCGGCGTGGTGCGCTGCTGATCCGGGGTCCATCTGCTTGGGTCGTTTGCTTTGGGTCCCGGCTCTGCAGCGCACCGCCAAAGAGGCGCTGCGCTGCGTCCGGGACACGGGAGCAGCGTGATGTAAGAAAAATCTACGCCACCGCGCGGATCACCTTGGCGACCTTGCCGATGATCTCGCCGATCTGGTCTTCGCTGACGATCAAGGGCGGCGTCAGCGCCAGGGTGTCGCCGGCGATGCGCAGCATCAGGTCGTTGTCGTGGAATGCGCTGTTGAGCGCATCGAAGCCGCGTTTTCCCGGCAGGTCCGGCCGCGGCGCGAGGTCGATGCCGGCGGTCAGACCCACGGTGCGGATGTCGACCACGTTGGGCTCGCCCTTCAGCGACATCGCCGCGTCGGCGAATTTCGGCTCGAGCTTGCCCGCGCGCTCGAACAGATTTTCGTCGCGGTAGATGTCGAGCGTGGCGAGCGCCGCGGCGCAGGCGATCGGGTGCGCCGAATAGGTGTAGCCGTGGGTCAGCTCGACCACATGCTCGGGGCCGCTCATGAAGGCGTCGTGAATGGTGTCGCGCACCAGCACGCCGCCCATCGGCGCCGCACCGTTGGTGATTCCCTTGGCGAAGGTCAGCATGTCCGGCACCACGCCATAGCGTTCGGCGGCGAAGGCGAAGCCGAGGCGGCCAAAGCCGGTGATGACCTCGTCGAAAATCAGGAGAATGCCGTGCTTCTGGCTGATCTCGCGCAGCCGCTTGAGATAGCCCTTCGGCGCCGGCAGCACGCCGGTCGATCCGGCCATCGGCTCGACGATGACGGCGGCGATGGTAGAGGCGCCGTGCAGGTTGACGAGGCGCTCCAGTTCGTCGGCGAAATGCGCGCCATATTCCGGCTCGCCCTTGCTGAAGGCCTGCTTGTCGCGGTCGTAGGTGTGCGGCAGATGATCGACACCGGCGAGCAGCGTGCCGAACATTTTTCGGTTGTTGACGATGCCGCCTACCGAAGTGCCGCCAAAACCGACGCCGTGATAGCCGCGTTCGCGGCCGATCAGGCGGGTGCGGGTGCCCTGGCCGTTGATCTGATGATAGGCCAGCGCGATCTTGAGCGCGGTGTCGGCGGCCTCCGAACCGGAGTTGCAGAAGAACACGTGATCGAGGCCGGCGGGCGCGAGATCGGCGATGCGGCTGGCAAGCTCGAACGCCTGGGGAATGCCGAACTGGAACGGCGGTGCGTAATCCAGCGTCTCGGCCTGCCTGGCGATCGCGGAGGAAATCTGGCCGCGGCCGTGGCCGGCGTTGCAGCACCACATGCCGGCGGCGGCGTCGATGATCTTGCGGCCATCGACCGTGAAGTAATGCATGTCCTTGGCGCCGGCGAGCAGCCGCGGGTTTTTCTTGAAGGCGCGGTTGGCGGTGAACGGCATCCAGTGCGCGGCGAGGTCGTTCGGGACATTGACGGCGGCGGGGTGGGGGCTCTTGTCCAGCATGGGGGCCTCTTCTGAGTTTTAAGGCGTTTGGGTTGTCCGCAGGGTATCAGTTTCGGCGCGGGACGGGAACGCCGGCGGCCACGATATTTCCGCACAACCGGGCGGTCGCGCGGCCTGCAACCTAGAGATCGCCGGCCGCGATCCAGAACGCTTCGCCGTCGGAATCCTCGGTATCGAGCCAAAGCAGCGGCAATCGTGGATAGGCGGCTTCCAGGCGCGCGCGGCCGCGGCCGATTTCGCACAGCAGCCCGCCCCGCGGCATCAGGTGCTGGCCGGCCTGATCCAGGATGCGCCTGACAATATCCAGCCCGTCGGCGCCGCCGTCGAACGCAAGTTTCGGCTCGGCGCGGCATTCGCGCGGCAGGCCGGCCATGCCTTCGGCATCGACATAGGGCGGATTGGCGATGATGAGGTCGTAGCGCTTGCCGCCGATCGGCCCGAACAGGTCGCCCTGGTGCAGCGTGACGCGCGCCTCAAGTCCGTAATCGCCGACATTGCGCGCGGCGACCTCGAGCGCGTCCTTTGAAAGATCCACCGCATCGATCCCGGCATTCGGAAAATTCCGGCTCGCCAGGATCGCAAGACAACCCGAACCGGTGCAGAGATCGAGCAGGTTTTCCACCGACAGGGGATCGTCGATCAACGAACCGGTTTCCGCGCCGTCGCCGCCGAAATGGCTGTCCAGCAATTCGCCGATGAAGGAACGCGGCACGATGGTGCGCTCATCGACGTAAAAGGGCAGGCCGCGCATGTAGATCTTGTTGACGAGATAGGCGGCGGGTTTGCGGGTCGTGACGCGGCGCTCGATCACATCGAGCAGCTTGTTTCCCTCGGCGGCGGTGACACGCGCGGTCGCAAAGGTCTCGAACCGTTCGGGATGCAGGTGCAGCGTCTCGCAGACCAGGAACGCGGCTTCCGCGACCGGATCGGTGGTGCCGTGGGCGAACACCAGTTCGGCCTCGGCGAAGCGGCTGACGGCATAGCGGACGAAATCGAGCAATGTCAGCAATTCGCCGGCTGCGACCCTGGGCGATTTCGATACGGCCCGGCCGCGCGTCGCCACCGGCTTGCTGCGCTTGGTCATCAGGATTTGGTCCAGCGCGCCGCCGCGGCGTCATCATGGTCGCGCGCCTCGACCCAGTCCGTGCCTTTGGCGGTTTCCCCGCGTTTCCAGAATGGCGCGCTGGCCTTCAGGTAATCCATCAAAAATTCAGCCGCCTGGAATGCCGCCTGCCGGTGCGCCGATGCCGCCAGCACCAGCACGATGTTCTCGCCCGGCGTGATGCGGCCGACCCGGTGCACGACGGTGAGGCCGGTCAGCGGCCAGCGCGATGTCGCCTCCTCGGCATGGCGCCTGATCTCGGCCTCCGCCATCCCGGGATAATGTTCGAGGGTCAGCGCCGCGATCGGATCGCCATTCTCGCTGCCCCGGCAGATACCGCTGAAACTGACGACGGCGCCGATATCGGTGCGGCCTTCGGTCAGCGCCGCAATCTCCCGCGCGATGTCGAAATCGGCTTCCTGGATGCGGATGGTCGCGGCAACGGTCATCGGACGGCTCAGCCGCCGGTCATCGGCGGGAAGAAGGCGATCTCGCGGGCGCCGGCGATCATCGCATCGGGCCTGACATGGGCGTGGTCGATCGCGGCGCGGATTACCTTCGGCGTCTCGAAGGCATAGGCATAAGTCTCGCCGCGCTTCGCCAGCCAGCCGATCAAATCGTCCACGGTTCGGACCTCCGGCGGCGGCTCGACGGTTTCTTCGGACTTGCCGATCCGTTCGCGCACCCAGGCGAAGTATTTGACCTTCATCCCTCATCCTCCTTGATGAGGTGATGGATGCCGGCGCGAAAATAGTCCCAGCCGGTATAGATCGTGAGGATCGCCGACGTCCACAGCAGGACGATCCCGATCAGGGTGGTGACGGCCAGGAACTGCTCGCCCGCCTCGCCGGCGATCAAGAAACCGATCGCAACCAGCTGAACGGTGGTCTTCCACTTCGCGAGCTTGGTGACGGGGACGCTGACCCGCAGCGCCGCGAGATATTCGCGCAGGCCCGACACCAGGATCTCGCGGCACAGGATCACGATGGCGGCCCACAGCGTCCAGCCATGGATGCTGTTGTCCGCCGCCAGCATCAACAGGCAGGAGGCGACCAGCAATTTGTCGGCGATCGGATCGAGCATCCGGCCAAACGCCGACTGCTGGCCCCAGATTCGCGCATAATAGCCATCCAGATAATCGGTGACGCCGGCCGCGATGAATACGGCCAGCGCCACCCAGCGCAGCCACAGCGGGCCGTCCATGACGGATTGCGCGAAGACGCAGCCGACCACCACCGGAATGGCGGCGATACGGGCGTAGGTCAGGATATTCGGCAGCGACAGGCTCTTGGCCGGTCCCCTGGTGGTCGCGATGTTCATCCGTCTTACCAATACCGCTCCGGCGTGAAGGTCAACCGGGGCGCTCAACATGGTCTGCCGCCGGCGACGCCCTGATGACTCAAAACCCCGTTTAACCCGGTTGCGCGTGGAAAAACTCGAAAATCTTGCGGGCGCTTTCGGCGCTGACGCCGGGGACCTTGCCGAGGTCGGCGATCGAGGCCCGCTCGATCTCCTTCAGCGTTCCGAAGTGGTGCAGCAAGGCACGTTTGCGTGACGGGCCGATGCCCGGAATTTCCTGCAATCCGGCTTCGCGGATGTCCTTCTTGCGCAGCTTGCGGTGCGAGCCGATCACGAAGCGATGCGCCTCGTCGCGCATCCGCTGGATGAAATACAGAACCGGGTCGCGCGGCTCGAGCTTGATGGCCTCGCGGTCCGGCATGAACAGCGTCTCGCGGCCGGCGTCGCGGTCGGGCCCTTTTGCCACCGCCAGCAGCGAGACCTGCGTCAGCCCGAGGCTTTCGAAGATCTGCCGGACGGCATTGAGCTGGCCCCGGCCGCCGTCGATGATGACCAGATCGGGCCATTGCGGAAACGAATCGTCGTCGGCCTTGGTTGCGTCGCTTTCCGCGGGCTTCAGCAGCCGCTTGAAGCGCCGTTCCAGCACCTCGCGCATCATCGCGTAATCGTCGCCGGGGGTCAGGCCCTCGGACTTGATGTTGAACTTGCGGTACTGGTTCTTGATAAAACCGTCCGGTCCGGCCACGATCATGGCGCCGACCGCGTTGGTGCCCTGGATGTGGCTGTTGTCATAGACTTCGATGCGCTTGGGCGGGTGCGGCAATCCGAGCGTGGTGACCAGCCCCTGCAGCAGGCGGCCCTGGGTCGCGGTGTCGGCGAGCTTGCGGCCGAGCGCTTCGCGCGCGTTGGTCAGCGCATGCGTGACCAGCTCCTTCTTTTCGCCGCGCTTGGGCGTGGCAACTTCGACCTTGAAGCCGGCCT
>NZ_JBAVNZ010000537.1:0-2278 GCF_049691595.1 Bradyrhizobium sp.
ATCAGCGCCAGCACGCCGCGCCTGCCCAGCGTCACGCAGACGATTTTGTCCCCTGGCATCGGGATATGACGCGCCGCTTCGATGAAGCGCGCCGAATCGTCGCTGTCGCGGAGCTCGATGCCGGAGAGCAGGGCGAGCTCGGTTTCGTTGAGGATCAGGATATCGGCGAGGTCGAGCAACTCGCCGCCGAATTCGTTTGCCGGCGCCGGATTGAGCATCGTGGTCGCGCCGGCCGCGCGCGCCCGCCTGAGGAAGGCGGCAATCGTCGCCAGCGGAATTTCGAACTGGCTGACCGCGACGTCGCCTTTGGCCAGAACCGGGGCCGCGACATCGATGGCTTCGACCATCGCATTGGCGCCGGGAACCACGACAATGGTATTGTCGGCATTGGCGAGGGTTATGATGGCCGTCCCGGTGTGAGCCTCCGCGGTATCCTTGACGAAGGCGAGGTCGATACCTTGTTCGGCGAGGAAGGTCTTCAATGCCTGTCCGAACGCATCAGTGCCAAGCCGGCCGATCAGCGTGGTCGGTGCGCCCAGTTTTGCGGCCGCGACCGCCTGGTTCGCGCCCTTGCCGCCGGGAAAATACAGCACCGCTTGCCCGGCGACGGTCTCGCCGATCCGCGGATGCCGCTCGGCCGTCGCCACCACGTCCATGTTGATGCTGCCGGCGACGAAAACCCGTCCCACGTCCATTCTCCCAAAGTCTCTTCGCTGATGTCTAAACCGCAGCGCCGTCAGGCCCCGACCTGAAACTCCTGCCTGACGGCCTCGATGTCGGCAAGGGTCGGCAGCCCGGCCTCGTTGCCGAGACGCTGGATCTTGTAGGTCGACGCCGCGCGCGCAAACTCGAAATGATCCTGCCAGCTCTTGCCGGGATGGCTCAGATAGGAATAGACATAGGCGCCGTGGAACACGTCCCCGGCGCCGTTGGTGTCGAGCACGCGCTCGCGCGGGATCGCCAGCGCGGGCAGCGCGCGAACCGCGCCGGTCTCCTCATACCACAGCAGGCCCTTTTCGCCCATGGTGACGCCGCCGACCCGGCAGCCGCGGCTCCTGAGATAATCCAGCATCGCTTCCGGTGTCTTGTCCATCTGCTCGCATAGCCGCTCGGCGACGATGGCGACGTCGATGAACTCCAGCAATTCATGGGTATTGGTGCGCAGCCCGCCGCCGTCGAGCGAGGTCAGGATGCCGGCCTCGCGGCAAAGTCTGGCGTAGTGGATCGCCGCATCCGGCTGGTGACCGTCGAGATGCAGCGCGCGGCAGCCTTTGAGATTCAGGATCGGGAAGGGATGAATATGCTCGTCGTCGCGGCAGCGCACGATCGCGCGTTTGCCGTCCTTCGGCATGATGAAGGACAGCGACGAGGAGTTGACCTTGCGCGGATGGATCGAGATCCCGTACTTGGCGCTCATATCCTGAAACATCCGCCCCAGCCAGTCGTTGGCCACGGTGGCGATCAGGTCGGGCACGATGCCGAGCTTGGCGCAGCAGAACGCCGCCGTGACGGCGTTGCCGCCGAAGGAGACCGCGTAGGCGGACGCCACATGCTTCTCATCGCCGGTCGGCATGTGGTCGGTGATGAAGGTGACGTCGATATAGGTCTGTCCGATGAAGAGGGCCTGCATTCGCTTTCCGTCATGGGCTGAAGGGTGGTCCCGGCCGGCCCGGCAGCCTAGCACCGGGAAATCACGGGCATTCGCCAAAATTATTCACAAGTGTGCCGCGCTTGCAGCTTGAGATGGGAATGCGGGCAGACTACGACCATGCCGGGGTAACGCTCGCATGCTGCCGATAACAACCGGACCGCAGTTCGGAGTTTCTGGCGGCGCGACAGCAAAGGGGGGACGATGACGGTTTATTCAGGTCCGGTGTTCGATATGGCGGCGAATCAGTTCAATGTGATCGCCAATCATCTTGAAATACCCGAGGACGAGCGCGACCGGCTGCTGCTGCCAAAGCGGGCGATCACCATCTCCTGCCCGATCCACCGCGACGACGGTACGGTCGCGGTATTCGAGGGCTATCGCGTGCAGCACCACCTCACGCTCGGACCGACCAAGGGCGGCACGCGGTTTGCGCCCTCGGTCGATATCGGCGAGGTCGCCGCGCTGGCGATCTGGATGAGCTGGAAATGCGCATTGGTCGGCCTGCCCTATGGCGGCGCCAAGGGCGGCATCAAGGTCGATCTCTCGACGATCTCCAAACGCGAACTGGAAGCCCTGTCGCGCCGCTACATGCAGGAGATGATCCCGTTCGTAGGTCCCCATACCGAC
>NZ_JBAVNZ010000538.1:0-8669 GCF_049691595.1 Bradyrhizobium sp.
GGTCAGCTCGCCGCAGCCGGCGAGGACGCCGAGGATCGGCGCGCCGCGCGCCATCGCGGACTGATAGCTTTCGAGCACCAGCGCGCCGGCGCCTTCCGCCATGACGAAGCCGTCGCGGTTCTTCGAGAACGGTTTTGAGGCGGCCTGCGGCGGGTCGTTTTGCGTCGACAGCGCCGACAACAGCGAAAACCGGACCAGGGCTTCCGCATTGACCGAGCCCTCGGTGGCAACGCAGAGCGCGGCATCGGCCTCGCCGCGGCGGATCGCCTCGACGCCGAGCTGGATCGAGGTCGCGCCGGAGGCGCAGGCCGTGGAGAGCGAAATCGGCGAACCCTTGGTGCCGAAGGTTTCGGCCAGGTGAGCCGCCACCGAGCCGAACATGAAACGATGATGGTAGGCGGCGAACTTGCCGCCGCCGCTGGCGCGCAGCAAGTCCGGATAGCCGATTTCGGTCTGTCCGACCGCGCGTCCCAGTTCAAGACGCTGGGGCCACTCCACCTCGACGGGCGACACTGCGAGAAACAGCGGTCCGGGAAAATTACCTTTGCTGCCGATGCCGGCCTGTTCCAGCGCTTCCTCGGTTGCGATCTCTGCAAGACGTTCGGAAAGACCGGTCGAGGAGAACGGATCGACGGTGACGAAATCGACCGTGCCCGCCATCGTGGTTTTCAGGCCATCGACCGGAAAACGCGTGACAGTCCGGATGCCGGATTCGCCCGCGGTCAGCTTCGCCCAATTGTCCGTCTTGCCGGCGCCCAGCGACGTGACCACGCCCATGCCGGTCACGACAACGATCGGCCTGCCGAATTTATCGCGTGGTGTCGCCATGGTTTCCCCGCCGATGATACTATGCGCCGGAGCGCCTGCTTCATTTCGCGAGCCCGATCCGGTCGGAAAACCAGTGTCCGGTTTTCCGGATCGCGCCTTACTTGACCGCCTCGACCAGCGCCATGCCTTCGCCCTGCCAGTGACCGGCTCCGACCACCACAATCTGGGTTGGCGGTCCGGACTTTTCAACCTCAAGTCCGGTCGGGTCGTTCGGCGGAAACAGCGCGCCACGCGAGATCGAAAGCGCGGCGAGCGCGAGCCCGAGCGGAAACTGGGTTTCCAGCGTATGGCCGAATGTCGTTCCCGTTGCGCGCACCGCGAAGCCTGCGTGCTGGCGCAGGAATGCCTTTTCTTCCGACGTCACCGGTTCGACGCCGGTTGCGCCAGTGATCAGGGCGCCGCTCTCGGCGACAATGCCAAGTTTTCGCCACAGCGCTTCCAGCGATCTCGTCACTGCTCCCGCCTGCTTGCGCTGTGCGAGGTCGGCGACCACCCTGGTCAGTTTTGCATAGGGCCTGGCGCCGCGGGCTTCGGCGTGCTCGCTGGATTCCAGCACCAGGAAAACGCCGGCGGAGCCAAGCGCAAAGCCGCTGTTTTCCTGACGTGCCCAGACCGGCGCGAACTTGCCGGTCAGGTTGAAGTCACCGAATTCGTAGAGTACCAGCAAATCCTGGCGTTCGCCATTATGCGCGGCGCCAACCAGCGCGATGTCGCTCTGACCGGATTCGATCCGCGCCAGCGCAATCCGCGCCGCGTCGATACTCGCGGCTTCCTCGCCCATGAAGGTGCGCGAGGTTCCGGATACGCCATGGACGATCGCGATGTTGCCGGCGAGCAGGTTGGAGAGCTGGGCCAGAAACAGCGTCGGCCTCAAATCGTTCATCAGCCGTTCGTTGAGAAAACCCGGACCCGAATTGCCCTTCGCGTCGGCGCTCAGGATCGCCTCATCGACCGCGATGTCGCGCTCGCCGCCGCCGGCGGCGACGATCATGTCGGTGCGGCCGAGGATTTCCTGATTGCCCTTGATTCCGGCAGAATCCAGCGCGAGTCCGGCGGCATAGGTGCCGATGCGCTGCCAGGCCTCCATCTGGCGCTGGTCGCCCTTTTTCGGGATCTGGGCGTCGAAACTGACGGGCGCCAGCGGATGCACGATGTAGGGCGCAAAGCGCTTGTCGTCGACATTGATCCGTTTGGCGTTCAGCGCATCCCAATGCGCGTCCAGCCCTTCGCCGAGCGACGACACGATGCCGATGCCGGTGATCCAGACTTCCTTCCGACCGGTCATGGCGTCAGCGCCTGTAGCGGAAAGCCGATCCTGTTGGCCATCGCGTCCATGTGCACGCGCAAGTCAGGGTGGGGGAACGGGATATGGCGGAAGGTCAGCTCGGCGTTGCACTTCAATTCCTTGCCGACCCGTGCCTTCGCGGAGGTGACCGCAAAGCCCGAACCTTCATGCTCTACTTTGGCGTCAATCGTCAAAAGCTCGCCGGGACTGACGAAACCCCGCATCTTGGCTTCCTTGATCATCGCCAGGAACGGCATGCGCTCGAATTTCATCAGGCCAAGCAACAGCCAGCCCGCGCTTTGCGCCATGGCTTCCGTCAGCAGGACGCCGGGCATGATCGGATAGCCGGGGAAATGCCCCTCGAAGATGGTGTGCGTCGGAGGGGGGACCTGCGCCTCGACCGTAATCGTCTTCGCGCCGATGTTGAGGTCGACGATGCGATCGATCAGTTGAAAATATTCAAGCTGCATGGCGGGCGATTACGAGCCCGTGCCCGCGCCCGCATTCTTGGCTGCGACCAGCTCGTCGATGCGGTCGGCGAGGTTTCTGAGCACGAAGTACTGTTCGGTCGTGGCCTTGCCGTCGTTGACCTCCTGGGTCCACTTCTCCAGCGGCATCTTGATGCCGAACGCCTTGTCGATCGCAAAGGCGATGTCGAGGAAGTCGAGACTATCGATCCCGAGATCGTCGATGGCATGGCTCTCCGGCTTGATCGTGTCGCGCGGAATGTCGCAGGTCTCAGCGATAATATTGGCGATCTGATCGTATGTGGAAGACATCATTAAGCCTTTGATATTTTGGAGAGAAATTCCGGAACAGCTTGGAGGAGGCGGGCGCGTCGCCCCGGAATGCCCCGTTTCCCCGGCGGGAGTGGTGTGCCCGTATATCGGAGCGCAGGCTTGAGTTCAATGGAGCTTGGCCGTCCCCGGCGGGCCGTTTGAGGCGCCAAAATAGTCGTTTGCGCTCCGCATGTTAGCCTCGGGGCAGCCCGGAGATTCTGGCGCAGTCATGGCGGCCCATCAACACGCAATCCTGGGTTTTGCGAAGATCGGCGATGCTCATGGCGAGCCATATCCCGATCGCCGTCAGCGCCACGGCGAAGGCAAAGGCCGCGATATTCGCCAGCATGCGATGGCGAAAATCGTCCGGCTCGTCGCCCGGCCGCGCGTAGCGGGACAGGTCGTTCGCCGCCGGGCTTGTCCGGGCCTGGTCGCCCGACTCCTCGCGGCGGCCCGGCGGACAGGCCGACGTGCGCGGCCGGAACTTGAGCACGACATGCTCGTCATCCCGGGTAATGGGCCGCTGGGTTTTCACTGCTGTCAGTCCGGAGGCGTTTGTCTCTGTCTATCACGTGCGCCCGCGCTTCTCACATCAAATGTTGGCACACGCGGAGGTGGTATTCATTCCTCGAAGGTCTGATGGAACCGGCTGTAGTCGATTCGGAGGCGGCCGTCGTCGGTGGTGCTGAGGATTTCCGCATAGCGGTGCCCAAAACGGACCTCGGGATGATCGTACGACTTTCGCGCATGCACCGTTTGCGCCGCAACGACGTCATAGCCGGACACCACCAGCACCAGCGAGATGTTGATGGCCTCGAGGTCGTTGGCGTTGAGGCCGTGAAGCGGACTGTTTTCGTCGATGACGTGGAACAGCGTCCAGCTCAGGGCAAGCGCCGGGCTCTCGTTTCGTATCAACGGCAGTTCGTAGAAGCGCCGGAACGGCTGGCCCTCGCGGCTGACGATATTCTTCAAAAGCCACAATCTGGCGGTGGCGTTGCTGATGATGTTGTGGCGCTCGTTGGCAAGACGGATCATCAGCGTCGGCTGGCCGTCATGATCGGAAATCACCGGATTTTCGGCGAACAGCAGCCGTGCGTTCGGCCGGGAGAAGCGGGCGAAAATCAGCCCGGTCATCAGCGACATCGAGAAGATGCCGGTGAACAGCTCGACCGTTGCGATGAAATGCCCGTAATGGGTCTGCGGATGCATGTCGCCATAACCGGCCGTCGAAAGCGTCTCGATGCTGAAATAGAGATAGTCGATGTAGTTGCCGCCGGGCACGCTGGAGATCGGCTGATTTCCGAGCCAGTAGAGAGATGCGAACACCGCGTTGAAGGCGAGGAACACCAGTGCCGCGCCGGCGATGAAGGCCGGCCAGGACGCCGTCATGCAGCGATGGCTGATGTCGGCCCAGAAATTGAGGTTCAGGCCTTCGGTGATGATTTCGCGGCCGCCAAAGCGCACGACGCGGGTTCTCGGCATTCGTTCGTTCGGGCTCTTGGCCATGCATTCAGTCTCTTGCAAATCCGTTGGGCGCGGCTTCGGGCAGGCATTTACCGCCCGCGCCATCATGACATAATCAGACCGGCCGCAGAGGGATTTTTGCCGGTCAGGCACGGGGGTTCAAGTCATGGCGAACACGCGCGAACCGATTCTCAAGCCGGTCCCGATCCTCTCGCTGCGTCCGACCCAGATGACGGTCGGCATGCGGGAGGTAAAGGAAAAGCGCAAGCGCTGGCGCGAGCACAAATCGGACAAGAAGCGCGCCGAGCTGCTCGGCAAGCACATGATCCCGGTGGTTCTCGGGCCTGACGGGCGGCACTATGTGGTCGACCACCACCATCTGACGCGCGCGCTGCATGACGAAGGCGTCAAGGATATCCTGGTGAGCGTGATCGGCGATCTCACCATGGTCCAGCGCGATGCGTTCTGGGGCGTGATGGATAACAAGCGATGGGCCTATCCCTACGACGCCAACGGCGAGCGCCGGCATTTCCGGGATCTGCCCAAATCGGTGGCCGGCCTCAAGGACGATCCGTTCCGCAGCCTCGCCGGCGAGTTGCGCCGCGCCGGCGGTTTTGCCAAGGACACGACGCCGTTCAGCGAATTCCTGTGGGCGGACTTCCTGCGCCGGAAAATCTCGCGCAAGCGAGTGGAAGACAATTTCGCCAAGGCGATGGAGGAGGGCCTGGCCTTCGCCAGGAGCAAGGACGCGGTCTATCTGCCCGGCTGGTGCGGCCCGGCATCGGACGATTAGGCAGACGCGCGGCTGCCGCAGGTTGGAGCGCGCACCCTATTTCGGCAGCCGCCCCATCATGTAAAACTCGTCGTTCGGGCGCATCGCGGTGACGTTGGCGATCCGGTTCGACAGCGCGAAGAACGCCGCGATCGCCGCGATATCCCAGATGTCGTCGTCGGTGAAACCTTGGGCGGCCACCGCGGCGAAATCCTGCTCGGAAATCTCGTTGGCCTCGCGGCTCACCTTCATCGCGAAATCGAGCATGGCGCGCTGGCGCGGGGTGATGTCCGCCTTACGGTAGTTGACGGCGATCTGGTCGGCGATTTGCGGATTTTTGGCGCGGATGCGCAGGATCGCGCCATGGGCGATCACGCAATAATGACACTGATTGGCGCTGGAGGTCGCCACCACGATCATCTCGCGCTCGGCCTTGGTCAGTCCGCCGTCCTTGTCCATCAGCGCGTCGTGATAGGCAAAGAAGGCGCGAAATTCTTCCGGCCGCCAGGCCAGCGTCAGGAAGACGTTGGGGACGAAGCCGGATTTCTCCTGCACCGCCTGGATGCGGGCGCGGATATCGTCCGGCAGCTGGTCGAGGGAGGGGGTCGGGAAGCGGGTGGCGATCGGCTGCGTCATGGCAGGGTTCCGGCTTGAGCCGCGCGATGCGGCCGGTTCCGAACCATAATCGATGGCGGCTCCGCCGCAAAGCGCAGCGGCGTTGTGGTGGTGAAAGCCGCTAGCGCAGCGGCTTTTTCAGCAGCGAGAAGCGATCGGGATCGAGCCCCATCGATGGCTGCAGCATCGGTGCTTCGACCGCAACCGGCCGCGCGGCGGGCCGTTCGCTGGTGGCGGGGTCGTTGGGCGCGTCGCGGTGCGAGGTGGCGCCGCGCCAGCGCTCCAGCACAGCGCCGACGAAATGCGTGTCGTGGCCGGCGGTGACCGACGGCGCGGTCGCAATCGTGGCCTCGATGCGCGGTAGCTGATGCGCGGGAACTTCCTTGAAGCGCAGCCGGGTCGGCAGCGCCACGCCTTCGCCGAAGGCCAGCACTTCGCGGGTGCCGAGCGAGGGAACGAAGGACAGCAGGTTCGCCGCGGCATCGGAGACCGCCGAGCGCAGCAGCGACTGGTCGCGCTCGTTGGCGAGCCGCATCGTAAACAAGGTGTTGCACTGGGAAATGATGGTGGCGTCGAGCTCGGCCGGACGCTGGGTGACGAGGCCGAGATAGACGCCGTATTTGCGGCCTTCCTTGGCGATGCGCGAGACCGCCTTGCGGGTCGGCCCGAAGCCGATGCTGCGGTCGGCGGAGGCGTAACGGTGCGCCTCCTCGCAGACGAACAACAGCGGCGAGACACCGTCGCTCCACAGGCCGAAATCGAACGCCATGCGGCACAGCACCGACACCACGGAATCGATCACTTCGGCGGGAAAGCCGGCGAGCTGCATCACGGTCATCGGCCGGCCAAGGGCGGGCAGGCGGAACAGATGGCTGATGACTTCCGCCATGGTGTCGCCGCCGACATTGGCGTTGTCGAACATGAAGGCGTAGCGGGGGTCGTTGCGCACGGTCTCGATGCGCGAAATCAGCTTGTGATAGGTGATGCGCGAGGCGCGGTTTTCCAGCTTGCCCATGCGCTCGTCGATCTGCGAAATCAGGTCGACCAGCCGATAGGGCACCGGCGTGTCGACGGTGTAGCGGACCGTCTTGGGGTCGACGCGCTTCAACGTGAGGCGATCGGCGTTCTGGTACTGGGTGTAGATGCCCTTCGCCAGCGGAATGACTTCGGCGAGAATATCCAGTTCTTCCGGCACGCCGGGGCGGCCGCCGAACAGCACGTCGACGATTTCCTCGAAGTTGAACAGCCAGAACGGCAGCTTCAGATTTCGCGGGTTGAGCACCAGCGCGCGTTCGCCGAAGCAGCGGCCATACTCGTTGTGAACGTCGAGCAGGAAGATCCGCAGGTTCGGGCGCGACTTGAGGATTTCGTTCAGCAGCAGCGACACGCCGGTCGATTTGCCGACGCCGGTCGAACCGAGCACGGCAAAGTGCTTGGAGAGCATTTCCTCGACATCGACATAGGCCGTGACCGAGGGGTCCTGCTGCAAGGTGCCGACATCGATCTGGTCCGATCCGCTCGGCGCGTAGATCGTGCGCAGCTCCTGATTGGAGATCAGCTCGACGGCATCGCCGATGGTCGGATAATTGGTGACGCCGCGCTGGAATTTCGGACGTTCGCCGCCGAGGATTTCACCGAGCAGATCGACCGAGGCGCTGGCGATGTAATTGTCCGAGGTCGGCAGATTCTCGCACGACACTTCCGTGATCATGGCGACGATGGTGGAACTCGTGCAGCGAATGCTGATGAAGCGGCCGACGGTTGCGCGAATTTCCGAGGCGGGCGTCCGGCTCGTCGCCAGAAGCCCGAGCCGGGCGAGGGAGCCGCGCACCGAAATCACACGTCCGAAGGATGTCACTATTCTCAACCCGGCATGTCATGAATCTGGTCGGGGTTCACCATGCCGCAACGGGATTGGAGAAACGGTTAAGCCGGGATCGCCAAACAGGTGGCGTTTTGGGAAGGATTGGTTTTCGAAGGTTACCATTGCGCCGATCGGCGGCGGGTTCGCGTTGAAAAACGGGGGTTTTCGCAATCCTTGGGCTAGCCGCGGACGCTTAACCGGTCGTTTACCATTTACACGAAGAGGCCGCGGGCGGCAACCGCCGGTGGGACGCGGTCGAATGGCGCGGGCATCCGACCCCGGTAACCGAATCCTAACCGCAAGTCGTAACGCACCTTCCATTTGTCGTGCGTAACTCTGTTGTGCTGGGGAGGCAAACGGTGCGTATCGATAGCGGCCATCAACTGTCGGGTGACCCTGCGAAGCCTGCCGGAACGGTCAGGTGGCTGATCGCGTGCGTGGCGTTGTCCGCCGCGCTTCTGTCCGCCGCCGCGATGACGGCCTTGAGCGATCGCGAACGATTGCTGCTCGTCGTCGCCGCCATGCTCGCTGCCATCGTCTGCCTGCTGCTGCAACGCCATCGCGTGTCCGATGACAGGCTGGCGGCGGAGCGCCGTCATCTCGGGATCGCCGTCAACAATATCCCGCAGGGCCTCGTGCTCTACGATGCATCGGCGCGGATCATCATCTGCAACCAGCCCTATATCGAGATGTTCGGGCTGTCGCCGGAAGTCGCCAAACCGGGCTGCACCCTGCGCAGATTGATCGCGCATCGAAAGGAGACCGGATCCTTCGACGGCGACATCGACGAGTTCTGCAACGCCATCATACGCAACGTTTCTCTCGGCAAGGGCACGCGTCAGATCACCGAGGCGCCGGGCGGCAGGGCGATCGAGATCGTCAACCGGCCGCTCAAGGCCGGCGGCTGGGTCGCCACCATCGAAGACATCACCGCGCGCAAACGCGCCGAGGAGAAGATCGCCCATCTGGCGCATTACGATGTGCTGACCGACTTGCCCAACCGCGCGTTGTTTCGCGAGAAACTCGAACGGGCTCTGAACGAGGTCAAGCCCGGCGAGCAGC
>NZ_JBAVNZ010000539.1:0-3360 GCF_049691595.1 Bradyrhizobium sp.
AGGCCGAATCCCGGTCGGATCGACCGAACGTTGTCGGCTGTCAGGGTCTGTCCAGCCTTGATGGGCTTGACCGCGTAGATGGAACGCCGGAACCGCGTATTGGCCCGCTCGCTCTCGGCAAGGCTGTAGCCGACCGAGCCCAGCGCGGACCATGCGGACTTGCAATCATCGACCAGCTTCTTGAATTCGTCCGGTTCAAGCGAAAACGCCGCATCCGGCCCGCCCTCCGCCCGCGCAATCGTAAAATGCTTTTCAATGATAGAGCCGCCCAGCACCGTCGAGGCGACGCACGCGGCCGACCCTGGCGCATGGTCGGAAAGGCCGGACACCACGCCGAATGCCTGTCCGAGATGCGATACCGTGCGCACGTTGGCCTGCTCGATCGGGGCAGGATAGGCGCTGGTACAATGCAGCAAGGCCAGGCCGCCAGCGCCGTTGCTTCGGGCGGTTTCGACCGCTTCCTGAATCTCGCCGAGATTGGCCATGCCGGTCGAAATGATCATCGGCTTGCCGCGCCTGGCGACATATTTGATCAGCGGCAGGTCGATGACTTCGAAGGATGCGATCTTGTAGGCGGGAGCGTCCAGTCCTGCGAGCAGGTCGACGGCGGTTTCGTCGAACGGGGTCGAAAAAATCGTGATCCCGATGTCGCGCGCTTTCGCAAACAACTCCGCGTGCCATTCAAACGGCGTGTAGGCTTGCTTGTAGAGCTGATGAAGCTGATAGCCGTCCCACAGGCCGCCCTTGATCTGGAACTCGGGGCTATCGTGGGGAATGGTCATGGTGTCGGCGGTATAGGTCTGGATCTTGATCGCATCCGCGCCGGTCGCGGCGGCGGCCTCGATCAACTCCAGGGCTTTGGAAAGCTGTCCATTATGGTTCGCCGACAGCTCGGCGATAATATAGGGCGGGTGGTCGGGCCCGATTTTCCGCCCCGCGATCTCGAATTCCGGGCTCTGGCTCATAGTTCTACCTCGACACATAATGCTTGGCGGCCGCAAGTTCGGAAGTCGAGCTCCGCATCGCGCGAACATCTCGCAGGACGACCTTCGGCGCAGAACGTTTCGCGTATCGCCCTTGCAGGCACGCAATCCCCAAGCTTCGTCTCAAAATCGATTCTATACCCTTGAACCAACGGTGACGACACGTCGTTCCGCAGCAGTTGTGGGAGCTCAAACAAGTGTACCGCGTCATCGGGCTTGCCGGGCAACGCTGCCATTGGGTTTGGCATCTACCGGGCGCATCCGGCGATAAAAAAGATAGACCGCATCGGTTCCTACGGTTAGAAATCCGCACTTTTCGAAAATTTTTTGCGAAGCGATATTTTCGCGCTTTACTCGGGCCTCGATGCGATCGCAAAATTGCTGCTTGAACACCGCCTGACAGGCCGAGTCGAGTGCGGCCGCGCCGTACCCCTTGCCACGGACGTGACGGGCCATTGCGATACTAACTGAGGCGTTTTTTGTCTGTTCAACGTGAAAACGAACACTGCCGCAAGGCCTTCCGTTTGTCTCAACAATAAAAATCATGGTGTCCGCATCAGCGAGGCGAGCGGTTAGCCATCTAGAGTGAGCTTCCCAAGCTACCGGACGCTGGTCCGGAGACATGTTGCGCGCGCCATGCTCGTTGCGCCAAAGCCAGAGCCGTCGACTATCGTCTGCCGTGGCGGCGCGAAGCGTCAGTTGCCCGGTTGAATCTGGCAAGACCAGTTCATCGATGGCGCAACCGACGCGGAAGGCGCCGTCGCCATCGCAGATTTTCGCGGCATTTCGCGACATTTGCGCAAGTTGGTTCGGCGTTTCTGCAAGCTCTCGTACGATCCTGGAAATCGAAGACGCGGAATCGGAGGAGAGCGGCAACACCCGCGCCGCGCCGGCCTGTTCCAGCGCGTGGGCGTTATCGACCTGATTCTGTGCGACCACGAGCATGATCGATGGAAGGCCCAGACAACAGCGCTCCCAACAGGAGGTTCCCGGCGTACCAATGGCGAGGTCCGCATCCGCCATGAGTTCGGCGATATCGGGCGGATCGACGCATACACGTATCCGGGGTGCTTCGCCCTCAAGTCCTTTGATATCTCGAAAAGTGGGGGTAGTCGGGCCGGTCACGACCACAATCCGCTCCAGCCAGCTGTCGCTGGCGAGCATGCGGGCGATCGCCGCGGTCTGTCCGCCGATATCGGTCAGCCCCAGTGAAATGAACACGGATTTCGGGGTCGAAGACGCCTTACGCCGCGCGAGGGATTGGCTTCGGAGTTCGCCGAACTCGCCGCGCAGAAGTGCGTACGAAGAACCCGCGAGTACGCGACAATGCGCCGGGATCACATTGGCGTAATCGGCGGCAGCCCGGTCAAGCGTCATATCTAGGAGAAGGTCGCAATGGTGCCGGCGATTCGGCGCGTCATCGATAACGAGGACCGGGCATGAATGACGACGCAATGATCGCTCGAACTCGTAACCAAGCCGATAGGTGTCGACGACGATCAGGTTGACCCGCTTGCCGCAATATTTTCCGGCGGCAATGGCGTCGTTCCAATCGTGTTGATCGGCGGCGAGACAGGTGATCCCGGAGCGGGCCAGAGCCGGAACAGTGTCGGTGGTTTCCTCCTTGCAGAGAAAAACCACATCCGCGCCGCGTTGCTGCATTTCCGCGGCCAGCGTCAGGCAACGCATGACGTGGCCGCCTCCGATGGCGGGATCGGCATCTGCTCGAAACACAATCAGCATTGCGGTTTTGTGCTCCAGCCTGACGAGGCGTGTTGCGGCATGTCGCGAGTCATATTGTCTGTATAAACCAGCCGCACAGGGTAATCAAAACAACACCGAATGTGATCGCAGCCGTCGTACGCGGCATCTTTGCGCCGCGCCGCCACAGCGTCCGGAGCTGAATAGCGACGCCGCCGACCATCTGCAGGGCAACCAGTATCGCGCAGACGCGCAAGTTGAGCAGCCCCCGCATGCCGAGACCGACCAGCAGCGCTGCGACCGCGACCATGAGAACAATGCTCCTTCTGGCGGCCGGCGCCGAGCGCCTGGTCCGTGCGAGTCGAATCTCAAGCGATGCCCAGGCTCCCCAGGCGTAGACCTGAAGCATCACGATCGGAAACAGTCCGACGGCTCTGTGGATATTGTCGGTTCCGAGCGAGCGAAACTGCAAGTAGCCGACGAGAAAGGGATATGACGCGACGATGGCAACGGCCAGCATCGCGATCGCCGCCAGATAGAAACTTAGAAAACGATCATACAGCCGCGATGGCATGCCGTAGAGCCGCGCAAAAAGGCCCGTTCCAACGATGCTGTGCACGATCAGCATCGCCGATGCGATGCGGAAATCGACCGAATAGACCGACAGATCTTCGAT
>NZ_JBAVNZ010000540.1:0-3736 GCF_049691595.1 Bradyrhizobium sp.
GCCGAAGCGGAACAGTTCGGCGAAACCGCGCGTTGTGAGGGCGGCGGCTGCGCTCGCGCCAAGCCCGCGTCCTGACACGATGCCGGCCGCGATGCCGAGCACGTTCTTGGCGGCGCCGCCGATCTCGACGCCGCGGACGTCGGTCGTGTGATAGGGCCGAAACGTCGATGATCCCAGCGCCCGCACCAGCGCGGCTGCGAGCGCCTCGTCGCCTGCCGCCAGCGTGACGGCGGTGGGAAGCCCGCGCGCCACATCGTCGGCGAAACTCGGCCCCGACAGGATTGCCGGCACGGCTTCGGGCGCGGCTTCCGCGATCACCTCGGTCATGAATTTAAGCGTGCCGCGCTCGATGCCCTTGGCGCAGGCGATCACCGGCGTGGCTTTCCTCAGATGCGGCGCCAGCATCGTCGCAGCTTCGCGCAGATGTTGCGCCGGCGTCGCGACAAGAATGATGTCGGCGCGTGCGGCAACGGCGATCTCGCTGATGACGTCAACGCCGGTATCGAGCCGCGCGCCCGGGAGCTTCGGATTCGCGCGCGTCGCCTTCATCCGCGCCGCCGTTTCGGCGTTGCGTGCATAGAGCGCGACATCGCGCCCGGCCCGCGCCGCGACGCCGGCAAGCGCCGTTCCCCAGGCGCCCGCGCCGATCACGCCTACCGACTTGAATGCCAACATCGTGAAGCCTCAATGTGCTCCCTCGCCCCGCGTTGGCGGGGAGAGGTTGAGGTAAGCTCGCGGCGTGGTTCTCTCACGAGGTTCTTTAAAAGCCTGCGCGGCTGTTGGCAAAACCCGCCGGCGCCGTGGCATTGGCATCGAGCAGCCAGCGCGCGCGGGGTGGTGCGTCCATCGCATCCGTCAATCCGATCGCCATTCGCTCTGCCCCGGCCCATGCGATCATCGCGCCATTGTCGGTGCAGAGCGCCGGCGGCGGAATGATCAGCGTGGTCTGGGCTTTGGCAGCGACCTCCTGCAACGCGCCGCGGATGGCGTGATTGGCGGCGACGCCGCCGGCGGCGACCAGCGCCTGTGGCGGCCCGAGCTGCTCGCGAAACAGGTTCAGGCCAACGCCCAGCCGATCCGCCGTCGATTCCAGCACCGCCGCCTGAAAGCCGGCGCAGAGATCGCTGATATCCTGCGGCTCCAGCGGCGCCAGCCGGCTGGCTTCGTTACGCACCGCGGTTTTCAATCCCGACAGCGAGAAATTGGCATCGGGGCGGCCGAGCATCGGTCGCGGAAAGGCGAACCGCCTCGCATCGCCCCGGCTGGCGGCGCGTTCGACCTCGGGGCCGCCCGGATACGGCAGGCCCAGCATTTTTGCCACCTTGTCAAAAGCCTCGCCCATCGCGTCGTCGACGGTGGTGCCGAGCCGCACATAGTGGCCGACGCCGAGCACGGCGACGATCTGGGTATGGCCGCCGGAAGCGAGGAACAGGCAGTAGGGAAACCCCAGCGCGCCGCTCAACCGCGGCGTCAGCGCATGCGCCTCGAGATGGTTGACGGCGATCAGCGGCGTATCGTGCACCATTGCGATCGCCTTGGCGGTGGTGAGGCCCACGATCACGCCGCCGATCAGGCCGGGGCCCGCGGCGGCGGCCACCGCCGAGAGCTCCGCAAAGCCAACGCCGGCTTCCCTCATGGCGGTGCCGACAATGCCGTCGAGCAGGTCGACATGGGCGCGCGCGGCGATCTCCGGAACCACGCCGCCAAAACGCGCATGCTCGTCGGTCTGCGAGTGCACGATATTGGACAGGATCCGCCCCGACCCGTCACCGTGGCGTTCGACCACGGCGGCCGCGGTTTCATCGCAGGTGGTCTCGATTCCCAGCACCAGCATCGGTGTGTCGTTACTCAATTTGCGCCCTTATACTATCGCTTGAAACGAGCATCCCCGTAACCGGGTAGCATTGTGAGGTCGCAAAGTGCAATCATCCGCGATGGCCGAGTTCCCGGCGGCGGAGACCTGAGCCATGGCCGTTCTCGTCACCCGCCCGCATCCCGACGATGAGGCCACCGCCGAAAACCTGCGCGCCCGGGGCTTTGAGGTCTTGCAGGCGCCGATGCTGCGGTTCGAGCCGGTGCCATTCCATGACGATGAGGAGGCGCGCTATGATGCCCTCATCGTCACCAGCGCCAATGCGCTGCGCGCCGTCGAACCCCAACTCGCCGGCAGCCGCCTGCGCGCGTTGCCGCTGTTCGCGGTAGGCGAGCATACCGGCGCGGCTGCTCGCGCCGCGGGATTCGGCCGGGTGATCGTGGCGAAGGGTGACGCCGCGAACCTGCGCGATCTCGTGCAGGCGAGCGTGGCCTCGAAACAGCTGAACAAGGCCGGCACGCTGTTGTATCTGGCCGGCGCCGATCTTGCCCGCGATCTCGCCGGCGAACTCGGCGAGCGGGGTTTTACCGTCGTCACGCACGCGACCTACCGGATGGTTCCGGCATCCCGCCTGCCGCGTGAGGTCTGCGACGCGTTCGCGGCCAACCGGGTCGAGGCGGTGCTGCACTATTCCCGCCGCAGCGCGCGCGCCTTTCTCGATGCGGCGCGGGCTGCCGGCGTCGAAATCTCGGCACTGGCACTGCCGCAGTGCTGCATTTCCTCAAGCGTTGCTTCCATCCTTCGCGACGCCGGCGCCCCCAGGGTCATGGCGGCGGCGTCGCCGGATGAAAATGCCTTGTTCGAGGCGCTGACCCGTGCTTTGCGGTCCCGATTGGCGTAAGAACACGGCTGATTCTGGTCGATTTCGGCTGAAGCCGACAAGGAGCTATCGCGATGGTCGATGACAGGCCCGATGAAACCGGAGCGTCGCCCGATCAGGACCGGCCGAAGCGCGCCCCGCCCACCATCGATCTCGAGCCGAGCGAAATAACCAGCGAAACCCGGAACGCGGCCGGCGACGCGGCGCCCGGGCCTGCGCCAAAAACACCGTCGGCGATGCCGGATCCCGCACCGGTTGCGGCGCCGATCTCGCCCTGGATCATCGCGCCGGTCTCCGGCGCCGCGGCGGCCGCGCTGGTGATCGCGGTCGGCTGGATGCTGGGCTGGCCCGCGGTGCAGCCGGCGTCCTCGCCGCAACTCAATGCGGCGGTGATCGACGATCTCACCGCACGCATCGCCGGCCTTGAATCCAGGACCGGCAAGCCCGCGGCCGATCCCGCGGCCGCGGCGCGCGTGGATGGTCTGGAAAAATCCCTGGCGGCGCTGCGCGGCGAACTTGCCGCGACGCGTGCGCAGTCGGAAAAACCCGGCGCCGCGCCGCCGGATCTCTCAACGATCAGCGGCGTCGCCGCGATCGAAAGCGCCGTGCGGGCGCAGGTCGCCGGGATATCCGAGCAGTTGGGCAAGATCGCGGACGGCAAGGCCGCGGCTGCGAAACCTGCCGATGACGTGCCGCTGCGCCGCGTGGTGGCGGCATCCCTGCTCGACGTGTCGGTGCGGCACGGCGATCCCTATGCCGCGGCGCTGGCGGCGGCAAAATCGCTCGCCGAAAACGCCGAGGCGCTGAAGCCGCTCGACGGCTTCGCAGCCTCGGGCGTGCCGAGCGCGAATGCGCTGTGCCGGGAGCTGGTCGAGCTCGCGCCGAAGCTCGCGCCGCCCGCGCCTGAAAACAGCACCACCGGTTCCGGGTTCGTCGATCGCCTGCAGGCGGGAGCGGCGAAACTGGTGCGCATCCAGCGCACCGACGCCACGGCGGGCGATCGCGGCAGCGTGGTCGCGCGCGTCATGGCGGCGGCGCTGCGC
>NZ_JBAVNZ010000541.1:0-20915 GCF_049691595.1 Bradyrhizobium sp.
ACATCCGCGAGATCTGCGACATCGTGCATGGCCATGGCGGACAGGTCTATCTCGACGGCGCCAATTTGAACGCGCAGGTCGGGCTGTCGCGGCCCGGCGATTACGGCGCCGATGTCAGCCATCTCAACCTGCACAAGACTTTTTGCATTCCGCATGGCGGCGGCGGACCCGGCATGGGCCCGATCGGGGTCAGGGCGCATCTTGTGCCGTATCTGCCGGGGCATCCCGCGACCGATGGCGCCGCGCCGCGCGCGGTCGGGCCGGTATCGGCGGCGCCGTTCGGCTCGGCCTCGATTCTCACCATCTCCTATATCTACATGCTGATGATGGGCGGCGACGGCCTGACCCGCGCGACCGAGATCGCGATCCTCAACGCCAATTATATCGCTGGCCGGCTGCAGCCGCATTTCCCGGTGCTGTACCGCAACGCCAAAGGCCGGGTCGCGCATGAATGCATCGTCGATCCGCGGGCGCTGAAGACCTCGAGCGGCGTCACCGTCGACGACATTGCCAAACGGCTGATCGATTACGGTTTTCATGCACCCACCATGAGCTTTCCGGTGCCGGGCACGCTGATGATCGAGCCGACCGAGTCGGAATCGAAGGCGGAGATCGATCGCTTCTGCGACGCCATGATCGCGATCCGAAACGAGATCGCTGAGATCGAGCGTGGCCGCTGGAAGGTCGAGGCCTCGCCGCTGCGCCATGCTCCGCATACGGTGCACGATATCGCCGACGATGCGTGGGCACGGGCCTACAGCCGCGTCGAGGGCTGTTTCCCCGCCGGCGTCTCGCGAACGGATAAATACTGGTCGCCGGTCGGGCGGGTCGACAACGTCTATGGCGACCGCCATCTGGTGTGCTCGTGCCCGCCGGTCACTGAATACGCGCAGGCGGCGGAGTAACGAAACTCTCGTGTCCCCGGACGCGGTGCAGCGTCCTTCACGATGCACCGCTGAGCCGGGACCTATGGCACCAGATAGCGTGGACCCCGGACCAGCAGCGCATCACTTCGTGCTGCGCAGCGTCCGGGGCACGAGGACAGGTCCGATGCCGGTTCAGAAATTCAACTGATCGGTCAGATCGCGCCAGTCCGGAAACAAATCCCTCGTGTCCCGGACGCGGTGCAGCGTCCTTCACGATGCACCGCAGAGCCGGGACCTATGGCGCCAAGTGGCGTGGACCCCGGATCAGCAACGCATCACCATAGCGCGTCGAAAGACGCGCGTAAACGCGCTGATGGTGCTGCGCAGCATCCGGGGCACGAGGACACGTCCGATGCCGGTTCAAAAATTCAACTGGTCGGTCAGATCGCGCCAGTCCGGATTGAGCTTCTCGATCAGCGCGACCTTCCAGGCCCGGCGCCAGCGCTTCAAGGAATGCTCACGCGCGCGAGCTTCAAGGATGGAATTGAACGCCTCAAAATAGACGAGTTGGTCGACATCGTATTTGCGCGTGAATCCGGGAACAAGCTTGGCCCGATGTTCTGACAATCGCCGCGCAAGATTGTTGGTGACGCCGACATACAACGTCCCATTTCGCTTGCTGGCGAGAATGTAGACAAAGAACAACTCGTCCATTGCCCTCGTTCCTCGGATACCGCGCAACGCATCGCGCAAGCAACGCGATGCCCTGGTGGTCCAGAGCCCGGTTCATCAAGCAGTGAAATTCCAATGCCAGGCCATGGGTCCCGGCTCTGCGGTGCATCGTGAAGGACGCTGCACCGCGTCCGGGACACGAGGAATCACGCCTCCGCCGGCTCCTCGCCGTCGCCGTCGGCGTCGCGCTCGGGGGAGCCGGCCAGAATCTGCTCGGCGATCAGGCCGGAGTTCTGGCGGATCGACGCCTCGATCTTCGCGGTCATGTCGGGATTGGCTTTCAAAAACGCTTTCGAGTTCTCGCGGCCCTGCCCGAGCCGCTGGCTGTCATAGGAGAACCAGGCGCCGGACTTTTCGACGATGCCGGCCTTGACGCCGAGGTCGAGGATTTCGCCCATCTTGGAGACCCCCTCGCCATACATGATGTCGAATTCGACCTGCTTGAACGGCGGCGCCAGCTTGTTCTTCACCACCTTGACGCGGGTCTGGTTGCCGACCACCTCGTCGCGCTCCTTGATCGCGCCGATGCGGCGGATGTCGAGCCGGACCGAGGCGTAGAATTTCAGCGCGTTGCCGCCGGTGGTGGTTTCCGGCGAACCGTACATCACGCCGATCTTCATCCGGATCTGGTTGATGAAGATCACCATGGTGTTGGATTTGTTGATCGAGGCGGTGAGCTTGCGCAGCGCCTGGCTCATCAGCCGCGCCTGCAGGCCGGGCAGCGCATCGCCCATCTCGCCTTCGAGCTCGGCCTTCGGCACCAATGCCGCGACGGAGTCGATCACCAGCACGTCGACCGCGCCGGAGCGCACCAGCGTGTCGCAGATTTCCAGCGCCTGCTCGCCGGTGTCGGGCTGCGAGATCAGCAATTCGTCGATGTTGACGCCGAGTTTTCGCGCATAGACCGGATCGAGCGCATGTTCGGCGTCGATGAAGGCGCAGATGCCGCCCTTCTTCTGGCCCTCGGCCACCGTGTGCAGCGCCAGCGTGGTCTTGCCTGAGGATTCCGGCCCGTAAATTTCCACCACCCGCCCCCTCGGCAACCCGCCGACGCCGAGCGCGATGTCGAGCCCGAGCGAGCCCGAGGAAATGGTCTCGATATCCATCGAGCGGTCGTTCTTGCCGAGCTTCATCACCGAGCCCTTGCCGAACTGGCGCTCGATCTGGGAGAGCGCGGCGGACAGGGCCTTGGTCTTATCCATGGAGGAACCTTCAACGATACGCAGGGCGGTGGCGGACATAGGTGGTGCTCCTTATGGCGGGGATTCGCTAGCGGGACAAACGGAGGTCGAGGATCGCGCAACCGCGCAGTGGACCGAAACTCTGTACCACGTTTGTTCTATGTTCGCAATATGTTCTTTTGACGGGTTTGATATTCGCCGGTTTCGTCCTCCGAGCGGCCTAAGTTAAAATACGGGGTTTGGGTTCACGGGCCTGTCCCGAGACATGGACGCATTCGTTGCAAATGACGCGGCCAGAGCTCGCAATAATTGCAGGATCTCCGATCGAGCTTCCCGCAAAATGAAAATCGAATTCCGGATTGGACATCGATGCGATCCGTTCCGTTTTCAGCCGCCTCGGTTGGCAGCCTGTTTCATTTGAACATGGCGGCTCATTCCCGTCGCCGCCATGGCAGCGATCCCGGAGGCCGTGCCGGTCGGCCCTACGTACTACGTAGTTCTCCGACCGTGAACAAAGTTCCGGGCGTCCTCACCGCGCATTCGGGATTCGCTGTGCGCCTTGTGTCAAAACGACCAGGGCGGCGGGCTATCTCAAAACGTCCATATTTGAAATGGGTTGGAGCAGCCTCCGGCGCTTAAGGCAGAACCTAATCCGCGCTCGCAAGCCGCCGCATCGTGAATTCGATATCGCCGCCGGGCAGCTCGCGCCAGCTTTCGACCGCGCTCATATAGGCCGCCTTGGGGTAGCGGTTGAGGAAGTCGCGCGCCCTGGTTCGCGCCTGCTCGCGCGGCAGCGTAAAGGTCTCGCGCAGATAGCCGTCGCCCGGCTTTCGCCGGCCGGCCATCCGGCTCGCGAGATCGCGCGGACGCAAGGCCATGTCGCAACTCCAAACCACGGGACGACTGGCTGAATATAGCGGCGGCGGAGAATGAATCCGAGTCTGCGCGCCTTCCTATTGCGCGCTGCTGCCGGTCTTGGTCTTCGGTTTCGCCGCGCCTGCCTTCGGCGTCTCGGTGCCGCGCACCGTGCCCCAGGGATCGGAGGAAGTCTTGGCGTCGGGAATCTTCTTCAGCGATTCCCTGTAGGCCTTTTCCCTGATCGCATCCTGCTCCTTTTCCTCCGGCGTTTTGGTCGCGAGTTCGGGGATCAGGTTGACATTGGGCACTTGCGCGTAGGCCGGCGCTGTCAGCAACAATGTCACCGCCACGGCGCTGAGAATTCTCATGGGACGCTCCCTCGCGTTTTCCGCAAGCGGTATATCACCGCGCAAACCGCGCCGCCAAGCTCGAACGCCCGCGGGGGCTCAGAGGCGATCCGACCTGCAGGATTTCGGCGATTGCGTCCAGTCGTCCCAGATCGGACCGCATTTGGTGCAGCCATCGAGCGCGAGACCCATGGCGATCAAGCCAAGGAGCAGTACCATCCGGCGCAACATGAACAAACCACTCCGCTGAAGCCGGATCATTGGGCTTCAAGTCGGGCATTTTCATGCCAAACGACCGAGCTCATGATCCGATCGAATCGCGTCGGATCAGGTTCCTTTCCGCGCAAGGCCGCCTAGAATGCCCGGCCACGACATCAGGCGAGGAAACAGGCTTCATGCAGCAACCGTCCGCCGAATTCGGCATCGCGGAAGCCAGGCGCGTGCTTGGCGAGGTGTTTGCGCCATGGATCGGGGATCTCAAGCTTGCGATCGAGGGGTTTGACTTCGCCCCGCCGCCCGGCGGAACCGCGGACTGGCAGCCGGGCGCGCTGCTGCGGATGCCGTTTTCAGAACGGCTGTGCCGCAACGGCGGCATGGTCTGCGGCCAGGCGCTGATGGCGTTTGCCGACACCGCGATGGTGATCGCCAACCTCGCCGCCAACCGCGTCTATCGGCCGATGACGACGGTCGACCAGACCACGCATTTCATGCGCGCGGTCTCCGATGCCGACGTGCTGGCCGATGCGCGCGTGGTCCGTCTCGGGCGCACCATGAGTTTTGGCCGCGTCACGCTGTTCGGCGCCGGCGACGACAAGCCGGTGGCGATGGTCTCGAGCGCGTTTGCGATGCTGGCTTCGTAGAAACCGGTTTCCCTTATCGATCGGGAGGTGGACCGGGCCGCCGCGAGAGCGTTGATGATGTCCGTGGCGGCGCCGACCAGGGGCCGCGGTTTCTGCCACGGCCCGGTCGACTGCAAATGATGACTACATGTCCATGGCCTGGGCGATTTCGATCGTGCCGCCGGCCTTGAGGATTGGACAACCCTTCGCCTTCTTGTGCGCGTCGTCGAGGCTTGATGCCTCGATCAGGCTATAGCCGCTGATCGGATTGGTGCCGCCGCCGCTGACCAGTGAGCCATCGGCCTTGACCGTGCTCGATGTCCCGACGGCATTGCCGCCGTCGATGACCGCGGACCCCAGGGACCCAAACCAGGCTCCCCAGGCATCCATCACTTTCTTGACCTCTTCGGGATTACCGGGATGACTTCCGCCGTGGTACGCAAACACGTATTTCGCCATGGTGATACCTCTTGGCTCGGTGATCGCCCCCGTTTTGGTGACTATCACTATCGACCCCCCTTGCAAATGGCGGAAACACCGCTAGCCTTGGCAGGATGGTTGTGAAGAGTTCACAAGCGCCTGCGTACAACCCGGCCAGACACGAGCCCCTGCGGCACGTCCTGGCACGGCTTGCCGGGATCGGTGTCATTCCGCACGCCGCGGCTGCGCTCGACCATTCCCTGCGGAGCGCGGGCTCCGGGCTTCGCGATGCCGTGTTGACGGAGGTTCCGGCATTCTCGGCTTCAGGCAACCCGGAGATACTGCCCGGGCTGAACCAACACGCCGCCGAGCACGTTCGGGAACTCCGCCGCCTTTTCGCAGGCGGCGAGGTCAGCGAGTTCGAATTCGTCAGGGTGCACGCCCATCTGCGCGCGGAGCAGCGATTCCCTCTGGAAGCCATGCTGCACGCTTATCGTTGCGGCCACCGAATCCTGTCTCACTGGCTGCGGGATGCCGCGATGGCGACAAGTCCCGAGAGCCTCGAAACGGCGGTCTCCGGGATCGCCGACTTTGCGATCGAGTACACCAACACCGTCAGCACGGTCGCGGCATCTGAATACGTCGCCCACACGCGGATGCTTGCCGAAGCGGATGGCGATCTGCGTACCGAGCTGTTGAACATCCTGCTCAGCGGTTACGATGAATCGGATGGGCGCGTTGCAAGACTCCTGAAGCGCGCGGGCTATCTCGAGCAGCGTCAGTCCTATTGCGTCGTCGTGGCTCAGTCAGCCAACCCATCGGAAATGGAAAATCATGCTCGCGCGCAGCGAATTGTGAACGCAATATCGGAAACGGTGGCGGCCACCTCGATTCGGGCGCTCGCCGGGATCCGCAACAATCTCGTGACCGTCGTGCTTTCAGACCGGCGCCGGCAATCGGGCTGGACGGCCCCTCAAGCCGATCTCGCCGAACGCATTCGCCCGATGCTCCTGGTGCTGGGGCCGGCCGTGCTGGTCGGCATCAGTGCGGATCACCCCTCGACATCATTTCTGCCAAAGGCCCTGCATGAAGCGACAATTGCGCTGGATTTCGCCAGCGTAACGAAGCGGGTCGTGCAATTCTCCGGTTTGCCCATTCGAGGTTTGCTGGTGTATCGCGGTACCGACCTGGTGCGATCCGCGCCGCCAAACTGGGTTGCTGGCCTTGTCAATGCTGATGCGAAAGCGGCTGGTACGCTCATTCAGACCTTGCGGGCGGTTGCCGACGCCGACTTGAACGTACAGAAAGCCGGACGCCAACTGGGGGTGCATCCGAACACGATCTATGCGCGGCTCGGTCGCATCAGAGAACTCACCGGACTGGACGGCCAACGCCACCACGGTTTGATCGAGCTGCTGCTCGCAGCCGACTGCTGGCGGATTTGATCGAAGAACTTGACCGAACACAGCCGTTCAGGGTCATTCGCTTCGATCCTGGTCTGTCAGCCGCATGTCCGGTTGGTCAGGGGACCATCCCGGACCTGCCGGTTCGGCGCAATTTTGCGCGGCGGCGCCAGCGCGACGCCGCGGCCACGATCAAAATTACCACGAGCGCAACGCCGATCGCCTTGCTCGTAAATCGTCCGCCGGGGCGGTCGATGGTGCGCGACCACAGCGAGGGCGCTTCGTCCGGCCGCGGCAGGCGGAACGCCACCACGCTGTCGCCGATCGAGGTGCCCGACTCGGAATGGCCGCCGGCGCCGATCGCGACATATTGCTCGCCCTGCCACAGATAGGTCATGGGGTTGGCGACGCCGGGGACCGGCAGCCGGCCCTGCCACAATTCCTCGCCGGATTTGGCGTCGAAGGCGCGCAGGTAAGCGTCCATCGCGCCGGTGAAGACGAGCCCGCCCGCGGTGATCGCGACGCCGTTGACCAGCGGCGCGCCCCAGTCGAAGGCGAGGCCGAGCGGCGCGCGGTCTTCCGTCGTGCCGACCGGTGAACGCCAGAGGATTTTCCCGGCCTTCAGATCGACCGCGACCATCTCGCCCCAGGGCGGCTTGTTGCACAACAGGCCCAGGGGCGACATCGCCACCGCGCGCGTCATCGCAAACAGCGCGCCCTGCTGCGGACCGAAATCATGACCGGGTGGAGCCTTGAACCCCTCCGCCTCCGCCCTCGGAATCAGTTTCACGATGTGCACGGCACGGCTGGTATTGGCATAGAGGATCTGGTTGAGCGGATCGAACGCCGCGCCGCCCCAGTTCACGCCGCCGCCGGTAAAGGGAAACAGCAGCGTGCCTTGCGTCGAGGGCGGCGTGTAGAGGCCTTCGTTGCGCGCGCTCGCAAACTGCTCCTCGCAGGCGGCGCGGCCGAAGCTCGGGAACGGATTGAACACATCGTCCGGCGAAATCCGCTGCGGCAGGAGCGCCGGCACATGGGTCGGGAACGGCTGCGTCGGCGAGAGCGCTTCGCCTTCCGCGGCCCCTTGCGGCACGGCGCGCTCCTCGACCGGCCAAACCGGCTTGCCGGTGTCGCGCTCGAGCACGAACAGGAAGCCCTGCTTGGTCGGCTGGATCACGACATCGCGCATCCCGTCGCCGGTGTCGATGCGCGCCAGGGTCGGCTGCGCCGGCAGGTCGTAGTCCCAGACATCGTGGTGCACGGTCTGGAACGACCAGACCAATTCCCCGGTCTCGCTGCGCAGCGCGACGACGGAATTGGCGTGCGCATTATTGCCGGGCCGCTTGCCGCCCCAAAAATCCGGGCTTGGCGACGACGTCGGCAGGAACACCAGCCCTCGCGCCTCGTCCGCCGACATCGGCGCCCAGACATTGGCGTGGCCGGCGGCGATGCCATCGTGAAGCAGCGGATCGAAACTCCAGCGCGGACGCCCGGTCCGCGCATCGAAGGCGCGCACGGTTCCGGGCGGCGCCTCGACGCGGCGATTATCGGCGATCGAAGAGCCGACCACGATCACACCGCGGCTCACCACCGGCGCCGACGTGATCTGGAATTCTCCCGGCCATTGCAGCGGCATTCCGCTATCGATCCGGATCTCGCCGCCCTCGCCGAAATCGGCGCAGGGAATCCCGGTCCTGGCGTCAAGCGCGATCACGCGGACGTCGTTGGTGCCCATGAAAATCCGCGCCCGGCAGGCCGCGGCCTCAGTCACCTTGTCGTCGACCCAATAGGCGACGCCGCGGCAGACATAACGGTTTGCCGGGCGCTGGTTGGTGCTGATTTTAGGATCGTATCGCCATTTTTGCGCGCCGCTGCCGGGATCGAGCGCGATGACTTCGTTGAACGGCGAACAGAAGATCAGGCTGTCTTCGACCAGCAGCGGTGTCGCCTGAAACTTGGTGCGCTTGATGATTTCGGGCGCGCGGCTGTCGAGATCGCCGGTACGGAATTCCCAGGCGCGGATGAGATTGCCGACATTGGCCGGCGTGATCTGCGAAAGCTGCGAAAATCGTGTTCCGCCGCGATCGCCGCCCCAATGCTCCCAGGCAAAGGCCGGCGTCGAGAGAAAGACGATAGCGGCGAACAGCCGGACCAGGTTTCGCATGCGACCTCCGCAAGCGGTGCGCCGGGCAACGGCGCATCGTCACGGAGGTCGATTTACGCGGTTACCGCGTCAGTATCCACTCTTCTGCCGGCCCTCGCTTGGGCTCCGGCCGCCATAGTTCCCGCCAAAGCCGCCACCGATGCCAATGCCGATGCCAATCGAAGGTCCGGGCGCCGGTTCGTAGTACTCGCGAATCGGCGGCGGCGGACGGCGATAGACCACGATATCTTCGTCGGGCTCGACCACCCGCCGCGGCGGCTTGCGATCGACACGCTTCGGCGGATTTGGATCGACCCGCCTGATCGGCGGCGCGTCGACCTTCTTGAGTTGCTGCGGCTGGGTGTTGCAGGGACAGGTCGGCGCGGCCAGCGCTATGTTTTGCGGCGCCGCGCCGCTGCCGACGGCCGCGGCGACCACGGGCGCGGTGTTCGGACGGTTGCGCAGCCGCTCTTCCAGCTTGCGCGCGGTCGAGGTCAGATCGCTGTTCGGATATTGGACGAGGAACGCGCGGTAACCCGCGGCGGTGTTGGTGATGACCGCGATGTTCCACGCCACCATGCGGCGGTGGCGATCGAGCCAGTCGCGCGCCTGCGGACCGAAGGGGGGCTGGGTGTAGAGGCCGACAAAGGCCTCATAGGCTTCGTCGGTGGCGTCGGCCACGATCAGGTCGTTGGCCAGTTCGACCGGCTTGCCCTTCAACTCGCGCCGCCACTCCTCCACTGTACGTTTGGCGGTCTGCTGCTTCGGCGTGGCCGTGCCGGCGGCCGGGCCACCGCCGAACCGAAAGTCTTCCGTCAGCGACGAACTGTCCCACGGCGTCTGCCGTCCCTCGGTCGCCTTGTTGACCGACAGGCGCACCCGCTTGAAGGTTTCCTCGATCGGAAGCCCCGGCTCCTTCGCCGCCGTGAGCAACGCGGTCGTATACGGGCTGTCGGCGCCGCTGCCGTCTTCGGCGACCGCGCCTGGCGAGGTCGAAAAGGAAATGAAGGTGCCGGGCGCGCCGATCCTGGTGTCGACCATCGCAAGCCCGCCGCCGGCGGTCTTGTTGATGTCGGGGAACGGATTGTTGCGGCAGGCGTCGAGCATCAGGATGCGCATCCGGCTCGGCACCGAAGTCAGCGTGTTCAGCATGTCGTTGAGGCGTACCGCCTGCAGCGGAATGTCGGCTTCGCGCTTCGGATCGATGTCGACCGGCACCAGGTAGTTTTCGCCGTCGATCTGCAGGCCGTGGCCGGCATAGAATACCAGCGCGACGGTGTCGGCCCCCTTGGCCGCCACCTTGTCGGCAAACTCGCTGACCTTCTCGCGCATCTGGTTCTGCGAAAGATCGGACGCGGACACCACCTCGAAGCCGGAACCGGTCAGCCATTGCGTGACCGCCCTGGCGTCGTTGGCAGGATTGGGCAAGGCCGGCACGGACCGATAGGCCGACTGGCCGATCACCAGCGCGAGGCGGTTTTCCGCGGCGGCGGGACCGGCGCAGGCGATGGCGGCGGTGACAAGGATGGCATTGAGCAGCGCGCGGCGAAACATGGGGCAACCTCCCGTCGATAGCAGGCTACGGATTGGTCGCCGAACGGCGGGAGGCGGTTCAAGCCGGACCTGCCACATGGAAGATAAACCCGCCGCCGTTCCACGCCAAAATTGTCGCAGGCCCGGATTCGGACGGCGCTGCGAAATTCACTTCGGCTTTCGGGCCGGCTCCGCGGGCCTGGCGATGCCCCACGGATCGTATTTTTCCTTAGGCTCGGGAATTCGTTCCAGCGCGGCCTTGTAGGCGTCCTCGTCGACCCGCGGCCGGTCGTCCTTTTTCTTCTGCTGGGTGTCGGCCTGCGGCCGTTTGCCCTGGGCATGCGCGGGCGCTGCGATCAACGCCAGTATCGCCGTCGCAGCCATCAACTTCCGCATCGCCACTATCTCCCCGCCGTCATATCCCGGAAACATTCCGCAACAGAAGCGTCACAGGATAGCTGGTTAGGCGTGATTTCAGCAAATATTGATCAGCGAAACAGCGATCGACAAGGCATGCATTCGATCCATGGGAACGTGGCAGCGTTCATATCGCATGGTCGGCCACACTATCGGCAGCGCAGGCGGCTTGCGGATTCGCCGATGGAGCTACAGGCAGCGCGTTTGCGACCGGGCCGGGCAAAGCTTGAGCGCGCTCGAGAGCGAGAACAACAGCCGCGCATGGCGGCCGATATTGTCAGGCGCGCGGTAGCTGAGCGGTACGGCCAGGCCGATATCGGCCTGCAGGTCGCTGCCCAGAAACAGCCGCACGCCGCCGCCCGCGGATGTCAGCGAAACCCCGTCGCCGATCCCGTAACCGACATTCCACGCCGTCCCGCTGTCGACAAAACCGTAGAACTGATAGCCGCTTAGATAGTGGAAATCCAGCTTTCGGTCGAACCGCAGTTCCAGCGTGCCGGCAAGCCCATTATCCCCGCTGATCTCGGCGCTGCCATAGCCGCGCCCGAAGGCGATACCGCCCAGGTAGAACTGCTGCGATAGGAATAGCGGTCCTGCCGCCCACTGTCCGGCCGCCGACATTTTCACCGACCATGCATCGGACAATGTCTGATAGCGCGTGAACCAGAAATTCACCGCCGAAAATTCACCCGACGCGCCGTCGCGCGAGAGAAAGTTGTCGTCCCGGTGCGAGGCGCCCATGATGTCGAGGCCCTGCCGGTAGGTCAGTGCCAGATAATTGTTGCCGCCGAAATCGTCCTGCAATCGATAGTCCGTCGTCAGGCTGATGGTGCGGATGTGGTCGGCGTAGATCCGGCCAAGGACATCGTTCTCCGTCACATTGCTGAAACCCATCGCGGCGGTCAGCGTCAGCGCCGATCTCTGCGATTGCAGCGGGATGAAGCTGCCGTGGAATTCGAAGGATTCCGTCCTGGTGTTGTCGTTGTAGCGGTGCCTGATGTCTCCGGGCCAGACCTCGCTGTAAAAGCCGGATGCCCCGACCCGGACGCCGTCGGTGCCTACGGGAGCATCATAGGACAGGCGGCCGAACGCGAGCTGCCGCGGATCGGCCGGCGTGGTCGAGAGGCTGACCGCCAGCGTATCGCCGGGGATCATGTAGGAATTGAACGCCGCCGTTGCATAGCTTTGCCAGGGACCTACCGCCGACGATCCGAGATTATCGACGCCGAACGAGCTGTAGATATGCCAGGTCTTCAGGCTGACGATCAGGCGGAATTTACCGCTCGCGGTGCCGATCTCCTCAAGCGCGGAATCCTCGATCCGCACCCCTGGCCGGCCGTTGATCAGAAGCAGTTGCCGTTCCAGCGTGGCAAGGCGGGATGGCTGTTCGACGAGCACGGGACGGAGCATCGGGCGGATGCCGAACTGTTCGGCGCCCTCTCCCTTCAACACCAGTTCGGTCATGCTTCCTTCGATCACCTGCAGCCGCACCCGGCCATTTTCGATGTCCTGCGGCGGAACGATCGCGCGGCTGAGATGAAACCCCGCGTCGCGATAGATGTCGCTCATCGCCAGGGCGATGGCTGCGAGGTCAGCCTGCGACACCCTCTTCCCGATGTAGCCTTGATAGGCGGTCGACAGCCGCTCGCGCGATATCGCATGCGCGCCGACGATCGAAACGTGGCGCAACAGGAACAATGGGTTGGTGGCCGCCCGGCCTTCCGGCTGCGCCAGGCGGGGCGTGGGCAAGCGAGGCCGGACGGCAGGCGACTGTTCGGAGCCTACCGCATCGAAGCGTTTCTCCGTCCGGGTTGGATCATAGGCCGGCCGGCTCACCTGCTGCGCCTTGGCCGGCCCCAGGACGATGGCCGCCGCCAGCATCAGGACGGCCACCATCGGTAGTCTTGCATGGCCGTGCGCAAGCAGGAGATCGCGCCTCCGTAATTCCACGGAGGAAACCGTCCGATTGTTTGAGAGACCGTTAGCCATATGATTTTTCATAGAATTTTATGGTCAACGAATGGTTAAGGCGTGGCTCGCGCGCCGGCATTTCTGCTTACTCAATGTTGAAACATTTCCGCTAATCCTGACCCTCAAGGGGAATTGCCGGAGTGTTTCCATGGATACGTTTCATCAGGTATCGCGGCTGCTGAGCGCGGCCGTCGTGCTGGCGGCGGCGACCGGCGCATTCGCGGCCGATGACGGCGCCTGGTCGGTCAGCAAATCCTCCGGTGAGGTCTGGCTCACCTCGACATCCGCGCAGCCGGCCTCGCTCCGGCAGGAAGCCGTGTTGAAGCCCGGCGACACCATTCGCACCGGCCGCAATGGCCGCGTCTTCCTGGTGCGCGGCGAAGAAGCGATGATGGTGGCGCCGAATTCGGTGATCGCGCTGCCCGCGGAGAAGAAGGGAGGGCTTTCGACCACGATCGTGCAGCAGGCCGGCACCATCCTGCTCGACGTCGAAAAGCGCGACGTCAAGCATTTTGAAGTCGAGACGCCCTATCTCGCCGCCGTGGTGAAGGGCACGCAATTCCGCGTCACCGTGGATGCCGCGAGCACCAGCGTCCGCGTGTTCGCAGGCCAGGTCGAGGTCGCCGATTTCAGGTCGGGCCAGATCGCCCAGGTGATGCCGGGCCAGTCCGCGACTGCGTTTCAGAATGGCAAGCCCGGTCTCACGCTGGGCGGATCCGGCACGTTTGGTCCGATCGAACAGGGAAAACCCCGCGCGTCCTCCGTTGAACGCATTCCGGTCCCGAAGGCGGGATTTTCCGCGCCGCGCAACGCCGTGAACGGCCACTCCATCCGCTCGGTCGGCATTCCGGATCGGGCGCGCGCTGGCGTGACGCGCATCTCCTCCGCGCTCGGCGAAGTCCGGCTGAACGCCCATAAGGTGACGCACGGTCTCGCGCACGAGGGATCGTCGGCACACGGCACAGCGAGAAGTGCCGCGTACAGGGACACGGTCTGGAGTTCTTCCGACTCGGCGACCACGGTCGCAGCCGGCAACGGTCAAGGCAGCTTCAATGCAACAAACAGCGCCGCCGGCGTTTCAGGAGGCAATGCGGCGGTGGCCGCCGTCGCCGGCAGCGGCAACGGAAACGGCTATGGTAATGCCGGCGGCAACGGCAACGGCCAAAACGGCAATGGCAACGCCTTCGGCCGCGGCAAGAAGAAATAGTTGGGCCTGTATCTTCCTTGGCGGACGGGGGTTCGCCAGGGCGGGGCGCGCCAAAGCTCTCGTGGCCCCGGAAAAGATGGACACCAGGACGGTGGAGTTAAGGTGAGAGAGTATCGGCCGCATATTTTGGTGATGGTAGCCCTGGCAATCGCTCTGTCATGCGGCTGGCATTCGCCGCTTCGCAACGCGTTGACCGATCTGCGGTTCGCCTGGCAGTCGCGCCAGGCGAGCGGCGACATCGTCATTGTCGCAATCGATGCCCCTTCGATCGAGAAAATCGGCGTCTGGCCGTGGCCGCGCCGCCTGCACGCCGAATTGGTCCGGCGGCTGGAGGCGGCGGGCGTGCAGGACATCGCGTTCGACGTCGATTTCAGCGTGCCGGCCGATGCGGTGTCCGACCAGGCCTTCGCTGACGCCCTCGACAAAGCGGGCGGATCGGTCATCTTGCCGTCGTTCAGCCAGCCCGGGGCCGACAAGACCGAAATCCACGTCAACCGCCCGCTGCGGCAATTCAGCGATCATGCGTGGACGGCGCACGTCAATGTCGCAGTCGAGCCGGACGGACTGGTGCGCCGCTATCCCTATGGCGAGATGCTTGACGGAAAATTCCTGCCGTCGATGGGCGCGATGCTGGCCGGGCAATATGCCGAACAGCTTTCGCCTTTCCTGATCGACTTCGGCATCCGCGGCACGTCGGTTCCAAAAATATCCTTTGTCGACGTGCTGCGCGGGGACGACGCGACGCTGGCCCGATTGAAGGGCAAGAAGATCGTGGTCGGCGGCACCGCGCTTGAACTCGGCGATCGCTTCAGCGTTCCGAACGGGCGAATCGCCTCCGGACCGTTGCTGCTGGTGCTCGCGGCCGAATCGATCCTGCAGAACCGCGCCCTGCACTTTACATCCGATGTCATCGGGCTCGCGGCCGTGGGCCTGCTGGCGCTGATCGTGCTGCGGTCGTGGCGCCGCCTCCCGGCCGGCCGGCGGGTGCTGCTGCTGGCGGGAATCGCCGCCGCGGCCGAAGTTTTGGCGTTTCTGCTCCAGAGCAGATTGCCCCTGATCCCCGATACATCGTTGTTTCACGTCGCGATCGCCGTCTATCTCGGGGCGATCGCCCTCGACGAGATCGATTTCCGGGGTGTGCTCGGCAGCATTGCGGAGAACCGGTTTCAACGGGTTGCCATGTCGCTCGGGGACGGCCTGGTCTGCACCGACCACAACCGTTTGATCACGGAGTGGAATCCCGGCGCCGCCGCGATCTTCGGTTACACGCGGGAGGAAATGATCGGCCGTCCCTTCGAAGGGCTTGGCGCCGATGGCGGCAAGACATCGCGCCCACTCTCGATCCACGATATCGCCGGGCTTCCCGCCGGCACCGTCAGGGAATTCGACGGGCGCCGCAAGAGCGGCGAGGTGTTCCCGGTCGAGGCGAGTTTTTCGCGCTGGCAAGGCACCGACGGGCATCAGTACGGCGTCATTCTGCGCGACCTCTCGGTGCGAAAGCGCGAGGCCGAGCGAATTCGATATCTGGCGGAATATGATTCACCGACCGGCCTCGCCAACCGCGATACGCTTCACGCCAGGCTGGCCGCGATGATCGCAGCCGCCGAGAAGGACGGCGGCAAGGTGGCGTTGCTGGTGCTCGGCCTCGACGGCTTTCAGCACATCAACGGCATGCTGGGGCATGCCGCGGGCGACCTCGTGCTCCGCGCCGTGTCGGACCGGCTGAGGGCCGAGACATTGGACGGGGGAATTGCCGCGCGGTTGAGCGGCGATGAATTCGCCGTCGCATCTTCGATCGCCGGCGCGGGCGAAACCTTCGAGCGACTGGTCGGGCGCATCGAGGCATGTCTTGCCACGCCGCTGATCGCCGGAAACCGTCAGCACCGTGTCAGGGTGAGCATCGGCGCCGCGGTCTTTCCCGCGGGCGGCCGCAACGCCGACGAGCTCCTGAGCAACAGCCATCTTGCGTTCTGCCGCGCCAAGGCCACGCGGCGCGGCGGCCATGTGCTGTTCGCGGATTCGATCAGGCAGGAACTGGAGACACGGCTGACGCTCGAGGCCGAATTGGCGGTGGCGTCCGAACGTCATGAATTCGAGCTGTTCTATCAGCCTCAGGTTCGCCTGGCCGACGACAGCCTCGTCGGCGCCGAAGCCCTGATCCGCTGGCATCATCCGGTGCGCGGCCTCGTTTCGCCGGCGGAATTCATGCCCGTCGTCAACACGTCAGCCGTTTCCGGCCCGGTCGCGGCCTGGGTGCTGGAAACGGCGTGCCGGCAGGCGCGCGCCTGGGAGCTTGCCGGACAGCGGCTGCGGATCGGCGTCAACCTGTCGCCGTCACAGCTTCAGTCGGGTGACCTCGCAGACGCGGTCGCGCAGGTCCTTGCCGACACGGGCCTGACCCCATCGCTGCTGGAACTCGAAGTGACCGAGGACATCCTGCTGACCGACACGCAGCGCGTGCTCGACACTTTCCTGAAGATCCAGCAGCTCGGTGCCCGCATCGTGTTCGACGATTTTGGTACCGGCTACGCCAGCCTCAGCTATCTGAAGAAATTCCCGCTGGACGGGCTCAAGATCGACCGTTCCTTCGTGGTTGAACTGATCGCCGATCCCGACGACGACGCCATTGTCGGTTCGACCGTCAGTCTCAGCAAGCGGCTGGGCCTTTCGGTGACCGCCGAAGGCATCGAGAACCGGGCAACGGCCGACCTTCTTCTCAGCATCGGATGCGAGGAGGGACAGGGCTATTTCTTCGGCCGGCCGATGCCGGCCCATGAGTTCGAAAGCAAGTTCATGGCCAGGGACACCTTTGTCGAAGTCGCCTGAGGGGCAGCACGCTCCCGATACGGGATGGTAAACGCGCCCCTGCCATGACCGCTCAAATGCAACCGCCGCGCCAGCGGTTTTTTCCAGTCTTTTTCCTTTAGCCTTTCCCGATAACGCGACGAAGCAGGCCGCACGGCGGCACTGCTTCAACAATCGCCAACGGGGAAGCCGGGGAAGTGGCCAAGATTGCCGAACCAGCGGTGGTCCGCCGCGCATCCGTCACGGATGCCGCGCGCGTGCCTGCGCCAGCGGCGCGAAGCGGTCCGGCGCCGCTCGCCGCTATTCCTGCCGCCCAATGGCGCGCGCTCGCCGAACGCGCCATCGAGCCGAACGGCTACTACCTTCCGGACTGGGAACTGGCCGTCGACGCCTCCGCCCGCGACCGTGTCGCTGCGTCCGCACTCGGCGCCTGGAGCGATGGCGCGAGATTGATCGGCCTGATGCCGGCCGTTTCGATGTGGCGCGCCTGCCGGATCCCCCTGCCTGCCTTGGTGAGTGCCGATCCCTACGGCACGCTGTGCACGCCGCTGCTCGATCGCGCCATGGCGGAGGATGCGGCAGCAGGCCTGCTGGAGGCGGCACGGCAGGCCGGCGCCCGCGCGCTGATCCTGCGCGCCGTCGCGCTGGATGGCGCGGCGATGAAGGCTTTTGGCGAGGCATCGCGGCGCGACGGCTTGCGTCCGCGCTTGTTGCAGTCCCATGCGCGCGCCTGCCTCGACGCGACAGGCGATGCCGACGAGGTGTTGCGCGAGGCGCTGGGTGCGAAGAAACTCAAAGAGCTGCGCCGCCAGCGCAACCGCCTCGCCGAACATGGCGCGGTTCACTTCGACGTGGCGCGCACGCCGCGACAGGTCGCAGCCGCGGTCGAGACCTTTTTGGAACTGGAGGCCAGCGGCTGGAAGGCGACACGCGGCACCGCGCTTGGACAGCATGCGGGCGATGCGGCGTTCATCCGCCGCGCGACCTCGGCGCTCGCCGAAACCGGCCAGTGCGAGATCGTCAGCCTGCGGGCCGGCGATACCAGAGTGGCGGCCGCGATCGTGCTCCGGCATCAGGATCGCGCCTTCTATTTCAAGCTCGGCGTCGACGAGCGCTTTGCAAAATTCTCGCCGGGCGTGCAACTGACGCTCGATCTCACCCGCCATCTCTGCGCCGATCCGGCAATCCGGCTCGCCGATTCCACCGCCGGCTCCGATCATCCCATGATCAATCCGATCTGGCGCGGGCGGCTCGGGATCGGCGACGTGCTGATCCCGCTGCGGCGAAACGATCCCGTCGCCGTGCTGATCCACAGGGCGATGACGCTGCGTGAGTTCGCCCGCGAACTCGCCCGCTGGACCGTCCGATCGATCCGCAGACACGAGAAAGACACCGCATGAATGCCGCACCCGTTCCGCCCGGCCTTACTGCAACGGCGAATGCGGCGCGGGCAGCATGATGGTCGAGTGCATCTCTTCGAGCAGCGGCCCGCTTTTCCCAAGGAATTCCTGCCATACCGGATCTTCAAGCGCGTTCGCACGCGCTTCGACGCGCGCGTTCAGGCTGGGATACGCCCAGATGTGGCAGACTTCGTTCGGTTGACCCGCCTCGGTCTGCCAGAGGCCGACAATCCTGGAATATTTCTCGCGCGCCGGGAGCGCCGCGGTGAACACATCGATCCACTGCCTGACCGCGCCGCCGGTTTTCGTGCGATAGTTGCGGAACTCATAGATGTTGCCGGTCGATGCCGGGGCAACGGGCGCCTTCACGGCGTTGAGCAGGCGGATGTCCTGACGCACCATCAGCGGACGGATCAGCGGAATGTACTCGCCGGTCCAGCGCGGATTTTTGGCGAGTTCGCCGCGCAATCTCGCGCGCTCGGCGAAATCGCTGTAGCTCCACAGATGCATGACCTGATTGAGGGGGCCGATCTCGGTCGTCCAGTAGCCTTCGAGCTTGCCGTAGTCATCCTTGCGGATGTCGCGCGACACAGTGCTCGCCGCCTTGACCATGTCGCCGATCGTGCCGGGCTTTACGGTGTAGGTCCTCAACTCATAGAGCATGACGTTTCCTCGAATTTCCTGTTGCCGGGTCGCTAGCCCTATCAGGCGCCTTCAAGACCTGAAAGCCGCAAGGTTCCAACCGCGCGCTCAAACGGCGCGCACCTCGATGGCGATACGCCCCGCGCTGCGCCGCATCGCGCTCGGCAACCGCGAGTTATTATCTGAAGAGGGCGTAGGGGTCGTTTCCCTACCTCTCCCCGTACTTTACGGGGAGAGGCCGGATCGCTCCTGCGATCCGGGTGAGGGGCAAGGCACCCCGTCAATCGCTACACTGCATTCAACGGATAGAGGCCCCTCACCCCAGCCCTCTCCCCGCAAGAGCGGGGCGAGGGAGAGGAACGCCTCGCTCACATTTTCGATAGACATCCTTCAATCGCTTCATGCAGGTTTTGCATGAGTTCTTCCATGCTGTCGCCCTGGGTGGCGCAGCCCGGGATGGCAGGGACTTCAGCCCAGAAGCCACCCTCCTCGGCCTCATGCACGATAATCTCGATCTTCATGTTCGGCGATCCCGTCACTCCGCCGCCTGCGCGTTGATCTCGCCCGAGACCTGACGGATAGCGCGCGCGAGCTGTTCGGCCGGCTGCGCGCCGGACACCGCGTATTTCTGCGCGAACACGAAGGTCGGCACCCCGGAGATGCCCTTGTCAGAGGCTTCCTGCGCCTGGCCCGAGATCAGCGCGACGTCCTCGTCGGTTGCCAGACGCTTGCGCACGTCATCGGCGTCGAGGCCGATATCGGCCGCCGCCTGCACCAGCACCTCCGTGTCGGTGAGATCGCCGCCATCGCGAAAATACAATTCCATCAGCCGCTGCTTCATCTCGGCCGCCTTGCCCTCAGCTTCCGCCCAGTGAATCAAACGATGGCAATCGATGGTGTTGGGCTGGCGCTTGACCAGCTCCGGCCGGTAGGTCAGGCCTTCCTCGTCCGCGGCGGCGACGACGCGCCCGGCGATGCTCTGATAGGCTTCGGGCGAGCCGAATTTCGCGGTGAGGTATTCGTCGCGGCTGATGCCCTCGCGCGGCACCCAGGCATTGAGGAAGAACGGCCGCCAGCGGACTTCGACCGGAACATCCGGCACCAGCGCCAGCGCGTTCTCGATCCGGCGTTTTCCGATATAGCACCAGGGGCAGACCACGTCGGAGACGATGTCGATCTTAAGCGGTTTCAGGGTGCTCATCGGATTTCCTCCGCGGGAAAGACCCCAGAGATAAGCTCCGATCCGAGCCCGGACAAGCCGCTATTTGAGACTGGCCGCGATCTCCTGCATCCGCCCGGCGGTGAAATCGTCGGCCGCGAAAAACGTTTCCAGCGCCAGTTCCGACAGCGTGATGTCGACCGGCGTGCCGAACACCATGGTGGTGGAGAAGAAGCTCAGCACCCCGCCGTTCAGGCGCAACTTGAAGGGGATCGCGACATTGTCGGAAGCAAGCGGCGCCGAACGCGCCGGCAGCGGATAGGCTTTCAGTTCCTGATACAGCCGGATCAGTTCGGGATCGGCGGTCGCCTCGCACTGGCGATGCAGCCGATCCAGGAGATGCCCGCACCATTCCGCGAGGTTGACGGTGCGTCCCGCCAGCGCTTCGGGGTGCAGGGCCAGACGCAGGATATTGAGGGGCTGGCCGAGCAGCCGCACCGGGATGCCCGCCAGGAGCGGCATCACCATGCGGTTGGCCGACACCAGATTCCAGTGCCGGTCGTAGGCCAGCGCCGGATTAGGCTCATGCGCCCTCAATACCAGCTCGATCGCAGCCCGCGCCGATCTCAGCGCGGGATCGTCGAGCGAACGCTGCGGAAACGCCGGCGCATAGCCCGCGGCCACCAGCAGCACATTGCGTTCGCGCAAGGGCACCTCCAGACGCTCGGCGAGCTTCAGCACCATGTCGCGCGACGGCGCGGCGCGGCCGGTTTCCACGAAACTGAGGTGACGGGCCGAAATCTCGGCATCGCCGGCGAGATCGAGCTGGCTCAGATGCCGGCGCTGCCGCCATTCGCGCAAATGCTCCCCGACATGGGCGTGCCGGGATCGCTCGGCGCGTGCGGTGGATGCATGGGCGTTCATGGCCGCAAACCTACCATGCGAATTTCAGCCATTCCATTACGTCCGGGGTAATGGAATTGGCCCGTGGA
>NZ_JBAVNZ010000542.1:0-2648 GCF_049691595.1 Bradyrhizobium sp.
GCGCCAGATGCTCCTGCGCGGTCTCGATCGCGCCGGCGAGCACCGCGAGATCGCCGAGATGGCCGGTTTCCTGCGCTAGCCGCTCGTCTTCGGCCTGGACGCTGGCGATCTCCTGATCGAGCCGTGCCAGCCGGTCGCGATGGGTATGCACGCCGGCTTCGAGCTGATGGCGCTTGGCGGTGAGGTCGGCCAGCAGGGTGGTCAATTCGGTGAACTGACGTTCGGTCGTAGCCAGCGTCGCTTCGGCGTCGGACACGCGTTCATCGGCGCCGCTGCGCTTCTCGACCCGCGACCTGATCTCTTCCTTCAATTCGGAATCTTCGGCATCGAGCCGCCGCAGCGCGACTTCCGCGTCGGAGGTCTGCTGCTGCTCGCGGGCGATGTCGGCGGAAAACTGCGTCAGCCGGCGGTCGAGTTCGGCGACGCGCTCCCTGGCGCGCTCCTCCTCGCGGTCCAGCATTTCGCGTGCATTGGTCAGCCGTGCCAGTCCGGCGGCGGCGCGGGCCTCGCCCTCGCGCAGCGCCGGCAGTTCCGAAGCGCGGATCGCCTGGATACGGGCGGCCTCGGCCTGCTCGCGGGTGCGCTCGGCCATCTCGCGAACATTGAGGTCATGGCTGCGCGCGGCTTCCCCGACGTCGGCGTTGGCCTCGATCCAGCGCAAATGGAACAGCATGGCCTCGGCCTTGCGCACCCGGCTCGCGACCTCGCGGTAGCGGATCGCCTGCCGCGCCTGCTTTTTCAGCCCTTCCATCTGCCCGGCGAGCTGCCCGATCACGTCCTCGACGCGGGTGAGGTTGGTCTCGGCAGCCTTCAGCCGCAATTCGGCCTCGTGGCGGCGGGCGTGCAGCCCGGCGACGCCGGCGGCGTCTTCCAGCACGCGGCGGCGCTGCTCGGGCTTGGCCTGAATGATCTCGCCGATCTTGCCCTGGTGAACCAGCGCCGGCGAACGCGCGCCAGTGGCGGCGTCCGCGAACAGGATCTGCACGTCGCGGGCGCGAACGTCGCGGCCGTTGATGCGATAGACCGAGCCGGCTTCGCGCTCGATCCGCCGCGAGATTTCCAGAATCTCGCGGTCGTTCACCGCCGAGGGCGCGGTGCGATCGGCATTGTCGATCGTCATCACCACTTCGGCATGGTTGCGCGCCGGGCGGCCGCCGGAGCCGGCGAAGATCACGGCATCCATGTCGGCGGCGCGCAGCGATTTGTGCGAGGTCTCGCCCATCGCCCAGCGCAGCGCCTCGACCAGATTCGATTTGCCGCAGCCATTCGGCCCGACCACGCCGGTTAAGCCCGGTTCGATCACGAAGTCAGTGGGTTCGACGAAAGACTTGAATCCGTGGAGGCGAAGGCGGGTGAGTTTCATGGACACGATTCTCTGTTGGCCGGGCGCGAATCTCCCTGCCGTGACAATACCATAGAAGGCAATGTCGGTGTGTGGGCTAAAGTCGCTTCAGGCGGCTCTCATGGGCCGCGACAATGGCGAGGGTGGGGCCTAGGGGCAACCGCCGCCCGTGGTTTTTCCAAGACTTTTGTGAGGCTTAGGGGGCGGAACGAATCGAATTGATTCGGATGTTGAGAATCAGCTCTTCAACAAGGATTTGATACGCTTGTCGAATTCCTCGAACCGGGTGTCGCCCTTGATCATCTCGCCATTGATAAAGAAGGTCGGCGTCGAATTGACCTTGAGCACCTCGGCGGCGAACTTCTGATCGGCGGCGATCTTGTCGAGCAGCGCCTGGTCCTTGAGGCACTCCTCGACCGCCTGCTGGCTGAGGCCGGCCTGCTTGCCGATCCGGGTCAGCGTCTCCGTGGTGTTCTTCACCACCCAGTCGTTCTGCTGCTTGAACAGCATGTCGATCACGGCGAAATATTTGCCCGAGTCGTCCTTGGCGATGCAGCGCGCCAGCATCGAGCCGGCGGCCGCCTTGATGTCGAGCGGGAATTCGCGGAACACATAACGGATCTTGTTGGTGTCGAGATATTCCGACTTGATCTTTGGAAACACTTTTTCGTTGAAATCGGCGCAGTGCGGACAGGTCATCGAGGCGTATTCGGTGATGGTCACCGGGGCGTTGGCGGGGCCGAGCGCCATGTCCGGCAGCGACTGCGGCTTGGCGACGTCGGCGCCTTGCGCCATCGCATCCGCGATCAGGGAGAGCGGCGAGAAACCGACAAAAGCTGCAAGCCCGGTCAGCGACAGGGCGGCGGTGAAGGCGCGGCGCGTGATGATCAAGGTCGGCTCCCGGATTGGCGCGGTCACGCCTGAGGACGTCTGAAAACAAGCCTTCGCTAGCTTGAAACGATAATTGTGGCAATGGCAGGTTGCGACCATCCAGCCGCGCGAAAGTCTCAATTTCGCTTGATCGAGGCCCCGAGCCGCGCCAGCGCCGCGCGCAACGCCTCGTCCTCGACCGAGGACAGGGTTTTGGCGACCTCCGCCACCGATGTTGCATCCGGCGCGCGCGGGGGGGCAGGCCGGTCCCGGCGCGCCAGCGGCGCCTGCCGCAGCGCCAGCCTCCCGACGGCGCTCCAGCCGAAGAAGCGGTTGACCCGTTCCAGGATGACGTCGGACTTGTGCTGGATTTCCAGCGCCGCCGGACCCTCCACCCGCAGTATCAGCGTGGCCGGTTCCTGCGGCTGCCCCTCGA
>NZ_JBAVNZ010000543.1:0-7637 GCF_049691595.1 Bradyrhizobium sp.
CCCCACAACGCCGCGCCCTCGACCTGGGCACGGATGTTGTCGGGATGCACCTGCGTGCCGACATCGGTGGCCACGGTCAGTTTCTTGACCTTGACCTCGCCGCTTGGTGCGACGGCGACATGGGCCACGCACGCGGTCCAGCTTGCGGTGGCTCTTTCCTGCGACGAGACGCAGGCAACGCCCATGCCCTCGCCCTTGGGCAATTTGCCGGTGCCGTATCCGGCCATGCCCATCGCCGCCAGCAGCGTGTTGCGCAGCCGCTGCGCGCCGCCGTCGTTCTTGCCTTTGCCGTCCAGCAACGCGATGCGGTACTGCGCGGGGTCCTGGCCGGCCGCATGAGCGAGTTCGTCTATCATGCTTTCGACCGCCCAGAAGGTCCAGCCCGGCGCCACCGACCGCAACTGGCCCGACGGGGTGGCGTTGTGCGCCATCTCGTTCAGGATGGCGCGGACGTTGTGATTGGGCACGGAATAGAAGAAATCCGCGCCATTCACGGTGAAGGCGTCGAGCGGGCCTTTCTTGTCGACCGAGGGCGAGAGGAAATCGGGGATTCCCCACCGCTTGGTCGGCCAGGCAGAGACCACGTCGTGGTTGAGCGCGATCAGCTTGCCATCGCCATCGAGACCCGCCTTGATCTTCTGGAACGTCAGCGGGCGCGAGTAGTCCATGGTCATGTCGTTTTCGCGCGAATAGATCACCTTGACCGGCTTGCCGACGGCTTTCGCCGCCTGCACCGCCGGCACCATCATGTCGGCGTCGAGCCGCCGGCCGAAGCCGCCGCCCAGCCACATCTGATGCATCACGACGAATTTGGGATCGACCCCGGCGGCGCCGGCCGCGATCGCACCGGAGCGCGTCGCGAACTGGTTGCCGGAATAGATGTGCCAGATGTCGCCCTTCAGCTCGGCCGTGGCGTTCATCGGCTCCAGCGGCGCATGGATGTTGATGCTGGTGGTGTATTCCGCCTCCATCACCTTGGCCGCCGTGCCGAAGGCAGCCGCGGTGTCCCCGTCCTTGACGAAGAACTGCCCGGAATCCTCCAGCGCCTGCAGCCGCTTGGCCTCGTCGAGCAGCGACTGGCTCGACAGCTTTGCGTTCGGACCGCCGTCATAGGCGATCTTCAGCGCGTCGGCCGCCTTGCGGGCGCTGGCAAAGGTGTTGGCCACCGCCACCACCCAGCCGCTCGTGCTGCCGGTCTTGTCGTCGAGGGTGACGGCCTTGATGAAGCCCGGCACCTTCTTGGCGTCGCTGTCGTCGACCGATTTCACCGTGGCGCCGAAGCGCACCGGCGGCGTCACGACCTTGCCGTACACCATGCCCGGCAACATGACGTCGATGCCGTATTTGGCCGTGCCGTTGGTCTTCGAGGGGATGTCGAGCTGCGGCACCGAGACGCCGATCATGCTGTATTGGTCCGGCGTCTTCAGCTGGATCGCCTTCAGCTCGTCGGCCGTGAAGGTTTTTGTCGCCTTGCCGCTCTTGACGACATCGGCGAACGTCATCGACTTCTTCGACTTCGGATGCGAGATCACGGAATTGCGGACCACCAGCTCGCTGGCGGGCACGCCCATCACAGCAGCGGCGGCTTCGGTCAAGGCGATGCGTCCGGCGGCGCCCGCCCGACTCATCGCATCGAAGTTCATCATTGTGCTCCAGCTGCCGCCGGTGATCTGGGCGCCGAGCACCGGATCGTTAAACTTCGGATCGTTGGAGGCGAGCTGAACCCGCATGTCCTTCCAGCTCGAGCCGAGCTCTTCGGCAACGATCTGCGCCATGGTCGAGGCGATGTGCTGGCCCATATCGGCCTTGCCGCAGGTGACCGTGACGATCCCGTCCGGCGCGATCGAATACCAGACGCTGGGATCGAAATTGCCTGGTGCCGCGAACGCCTGATCGGCGCCGAGCATGCCGGGGACGGCGGAATAGCCGAGCGCCAGCCCTGCGGCGGCGGAGCCGACCAGGAACGAGCGGCGGCTGAGATCGGCGGGTTCGGTTTGGGTGATTTTCACGTGCGTATTCATGTGGGCCTCCGCTCGGTGCCGGTATTGGACGCGGTTCGCATATCGGCGGCGGCGCGCATGATTGCCTTCTGAATTCGCGAATAGGTCATGCAGCGGCAGAGATTGCCGTCCATGTGAGCGACCACTTCATCCTTGGTCGGATTGGCGTTCTTGGTGAGCAAAGCTGCCGCCTGCATGATCTGGCCGGACTGGCAGTAGCCGCATTGCGGAACCTGCTCGGCGATCCATGCCTTTTGCAGGGGATGATCGCCCTTGGCGCTGAGACCTTCGATGGTGGTGATCTTCTTGCCGACGGCGTCGCTGACCGAGGTCTGGCACGAGCGCACCGCCTCGCCATTGACGTGAACCGTGCAGGCGCCACAAAGACCGGCGCCGCAACCGAATTTCGTGCCCGTCATCTGCAATTGTTCGCGGATGACCCAGAGCAGCGGCGTATCATTGGCCGCTTCGACGGACATATTCCGCCCGTTAATATTCAAACTAGGCATTTGCGCTCCCTTTCCGGTATATGAAGCCACTTACGGCGGCAACTTGCTTTTGGATATCAGCTGGCGCCCACCGGGTCAGCACCAGTTGGAAAGCTTAATGATACCGAAAGCATTTCTCGAGGCAATCCAATTCGGAATTGCTCCGAGAGAATAAAGTTTCCGCAACATGGTGCGTTGCGAAAGCGACGGCTGCTCGAATTGCAGGCAGTCGAGTGCCGGAGCCACCACCTATCCTTTGGCTCGCTGGATACTGATTCTGGTTTCATCGACGAAATTCTTCGCATCCTGGTCCGGCAGCCTGAAAAGTTTCCGCTCAATGACAACATTGCGGCCGGCGATCGTCTTGCTGCATGTCTCCTTGAGAAAGACGCCTCCCACCGGCTGCTCGCCGCCGGCAGGCTGCGCCTCGGTGCAACTCCACCCTTCGGCGCCGTAACGGAATTTCGCCTGCACCCCGAGCAGAAAGGCCTTCTTGCGGATATACAGACGGGCCTTCGGGTCGGTCTCGATCTGGAGACCCGCGACCTGCCCCGCATCGTCGATCGACAATGTCAGGATCACCGGGTGGCCTGCCACCATCGTGCCGTCTTTGCTGGTCGCCGGATCGAAACCGAACCGCACCGCACGCATCCCGGCGGCGTCGGCCGGACATTCGCGCCAGCGGTCCCAGCCCGAAAGCGTCCGCGGGGCTTCGCTTGCACAGACGAGGTCGACATAGCCGGCCTTTGGGAGATCGCCGGCCGCCATCCCGACGCGGATTTCCCGCAAATCGCCGTCCTGCCGATCCTCGGCGAGGCCGGGCGCGATGGAGAGCGCAACGAGCGGCAACAGCCAGAACAAAGTTCCGACCGCGAGGTTTTTCGGGCGACGTGTCATCACCGCTCCTTCGGCTTGTTCTCGGGGGACGCGGCTGAATCGGTCTTGTAGACGTTGCAGGCCCGCGACTCCTGCGAGAAGAATCCGATGCACTCGGCGTAGGTCGGTTCGCTCCTGCCCTTGATATGGGCAAGCACATAGTCGGCGACGGCCTCGATGTCGTTTCCACGAAGGAAGCTGCCGGCTTCGGGCGGCATGTTTCCGGCCATGTCCGCCTGCAGCGCGCCGTAACATTTGATCGTATCATAGGCCCCGCGCAGGAAAAACGGCATCCCGGTGCCGGGTCGGCCGCAGCCGATGGTCTCGATGATCAGCTCGCGCGTGAGTTCGGTCTTGCGCAGCGACAGCGCATCGCCGCCGTAGCCCCCGCCCCCATTGCCGTGCCATTTGTGGCATCCCATGCAGTTGGCGCGTTTGAATATCGCCTTGCCGGCGTCGGTCGGATCCGGCGTACCCGCCGACTGGCCATGCGCCACATCAGTAACGGAAAAGCAGATACCGATTATGCAGGCCAGCAAGGCGCGAGCGAGGTAAGCATGGCCGAATATCATCATCGTTCTTTTTGTTTCCAGAACAAACCGGAGAGCCCGGCCGATAGCCGGACTCCCCCGTTCGATTCATCTCAGAGCGAGAACACGTAGAGCATCGATCCGGGCTGAATCCTTTTCAGTTCCGGCGTGGCGTCGATGAACCATTTGTCCCAGGCGCCGCCCAATCCAACCAGAATGGCGATGTATTGCTTGCCATCCACGGTGAACGCGATCGGCGGCGCATTGACTCCGCCGCCGGTGTTGAACTCCCAGCGCTTCTCGAGGGTTTTGGCGTCCAGCGCCATGACCTCACCGGACGGCTGGCCGGCGAACACCAGATCAGGCGTCGCCAGCAGGCCGCCCAGCATCGGGAACGGCGTTTCCAGTTTGCCGGCGAGCTTGCCGGTGGTGACGTCCACCGCGGCGACGCTGCCGGTGATGAGAACCGGCTGGCTCGGCCCACCGCCGGTCCAGAACTCGCGCGCCTTGAGCTTGTCAGGCGTCGCCTCCTCGACCGTGATCCGGTTGCAGCTTTCGATGACCGGAATGTACCAGAGCTTGAGGTCCGGATTATAGGCCGTGGGGGGCCAATTCTTGCCGCCCATATTGCCGGGACAGATGTCCGTCACCTTGTTTTCGCGATGCGGCGTTACCGCGGCATTGTAGCGCTGCACATCTTTTTTGGGATCATACTCGATCGGTTTGCCGGATTCCGGATCGAGGCCCTTGGTCCAGTTGACCTTTTTGACGAACGGCAGCCCCCAGACGAACTTGCCGGTGGTCCGATCGATGGCATAGGCGAAACCGTTGCGATCGGCTTCGAGCGCGAGTTTCAAGGTACCGTTGGGACCGGGCACGTCGACGAGCACGTTTTCCGCCACGCTGTCATAGTCGTAGGGATCGTTCGGCGTGTGCTGGTAATGCCACTTGATCTTGCCGGTATCGGCGTCGAGCGCCAGCGAACTATCGGTGTAGAGATTGTCGCCGGGCCGATACTGGTTGTCCCAGTCAGGGCCGGGGTTGCCGATGCCCCAGATGAGGGTATTGGTCGCAGGGTCATAGCTTCCGGTTACCCAAGTCGAGCCGCCACCGGCGGCGGCGGCATTCTTGTCGTCCTTCCACGTTTCATGCCCCGGCTCGCCCTTGGCCGGGATCGTGTAGGTGCGCCAGACTTCCTTCTGGGTGGAAAGATCGGTCGCCGCGATCCAGCCGCGAATGCCGTATTCCGCGCCGGCGACGCCCGTGATCGCCAGGTTCTTCACGACCAGCGGCGCGCCGGTCACCACCTCGCCCTTGTCGGGATTGGCCACATTTCGCTGCCAGGCGACCTGGCCGGTCTCCTTGTTGGTCGCGATCAGCCTGCCGTCCAGCGTGTGCGAGATCACGAGATTGCCCCACAGCGCCACGCCGCGATTGTCGACGCCGCAGCAGGCCACCGCGCCCGCCCAGTCGTGATCGGTCTTGGGGTCCATTTTCCAGACCATCACACCCCGTCCGCCATGGGTATCGATCTTGTAGACCGAGCCCCATCCGTCGGTGACATACATGAAACCATTTTCCACGATCGGGGTGCCTTCAAGCCCCCCGTGGGTCCAGATGCCGCCGCCTTCCACGCCACCAAGATGCATGGTCCAGGCCACCTTCAGGTTCTTCACCGTGTCGCGGTTGATGTCCTTGAGGCTGGAGAAGCGGTGGGCCGAGAAGTTCTTGTGATGAAGCAGCCAGTTGCCGGGCTCAGCGTCAGCCTTCAGCAGCCGGTCGTGGGTGACTTCGTCAGCCGCCAGGACCGGCGGCGCGCCGAGCATGGCGGCAACTGCGCCGGCGAGCAGGCCGGATCGCAACATGGTCTTTCGGTCAAAACTCGAACGTTTCATGGGACAGTTTTCTCCAGTTGGCACTTCTTGTTGCGTTGATGGCCCGGCATATCCGGGCAAGCGAGTGAGGCCAGTGAATCCGCCGCTACCGTTGCTAGGGTGATGGGATGACACGCACCTCCGTTTCCAGGCTTCCAGCCTTCTGAAATACGACCGCGCAGGTGAGCGTTTCGCCATCCGACAGCTTCTGGCGCGTCTGCAGCAGCATGACGTGATGACCGTTCGGCTTGAGTTCGGTAGTGGTGCTGGCCGGGATCGGAATCGATGGAATGGCGCGCATGGCGGGCGCGCCCTCGCCACGGTCGACGATGTGCTTCTCGGCGAAATTGGCGAACGGGCACCTGACGCGGATCAGTGCATCGGGTTCGGCCGCGTCGTTCTTGACGGTCATCAGCAGGGGAACGTCGACGCCCGTGCCGTCGGTAGCCGGCACCCATGCCTTCGAAATGTGCAGATTTTCGCTGCCGGCCACTGCGACATTGGCGATGCCCATCCCGATCCCAACCATGGCGGATCCGAATCGGATCGACCTTCGGCGGCGATGGCGGACAAACAATGTCGCCTGAGCGATCACCGGTTCATCTTTCGATCGGCTGGCGGAGTTTGGCGGCCGGCAAAGGTTGAAACCAAAGGTGAACCAAAGGTTGGCGAACGATGCGCATCAACCGGCTCATCAGCAAATCCTCCCGCGTAGTATTTTATTCTTTTGCATCGCAAGCGCACGCATTGCACTCACACATCAGGGTCGTGCATGCCGGCGGCCTTCATCGCGACGGGATTAAAAGCAATGGGATTAAAAAACGCCTGAATTATGGTCCCGGATTTTACGGCCGGATGCGAGCGATCCGAGGTATCGGCTCGGCGATAAAATTTTCCGCGCCGCCGCAAGGCGTTGTGAGTGGGCGTACGGTGACGCGGGCCTTGCCGCTTGTTTCCGCATTTCCCAACCGCGAACGGATCGGGCTATGATGCAATCGTCACACCATCGTTCGGGAATCCCGACTGGAAAGCCGCAATGCCGAAAATCGATCGCGACGGGGTCAACATCTATTACGAAGTTCACGGCAGCGGCCCGCCGCTGTTGCTCACTCACGGCTATTCGTCGACCTCGGCGATGTGGCAGGAGCAGATCGAGCCGCTGTCGCGGCGTCACCAACTCGTGTTGTGGGACATGCGCGGCCACGGCCAGTCCGACTACCCCGGCGATCCCGCGGCCTATAGCGAGGCACTGACGGTTGCCGACATGGCCGCGCTGCTCGATGAAGTCGGCGCCGACAACGCGATCGTCGGCGGGCTTTCGCTTGGCGGCTATATGTCGCTGGCGTTCCATCGCATCCATCCCGGTCGCGTACGGGCGCTTCTGATCATCGACACCGGACCCGGCTTCAAGAAGGACGACGCCCGCGAAGTCTGGAACAAGCGCGCTCACGACACCGGCGACCGTTTCGAGCGCGAAGGTCTTGACGTTCTCAAATCCGCAAGCCGCGAACGCTCCGATGTGACGCATCGGGATGCGTCGGGTCTCGCCCGCGCAGCGCGCGGCATGCTGACCCAGCGCGATGCCCGCGTGATCGAATCGCTGCCCGATATCAAGGTGCCGACGCTGGTCGTGGTCGGCGCCGACGACACGCCGTTCTTGGCTGCAACCGACTACATGGCGGCAAAAATTCCCGGCGCCAGGAAAGTGGTGATCCCGGCCGCCGGTCATGCCGTCAACATCGATCAGCCGCGGGCTTTCATCGACGCGGTGCTGCCGTTCCTCGACGGCCTCGAAACCAAAACACCGCGGCAGGTCGTATCATGAAGGCTCCCGCGGCCGCGGCATTGCTGGCGATCGCAGGTGTGCTG
>NZ_JBAVNZ010000544.1:0-10684 GCF_049691595.1 Bradyrhizobium sp.
TCGTCCTGGAAGGAGAACACGCCCTCGTTCGGCCGGTCCTGATCGGGCAAAAATTTGCCGAGCGCGTCGGTGAATTCCATTGCGGGGGTTTCCACCGGCTCGAACCCGTAGCGCTCGAAAACCTCGCGGATTTTTTCCATCATCTGCCGCGTGGCGGCGATGGCGGCGGGGCCACGGTCTTCCAGCCCGCGCGGCAGGCGGGCTCTCAATTTCTGCGGCTTCTTGGATTTGTCGGCCATGGGCGGCGTTGGTATCAGCGCAGGCGCGACGCGGCAACCTTGCTTACTTCTCCCTCCCCCGCGCTTGCGGGGGAGGGAGCGCGCCGATATGGCCCAGCAGCGAATTCCAGGTCCCGCCGCCCGTCACAGGACCGTTTTGATCCAGTTGTGCGGGTCGGCCGCGCGGCCGTACTGGATGTCGACCAGCTTCTTGCGCAGCCCCATGGCGACGGGGCCGGCGGCGCCGCCGCCGAGGAGAAAATCGCCGCTCGCCGAACACACCTTGCCGATCGGCGAGATGACGGCCGCTGTGCCGCAGGCGAAGGCCTCCTTCAGCTTGCCGCTGGCGGCATCCGTGCGCCACTGGTCGATCGTGTAGGCCTCCTCGCGCACGCGCGTGCCGGAATCCTTCGCGAGCGCGATGATCGAATCGCGGGTGATGCCCGGCAGGATCGTGCCGAGCGGCGGCGTCGAGAGCGAACCGTCGTCGAACACGAAGAAGACGTTCATGCCGCCGAGTTCCTCGATGTAGCGGCGCTCGACCGCATCGAGGAAAACCACCTGATCGCAGCCGTGACCGATCGCCTCGGCCTGCGCGCGCAGGCTCGCGGCGTAGTTGCCGCCGCATTTGACGGCGCCGGTGCCGCCGATCGCGGCGCGGGTGTAGTTCTCCGATACCCAGATCGACACCGGCGCAGGTCCGCCCTTGAAATAGGAGCCGACCGGCGAGGCGATGACGGCGAAGATGTATTCCGCGGAAGGCTTCACCCCGAGGAACACCTCGCTCGCGATCATGAAGGGCCGCAGGTAGAGACTGCCCTCGCCGCCCGGGATCCAGGCGCGGTCGATGCGCACGAGCTGCTCGACCGCTTCGATGAACACGGGCTCGGGCAGCGGCGCCATGGCCATGCGCTCGGCCGAATTCCGGAAGCGCCGGGCATTGGCGTCGGGGCGGAACAGGCTCACGCCGCCGTCGTCGCGCTTGTAGGCCTTGAGGCCTTCGAAAATCTCCTGCGCGTAGTGCAGGACGGCCGTGGCCGGATCGAGCGGAAAATTCGCGCGGGATTCGACGCGCGCGCCATGCCAGCCCTTCGCCTGATTGTAGCGGACCACAGCCATGTGATCGGTGAAAATCCGGCCGAAGCCCGGGTCCACGAGCCTTGCCGCGCGCTCCTTCTCGGACGTCGGATTGGTCGCAGGCTGGATTTCAAATTTCAAACTCGTTCCCTTGCTTCCCGCCGTCGGAACCGGCGCGATTTCCGGCGCCGGCGCGTCTCTCCGGGCCATGACGCCATCGATCTTGTCGAACGAAACTCCCATCGGCTCTCTCCCGGATTGGCGCGGAAAACGCGCGCCTTGCGCCTTGGCTGTTCAAACCTCGGCGCTGTTTAATAGGCCTGGACCTCACCTGCCAGCCCCACGGCCGGTTTCCATCGCCAACAGGTCGAAAACGACATGCTTTTGCGGAATGCCGAAGTCCAGTATGTTTGCCGAAATGCCGCTCGACAATCGCACGGTAGTCCAATTCGCGGCCCAAACCGCCATCGCTGCCTTTCGCAGGCCAGCCGATACGAAACGATCTAAAATTTCGTCGTGGCCGCCAGTTTTGTAACATTGAACCCAAGATATGGCAATATGGCTGACGTAAATTTCCCAAGCCCGGCCGCCGAACCCGATTTGAAGGGGGTGGAGGGGCCGTCCGCCGCTGCCGGCGCGCGCGAGCTGCGCTGGGAGGTCATCGAGCTATTGTTCTTCGCCTATCGGGATTTCGTCGGCGACGCCGACCATGAGCTGGAGGCGTTCGGGTTCGGCCGCGCCCATCACCGGGTGCTGCATTTCGTCCATCGTTATCCCGGCCTGAAAGTCGCCGATCTGCTCGACGTGCTGCGCATCACCAAGCAGTCGCTGGGCCGGGTGCTCAAGCAATTGCTCGACGAGGGCTACATCGTGCAGAAGACCGGCAACAACGACCGGCGGCAGCGCCTGTTGTATGCTACCCAGAAGGGCGAGGCGCTGGTGGCAAGACTCGCCGGCCTGCAGACCGATCGCATCAATCGCGCCACGGCCGATATCGATCCGGCCGGCGTCGAAACCGTCCGCCGGTTCCTGCGGGCGATGATCGATCGCGACGATCCCGACAAGGTGCTGGAAGCGATTTTCGGAAGCGGCGGCAAAAAGACGAGGGAAGCGTGATCCAGGCTGCAACCATCGCGCGAACGCCACCGAGGCCGGCCGACGACGCCCCGCATTTGCTGCTGGTCGACGACGATCGCCGGATTCGCGACCTGTTGTCGCGCTTCCTCGCCGGCGAAGGCTACCGCGTCACCACGGCGATGAGCGCCAGCGACGCCCGCGCCAAACTGCTCGGGCTGCATTTCGACCTGTTGATCCTCGACGTCATGATGCCCGGCGAGACCGGCTTCGATCTCGCCCGATTCATTCGCACCACCTCGGACGTGCCGATCATCATGCTGACGGCGCGCCACGAGGCGGAGGCGCGGATCGAGGGCCTGCAGATCGGCGCCGACGATTACGTCGCCAAGCCGTTCGAACCGCGCGAACTGGTGTTGCGGATCGGCAATATCCTGAAGCGCACCGTACCGCCGCCGGTCGAGATGCTGGAGCAGGTCGCGTTCGGGCCGTACGTCTTCCATCTGGAGCGCGCCGAACTGCGCGAGGGCGAAGCGATCGTTCATCTGACCGACCGCGAGCGCGAGATGCTGCGCATTCTGGCGGCGGCGCCGGGCGATACCGTGCCGCGCGCCGCGCTGACCGGCGGCGGCACCGTCAACGAACGCGCCGTCGACGTGCAGATCAACCGCCTGCGGCGCAAGATCGAGCGCGATCCCGCCAATCCGCTGTTCCTGCAGGCGGTGCGCGGCATCGGCTATCGCCTGGTCGCATCGCCCTGAGCAAATCTCCGATGAATCGCGCCGCATGAGCACGCTCGACACCGGCCTCACCCTGATCCGCAACGCATCGCAGCGCGTCGCCGCGGCCAATGGCTATGTCGGCAACGCGTTCAAGAGCTGGATGCCGGCCGGGCTCTATGCCCGTGCGCTGCTGATCATGATCGTGCCAATGGTGATCCTGCAGACGGTGGTCGCCTTCGTGTTCATGGAGCGGCACTGGAATACGGTGACGCGGCGGCTGTCGGCCGCGGTGGTGCAGGACATCGCCAGCCTGATCGACGTCTACAAGGGCTATCCGCAGGACAAGGAACGCGCGCAATTGCGCCGCATCGCGCAGCGGCTGCAGCTGGTGGTGGATTTCCTCCCGGTCAGCGACATGCCGCCGCCGGGTCCAAAGCCGTTCTTCTCGCTGCTCGACCAGACGCTGTCGGTGCAGATCGGCCGGCAGATCGCAAGACCGTTCTGGATCGACACCGTCGGCCGTTCCAATCTCGTGGAGATCCGCATCCAGCTCGACGACGACGTGATGCGCGTGTTCGCCCAGCGCAGCGCCGCCTATGCCTCGAATTCCGAGATCTTCATCTTCTGGATGCTGGGGACGTCGTCGATCCTGCTGATCGTCGCGGTGCTGTTCCTGCGCAACCAGATCAAGCCGATCCTGCGGCTGGCGGACGCCGCCGAGAGTTTCGGCAAGGGCCGCGAGGCGCCGAACTTCCGTCCCCGCGGCGCAAGCGAGGTGCGCCGCGCCGCCTACGCGTTCCTCGAAATGAAATCGCGCATCGAGCGCTCGATCGAGCAGCGCACTGCGATGCTGGCCGGCGTCTCCCACGACCTGCGCACCATCCTGACCCGCTTCAAGCTGGAGCTGGCGCTGATCGGCGACAGTCCCGAGGTCGATGCGATGCGCAAGGACGTCGATGAAATGTCGGGGATGCTCGAGGACTATCTCGCCTTCGCGCGCGGCGACGGCGGCGAGAATGCGCAACCGACCGACATGGCGGCGGCGCTGGAGCAATTGCGCGGCGACGCCGAGCGCAACGGCCATGCCGCCACCGTGACCTTCCACGGCCTGCCGGTCGTCACCGTGAAACCGGCGGCGTTCAAGCGCTGTCTCGGCAACCTCGTCTCCAACGCGGCGCGGCACGCCAATGCGATTTCAATCACCGGCCACCGCGATCATCGCTATCTGACGGTGACGGTCAACGACGACGGCCCCGGCATCCCCGCGGGCATGCGCGAGGAAGTGTTCAAGCCGTTCCTGCGGCTCGACGGTGCCCGCAACCAGGACCAGGGCGGCAGCGGGCTCGGCCTGGCGATTGCCCGCGATATCGCCCGCTCGCATGGCGGCGACATCACGCTCGGCGACAGTCCGATGGGCGGGCTTCGCGCGACCGTGCGGATTCCGGTTTAGGCGCCCAATCTCCCTCGCCCCGCTCTTGCGGGGAGGGCGTTGGGCGAGGTGTTCAAACCGCTACTTCGGCAGCTGCTTCGGGATCAGGTCCTGAAGTTTTTCCATGTCCTTGATGTTCATCTTCATGCCGCCGGGCATCACGATATCGCCGGGCTTCTGGTCGGGTTTGCAGGCGCCCAGCCACTTCGCCTCGATGACCGTCGTGGAGTCGCGCGGCGCGCCGTCTGGACCGCGGTCCCGGTGCGAGGTCGATTTCACGGTGTAGGCGGAGTTGAAATCGCCGGTGACTTCCGAATGCGACGTTATCGCCATGCCCATCATGTTGCAGACGGAATCGGTGACATAGCCGGTTGCGGTCTTCTGGACGTCCTGTTTGGAGCAAATTTCCTTCGTCATCGGCGAGAACGCCGTGTTCATCTGCTTGTCGGTGGTCTCGTCGGTGCAATGCTGCATCGTCATGTCGGGCGCCGGAGCGCCGGCGCGCAGCACCTTCATTTCCCACAGGCCCGCCTTGCGGACCGGCAGTTCCACCGCGCCGGCGCCGCTCGCCGGCACGAGGGCGAGGAGGCCGAGAACCGAACCAAGCAAAAAAAGCGGTCGCGTCATGCCTGTGCTCCCACGGATGTCCAATCCAAAAACCAGGGCTGCCGGTCAGTACAGCGCGCCTACAGGCCGATCGCTGGCGCCATAGGGCACCCAGCGGCAGGCGAACGAAATGTATCCGCCATCGTGGGCCTCCACGGCGAGGAATTTCACTACCTTGCCGTAAAAGGCGCAGTGATCGACCGCGCGCTGGCGGACATCGATCTGGCTCGCCACCGAATAGGCAATGATGCCGCCGGTGTCGTTGGCCTTGAAAGGCGGTACCCAGTCCGCCTGTGCCGGCGCGCCGGCCAGCATCCCGCAGATGGCAAAGAGGCTCGCGGCCGTGATGATTCGCATTTCGGACTCCCTTGGCTTCACCGCACCTTAAGGCCCCTCCAGGGCCATGAAAAGAACGCGCGGCGGTTCGATCGCCGACTTCTCGGCAGGTGTTGCCGTGTTGCACTTGACCTTGTCAGGGCTTCGCGGCACCGTTCCAAGGATTGGATCCAGGGGTTGGATCGTCAGGCGGATTCCCATGCGCAACCTCTTCACATCTCGCAACAAGCTCGGCGCCGCGCTCGGCATGCTGTTCGGCCTTTTGGCCGGCGGGGAGACCGCCCGGGCCGCCAATCCGCTGGAGCTGAATTTCGGGCTGTTCGGCCCGCGTTACGACGGGCGGGTCGGCGAATGTGAAAAGGCGCTGCCGACCATCACCTCGCAGTTCCGGGAGAAGGAAAGCACCTTCTGGAATTCCGCGCTGACCATAACGGCCTATGGCCGGATCCACCAAACCGCGTTTCGGCCCTGGCAGTCCGACAACATTCCGCGCCGCTATTGCAGCGCCGACGTCATGCTGAGCGACGGCAAGCTGCGTGCCGTGCACTATTCGATCATCGAAGACGGCGGTTTTGCCGGTTTCGGCCAGGGCGTCGAATGGTGCGTGACCGGGCTTGATCGCAACTGGGCCTTTAACCCCGCCTGCAAGGCCGCGCGTCCCTGATTCGAACCGCAATCTGGTGATCTCTCGCGGCCGCGCCCCGGCTTGTCTCGGACCCATGCAAATTTTGTTCTTGAAATGTTCCGGTTGCCTGCTAGGCTCGGGGCAGTCCGAGTGAGGGGGCGTTTTCATGGTTCGGTTGGTCAGGATTGCCCGGTTTCTGATTTCGCTCGCGGCCCTTTCCGTGGTCTCCGTGGGGGCGGCGTCCGCCCAGGACCGCCGGCAGAATACCCCGGGCGAGTTCGATTTTTACGTGCTGTCGCTGTCATGGTCGCCGTCCTTCTGCGAGGAGGCCACCGAGCGCGGCAACGGTGGCCGTTCGCAGGCCCAATGCGGCGGGCGGCCTTTCTCCTTCGTCGTGCACGGGCTGTGGCCGCAATATGAGCGCGGCTTTCCCGAATATTGTCAGCGGCCGTCGCCGCGGCTGGCGCGCAATATCATGACCTCGATGCTCGATCTGATGCCGGCGCCCGGGCTGATTTTCAATGAATGGGACAAGCACGGCACCTGTTCGGGCTTGAGCGCGCGGGCCTATTTCGAGAACATCCGCAAAGCGCGCGCCGCGGTGAAGATCCCCGAGGAGTTTTTGCAGTTGTCGGAGCCGAAGACGGTCGCGCCCGGCGAGCTCGAGGACGCCTTCATCAAGGTCAATCCGGGTTTGAGCAACTCGGCGATTTCGGTGACCTGCGGTGGCCCGCGCCTTCGCGAGGTGCGGATCTGCCTCAGCAAGGACATGCAATTTCGCGCCTGCGAGGAAATCGACCGCCGCGCCTGCCGCCGCGACCAGGTGCTGATGCCGCCGATGCGGGGCGGGTAGTGTGGCGGCGCGTTCCCCGGATGCTGCGCAGCGCGCCGCGTTTGCGGCGTGGTGCGCTGCTGATCCGGGGTCCATCGTTCTGACGCATCTGGGTCCCGGCTCTGCGGAGCAGCGTAAGAACGCCGCACCGCGTCCGGGACACGTAACTCAGAGCGCCTTTGCTCAGCAAGCTGCCGTAGCGTACTGCTGACGGCATGAACTACCGTCACGCCTTTCATGCCGGCGGCTTTGCCGACGTCATCAAGCACATCGTGCTGGTGCGCATCCTGACCTATCTGCAGGAAAAGCCGGCGGCGTTTCGCGTGCTCGATACCCATGCCGGCGCCGGCCTCTATGATCTCGCCGGCGACGAGGCGCGCCGTGGCGGCGAATGGCTGACCGGCATCGCGCGGGTGATGCAGGCGCGGTTCACCGAAAGCGCGATGCCGCTGGTCGCGCCCTATCTCGATATCGTCAGGGCGTTCAACCCGCAACGTGAGCTGAACGCCTATCCGGGATCGCCGCTGATTGCGCGGGCGCTGCTGCGGCCGCAGGATCGTCTCACCGCCTGCGAGGTCGAGCCGCACGCCCGCAAGCGCCTGATCGACGCGTTGCGCCGCGACACCCAGGCGCGGGTGGTCGACCTCGACGGCTGGATGGCGCTGCCGGCCTTCGTGCCGCCAAACGAGCGGCGCGGCCTGGTCCTGGTCGACCCGCCCTTCGAGCAGAAGGACGAGTTCGAGCGGATGGCCGATGGTTTTTCGGAAGCCTTCGCGAAATGGCCGACCGGCAGCTATTTGCTGTGGTATCCGGTCAAGAGCCGGCGCGTTACCGACGGCCTGGTGCGCCATGTCGCAGCCGTGGCGGCCAGCGGCCGACCGCCGGGAAAATGCCTGCGGCTGGAATTTTCCGTCGCGCCGCAGCAGGCGGGCAGCGGCCTTGGCTCGGCCGGTCTTCTGATCGTCAACCCGCCCTGGATGCTGGCAACGGAGTTGAAGACCATCCTCCCCGAACTGGAGAAGCCGCTCGGCCAGGGCGGTGCCGGCCGGTTCCGGCTCGAGACGCCCAGGCCCTAGGCCTCGTGTCCCCAGCGAAAATGTGATTGGGCCGTAGTCAATTTGCGCGGAACCGTATTATGCTCAGCCGGTTGGACTGGCTTTACGTTCCGCTTCCGCGAATGGTTGCGGCGGGGTGACAAGGCCTAAAAAAACCAGGCGGATCGGTGAGCTGACCCGACCGCTGAGGTGGCCAGGCTTCCGGCAGCGAATGTCCGGTCGGCCGGTACGCGGATTGCGTAGCGGCGGAGCAATACGGGGGAGGAGTTTTCCCGATGGCCATGACTGGGACCGTCAAGTTCTTCAATGGCGAGCGTGGCTACGGCTTCATCAAGCCCGATGATGGCGGCCGCGATGTGTTCGTTCACATCACCGCGGTCGAACGGGCCGGATTGAAGGACCTGACCGAAGGGCAGCGCATTACATTCGAGGTCGAGCCGGACAAGAAGGGCAAGGGCCCCAAGGCGGTCAATTTGGTGATTTCATCGTAAGCCGATGCTGAAAGCGGACCAAATTGTTGCGTGTGAAGTGACGCGGCACTGCCGCTCCGATCGACATGGCATGCTTGAGAGGGTGCCCGCCGGTTGACGAGTCAAAAAAAATCCCGGCCGCCTGTTGCGGCCGGGAGGTTGATCTTTCGGTTTCTTGTTCTCAGAAGTGATAGTTCACGCCGGCGCGTATCAGGCCGAAGCGGTAGCCGTTCGACGCGCCGGTGATGACGAAATTGCTGTTGGAAAGGTCGACATAGAGGTATTCGACCTTCGCGCTCCAGTTCGGCGCAAAGCCCATCTCGGCACCGAGGCCCGCGGTCCATCCCGCATTGGTATGGGATTCCGACAGGCCAAACGTCTCGGCGCGCAATTCGCCGAAGGCGAGACCCGCGGTGCCGTAGAACAGCACGCTGTTCAGCGCGTAGCCGGCCCGGCCGCGCACCGTGCCGAACCAGGGGTTGGAAAATTTCCAGGGCGCGAAGGTATCGTCGGCGGCGGTCGCCTGGATGTCGCCCTCGATGCCGAACACCCACGGCCCGTTTTGCCAGTTGTAGCCGGCCTGGACGCCGCCGGCCAAACCGGACGGCTTGGTCGGGTTGTTGTCGACCGAACCCCAGGCATAGCCGAGATTGCCGCCGAGATAGGGACCGGCCCAGCTGAAGGCATTGAGCGGCTGATTGACGGTATAGGGCGCGCCGCGCGATCCGTAATAGAGGTCGGCGGCCTCTGCGGGCATCGTCCAGCCTGTGGCGATCAGCGCCAGCGCACGCAAAACCAACCTGCTCATCACACTCTCCACCACACAACTCCCGTGACCGCCGGTGCGACACCGGTTTGGTTACGGAACTCCAGCTTAATTCCGTAAGATTTATCGGGAGTTTTCGGTTAAAGGGTTATTAAGCGCGGTTACCGCCCGCTCATCATTCTTAAGGAAGCGTTACCGGCGCGGCCGGGCGCCTCCCGCCGCGATGCTGGCGATGTCGGTCACCAGCGCCTAATTTAAGCCCATGGACCACGATTCTACCGATCATCCGAAAGCATCAGACCCCAGGCGGCCGCGGCGCGGTGGCGAACCGGACTTGCCGCCGCCCGATCTCGCCTCGGCCGATGTCGATCCCGCGACGTCGGCCACCGAGGAGGACGATGAGGCCCGGCTGCCGGAACCGGCCGAGGAAGCCGTCGAAGCGATCGCCGAAGGCCCGCTCGCGGTCGGCCATGCCGCGATCGACAACGCGGTGCGCCTCGCCCCGACCTCCCCCGGCGTCTACCGGATGCTCAATGCCGCGAGCGACGTGCTCTATGTCGGCAAGGCGAAAAACGTCCGCAAGCGCCTTTCCTCCTACGCCCGCGTCACCGCGGTCCAGCCGGCGCGCATCCTGCGCATGATCGCCGCCACCGTGACGGTCGAGATCGTCTCCACCTCGACCGAGACCGAGGCGCTGCTGCTGGAGGCCAATCTGATCAAGCAGCTGCGGCCGCGCTTCAACGTGCAGCTGCGCGACGACAAGTCGTTTCCCTATATCCTGATCACCGGCGACCATTGGGCGCCGCAGATTCTCAAGCATCGCGGCGCGCAATCGCGGCCGGGACGTTATTTCGGGCCGTTTGCGTCCGCCGGGGCGGTGGGCCGAACCATCACGGCGCTGCAGCGCGCGTTCCTGATCCGCTCCTGCACCGACGGGTTTTTCGAAAGCCGCACCCGGCCCTGCCTGCTCTATCAAATCCGGCGCTGCGCGGGGCCGTGCACCGGCGAGATCGATTTCCCCGGCTATACCGAGCTGGTGCGCGAGGCCAGCGACTTCCTGTCCGGCCGCAGCCATCTGGTGAAGCAGGAACTCGCCGGCGAGATGGAGAAGGCCTCGACCGAGCTCGAATTCGAGACCGCGGCACTTTACCGCGACCGCCTCGCGGCGCTGTCGGCGATCCAGTCGCAGCAGGGCATCAACCCGCGCACGGTGCAAGAGGCCGACGTGTTCGCCATCCATCAGGAAGGCGGCTATTCCTGCGTCGAGGTGTTCTTCTTCCGCACCGGACAGAACTGGGGCAACCGCGCCTACTTCCCGCGCGCGGAGAAATCCTTCACATCAGAAGAAGTGCTGGCCTCGTTCCTCGCCCAGTTCTACGACGACAAGCCGCCGCCGAAGCTCGTCCTGCTCTCGCATGAAATCGAGGAAGGTCAATTGCTGGCCGACGCGCTGTCGGTCAAGGCCGGCTTCAAG
>NZ_JBAVNZ010000545.1:0-1793 GCF_049691595.1 Bradyrhizobium sp.
CGAATTGTGGAAGAACAATCCCGAGAAGGTGTTCGGCTTCAGCGCCGCGTTCCAGGAGAAAAACCCCAATACCGTGCTCGCGGCCACCAAGGCGCTGATCCGCGCCGGCATGTGGCTGGACGAAAACCACGACGCCAACCGGGCGCAGGCGGTGAAAATATTGGCGAAGCCGGAATATGTCGGCGCCGACGCCGATGTCATCGCCAACTCGATGACCGGCACGTTCGAATACGAGAAGGGCGATAAACGTCCGGTGCCGGATTTCAACGTGTTCTTCCGCTACTTCGCGACGTTCCCCTATTACTCCGACGCCATCTGGTACCTCACGCAGATGCGGCGCTGGGGCCAGATTCCCGAATCGAAGCCGGACTCCTGGTATGCCGAGACGGCCAGGAAGGTCTATCGGCCGGATATCTATCTGCAGGCTGCGAAGCTGCTGGTCGCCGAAGGCAAGGCGAAGCAGGAAGATTTCCCGTGGGCCAGCGACGGCTATCGCGAGCCGACCAACGAGTTCATCGACGGAATCACCTATGACGGCCGCAAGCCGAACGCCTACCTCGACAGCCTCAAGATCGGGCTGAAGGGCGCCGAGCGGGTTGAGGGTCTCAAGGTGGTGTCGAACTGAGCCGGCGAGGCGGCGCGACCAGGAGAACGAACCCTGATGCCGTATGACTCGATGGAAGGATTGAACGGATGTCCGTGGTAACCGATCTCGCGTCTGGCCCGACCCTGCCTTCGCCCGCGGCGCGACGCGAACGCTGGCACGCGCGGATCAACCGATCGGCGGGGTTCTTCGAGCTGATTGGATTTGGCTGGCTGGTGCCATTGATGCGCATGGCTGCCGGCGACAACGCAAAGGTCCAAGGCAAGGCACTCTGGAAGGCGCTTGGCGTTCCGCTCACCGCGATCGTCATCTTCCTCAGCCTATGGGCCTTTCTTGCACCGAAGGTGAAGACCAGCCTCGGCCTGCTGCCGGGTCCGGCGGAAGTCCGGGTCCAGGCTGAAAATCTCTGGGCTGACCATGTGGCCGAGCGTGCCAAGGCGCGCGCGTTCTACGAACGGCAGGACAAGCGAAACGCCGAGATGCTGGCCAAGGATCCGACGGCGGTGGTGAAGAACCGGCTCTACACCGGCAAACCCACGTTCCTCGATCAGATCGTCACCAGCCTGGAAACGGTATTCACCGGCTTCCTTTTGGCCAGCATCGTTGCAATTCCACTGGGCATCCTGTGCGGGCTGTTTGCGAGCTTCAATGCCGCGATCAATCCGCTGGTACAGATCTTCAAGCCGGTTTCGCCGCTGGCGTGGCTGCCGATCGTCACGATGGTGGTCAGCGCCCTCTACGTGTCCGACGATCCTCTGTTCCCAAAATCATTTCTGGTCTCGGCCATCACGGTCACGCTGTGCTCGCTCTGGCCGACATTGCTCAACACCGCGGTCGGTGTTGCGTCGATCGATAAGGATCTGGTCAATGTCGGTCGCGTATTGCGGCTGTCATGGCGCAAGCGGATTTTCAAGCTTGTGCTGCCGTCCGCGCTGCCGCTGATGTTCACGGGCCTACGGCTGTCGCTAGGCGTCGGCTGGATGGTGCTGATCGCGGCCGAGATGCTGGCGCAAAATCCGGGACTTGGAAAATTCGTCTGGGACGAATTCCAGAACGGTTCGTCGGATTCGCTCGCCAGGATCATCGTGGCGGTCATCACCATCGGCTTGATCGGCTTCGCGCTGGATCGCGTGATGCTGGCCTTGCAGGCGACCTTCACCCATGCTGCGACACGTTGACGGGGAACGGC
>NZ_JBAVNZ010000546.1:0-5378 GCF_049691595.1 Bradyrhizobium sp.
GGCTTGCGCCGCGCCATCCGCCTCGCGCACCCGCAGCCAGGCCGGCACCAGCGCGGCGTTCAGCCCGCCTTCGGCCAATAGCCGCCGGACCACGTTGACGAGCTGGAACGCGACCAGAAAGGCGTCCGCGACGGGGCCGGCGCCAAGCAGCGCCGCGATCGCGGAATCGCGCAGGAACCCGAGCAGCCGCGAGGCCAGCGTTCCCGTCGATACCGTCAGATAAGCGCGGATCATGGGAACTCTATAGAGCATGATCCGGAAAAGCAGGAACCGGTGTTCCAAAAGAGATCATGCCCAAACAAACGGCATCCCGCGCTGGCCGCGTCGCTTGCTGGCGCCAGCCCCATCGTGATAGGCCGCAATCTTTCGCACTTGCGGTAAACAGGAATAATGATGGATGGTTGACGCAACCTACGACGTTCTCGGGATCGGCAACGCGATTTTCGACGTGCTGGTGCGGACCGATGAAGGCTTTCTTGGCCGTCACGGCATGACCAAGGGCGGCATGGCGCTGATCGACGAGGCGCGGGCGGCGGCGATCTACGCCGACATGGGGCCGGCGACCGAAATGTCCGGGGGATCCGCGGCCAACACCATCGTCGGCGTGGCCAATCTCGGCGCCCGCGCGGCCTATGTCGGCAAGGTCAAGAACGACCAGATCGGCCGGCTCTACAGCCACGACATCCGCGCCGCCGGCGTCGCGTTCGAGACCGCGGCAGCCGTCGATGGCCCCGCCACCGGCTGCTGCTACATCCTGGTGACGCCGGACGGCGAGCGCACCATGAACACTTTTCTCGGCGCGGCGCAGGAGCTGACGCCGTCCGATATCGATCCGGCGCAGATCGCGGCGTCGCGCATCATCTATCTGGAAGGCTATCTGTGGGACCCGACAAACGCCAAGGAAGCCTTCGTCAAGGCGGCGACGATCGCGCATGGCGCCGGCCGCGAGGTGGCGCTGACCCTGTCGGACTCATTCTGCGTCGACCGCTACCGCGACGAGTTTCTCGATCTGATGCGCAAGGGAACGGTCGATCTGGTATTCGCCAACGAGGCCGAATTGCATTCGCTGTACCAGACCGCCGATTTCGACACCGCGCTGAAGCAATTGCGCAGCGACGCCAAACTCGCCGTCGTCACCCGCAGCGAAAATGGCTGCGTAGTGACGTCGAGCGACGGCGTGGTCGCGGTGCCGGCATTCCCGATCGACAAACTGGTGGACACCACCGGCGCCGGCGACCTGTTCGCCGCCGGATTTTTGTTCGGCCTGGTGCGCAACGCCGGCCATGAAAATGCCGGCCGCTTAGGGGCGCTGGCGGCCGCCGAAGTGATCCAGCACATCGGCGCGCGGCCGCAGGTGTCGCTGAAGGAACTGGCGCAGCAGAGCGGGCTGGTGGTGTAGCTGTTCGACGGGGGCCTGCGCCGTGCTGCCTCAGGGCAATGTGCGCCGGGCCGAGCCATGATAGCCTGACCACTCCGCCTTCGCCGCCGCCGAATTCCCCGCTATGCACGAGGCGGCAGAGCTCATGCCGCGGCTGTCAGAGGTCGCGCGCTCGATCCGTTTGCGCTGGCGCGGGGAATGCATCGCTTCCCTCAGGTCGCTGCGCCGCTGCACATTGAGCCAGAAATCCGGGCCGTTGCCGAACACGCGGGCGAGAATGAGAGCTGTCGCCGCGGTCACGTTGCGACGATCGTTGCACAGCTCATTGACGTGCTTGCGTTGCACGCCCATCGCCGCAGCCAGCGCGCCCTGCGTCAGGCCGATCGGCTTCATGAATTCTCTGACCAGAATTTGACCTGGTGTCGCCGGTTTGCGTCTTGTCATCAACATGAGTCAACATACGACACTATGCCCGTGTCCAATAGTGCGCAGCTTATGCCTACAAGGCGTGCAAGGCGGCGGAACGGACAAAGAGGACATGACCATGCCCCTGACCGGGAGTTTTCGCGAGACGGAGCAGGCGCGGGCGCGTCGCACCCGGCATTCCCCGCGCCCTCTGTTCTTCAAGGCGCGAAAGTTTTGGGCAAACCTCGGGCGGATCGCGCCGCGAGATCGCGAAGCCGTGCGTTCTCCCTCGCCCCGCGTTTGCGGGGAGAGGGTCGGGGTGAGGGGCTGTCTCGGCATACGGAATCGCGGAGAGTCCTCCTCACCCGGCGCGGAGCTTGTGCCCGGACGGCGCGTGGCGCCGATCCGGGTGCGCCGACCCTCGGGTCAAGCCCGAGGGCAGGCTCTCTCCCCGCAAGCGGGGCGAGGTGACCGACCCCGTGGCTAGCAATGAGAATCTCTAACGATTACCCCTCACGCCGCCTTCTGCCCGGCCGCATCGAGCCCGGCATAGACGCCGCGCTCGAAGCCCGCGAACGCTTCCAGGCATTTTCCATCCGCGAACGGCAACAGCTGCATCAGGATCACGCCGGCGATGTCGCGCGCCGGATCGATCCAGTAATAGGTGTTGGCGAGCCCGGCCCAGGCGAGGCTGCCGGGGCTGCGGCCTTCCGGCGTCTTGGCGGTGTTGATCAGAAAACTCAGTCCCCACTTCTTCACCATGTCCGGATAGAGATCGACGTCGTTGGTATAGGGCGGGGTCACCGAAATCATCTTGCCCATGCTGAGTTCGCCGATGTGGTTCTGTCCCATCAGCGCCACCGTCTCGGGCTTCAGCACCTGGTTGCCGTTGCCCTTGCCCTTGTTCAGGATCATCTGGGTGAAGCGGATGTAGTCGGCCGCGGTGCCGTAGAGGCCGCCGCCGCCCATGTGGAATTCCGGCTCCTGCTCCAGTTCGAACGGGATCGCCGCCAGCGATCCGTCCTCGCCGCGCGCATGCATGGCGACCAGGCGCTGGCGCTGCGCGTCGCCGATCTTGAAGCCGGTGTCGCTCATGCCGAGCGGCGTGAACAAATGGTCGCGCAGATAGGCGTCGAGCCGCTTGCCGCTCGCGGCTTCCACCGCCTTGCCGACGAAGTCGATATTGGTGCCGTATTCCCAGCGCGTGCCGGGATCGGTCATGATCGGCGTTTTCAGCGCGGCGTTCTGGCAACTGGTGATGGGAGGCAGCCCGGTCTTCTCCAGATACTGCACCATGTCGCCGTTCCACATATTGTAGGCAAAGCCCGCGGTGTGGGTCATCAGGTGGCGCAGCGTGATCGGCTTGCTGGCCGGCCGCAGTCTTGGCTCGCCGCTGGCGTCAAATCCTTCCAGCACCTGCGGCGCGGCGAGATCGGGCAGCACCTTGCCGATCGGCTCGTCCAGCGAGAGCTTGCCCTGCTCGACCAGTTGCATGCCGGCGGCCGCCGTGATGGCCTTGGTCATCGAGGCGATCCAGAACACGCTGTCGGCGGTCATTGCGTCGTCCTTCGACAGGTCGCGTTGGCCGAACGCGCCCTGATAGATCACTTCCTTGCCCGTCGCGGCCATCGCGACCACGCCGGGAATTTCCTTCGCCTCGCATTTTTGACGCAGAACCTGATCGATCTGGGCTTTGCTTTGCATGGGGTCACCTCCGGTTTATTTTTTGCGGTGGCCGATCTTCCCCCGGGCGGCCGCGCCCCGCAAGCGCGGGCGGCCAGTTGCCGCGGCGGTCGCAATCTCGTGATGGAGGCCGGCGTGGCCGGGAGCGACCGAACTGCAACACTCCCTCATTATCTTCTGTGGACAGGCTCTCATGGCGATGACCATCCGGGCCGTCGGCGGTATCCTTTGCACAACGGAACCGGTTTCGCTGTAAGATGTTCAGATTCCAGCGTAAACAGCACTTTCTGCCGGAACGGTTTGAAGCGATTGATTTTCATTTTAAAAATTGCGGGAACTGACGATGATCTCGACCTGGAGCGAATGGAAGCGCTATCCCCGGCCCGGACGCGGCGAAAACATCGAAGCGCCGATCAGCCCGGGCCTCTATGAGGTCCGCTACACCGGAACCGGCGCGCTGCATTCCTTCGAGGCGGTCGATAACGTCGCACACGCGCTGGCGCTGTTGGTCGGTTCCAAATCATGGTTCGGGCGTCGCGGGGCCGCTTCATTGCCCGATCTCGAATACCGCACCTGCGCGACCTCCTCGCGGGCGGACGCCAAGGCCGCGGCGGCGCGCATGATCGGCCGCCGTGAGACCTATATGAGCGGCGCGGCCTGAGCCGCCGATGCATTTCGGCCGGTTTCGGCCTATACTCGGATTCAATTGGTCAAGAAAATCCGAGGAGCAACGCCATGACCCCAACCGTCGCCGCACGCGCTTCGCAATCCGCCACGCCCTCGCTTCGCGACCGCCTGAAAGACCCCTCGCTCTTGCGCGAGCAATGCTACATCGACGGCGCCTGGACCGGCACGGCGGCCAATCCCGTGACCAACCCGGTCAACGGCGTCGAACTGGCAAAAGTGCCGAGGATGGGCACGACCGAGGCAACCCAGGCGGTCGAGGCTGCCGAGCGCGCGTTTCCGGCCTGGGCCAAACTCACCGCCAAGCAGCGCTCCAATATCCTGCGCAAATGGTTCGACCTCATCATCGCCAACCGCGAGGATCTCGCGCTGATCCTCACCTCGGAGCAGGGCAAGCCGCTGGCCGAGGCGCTCGGCGAAGTCGATATCGGCGGCGCCTATGTCGAGTTCTTTGCCGAGGAGGCGCGGCGCGTCTACGGCGAAACCATTCCGACGCAGCGGGCGGATGCGAGGCTGCTTGCGATCAAGCAGCCGATCGGTGTTTGCGGCGCGATCACGCCGTGGAACTTTCCGTGCTCGATGATCACCCGGAAAGTGTCGCCGGCGCTGGCCGCCGGCTGCACGGTCGTGCTCAAGCCCGCCAACGAAACGCCGCTCACCGCCCTGGCGCTGGTGGCGCTGGCCGAGAAGGCCGGCGTGCCGAAGGGCGTGTTCAATATCCTCACCGGCAATTCGTCGGCGATCGGAAAAGTGCTGTGCGAACATCCCGCGGTGCGCTTTGTCGGCTTCACCGGATCGACCGAGGTCGGCAAGATCCTGTATCAGCAGGCCGCGGTCGGCGTGAAGAAACTCGGGCTCGAACTCGGCGGCAACGCGCCGTTCGTGGTGTTCGACGACGCCGATATCGATGCCGCGGTCGACGGCGCCATCGTCTCGAAATACCGCAACATGGGCCAGACCTGCGTCTGCGCCAACCGCATTTATGCGCAGGACAAGATCTACGATTCGTTCGTCGAAAAGCTGTCGAAGAAAGTCGCGGCGATGAAGATCGGCGACGGCACCGAGCAGGGTGTGGTGCAGGGGCCGCTGATCAACATGGAAGCGATCGACAAGGTCGAAAAGCACATTGCCGACGCGGTCAAGGGCGGCGCGAAAATCGTCACCGGCGGCAAGCGCCATGCCCTCGGCGGCAGTTTTTTCGAGCCGACCGTGCTGTCGAACGTCAAGC
>NZ_JBAVNZ010000547.1:0-9651 GCF_049691595.1 Bradyrhizobium sp.
ATATAGTATATCGCGCTAACAGATTTCAATATCTGTCAGTCACTCTCCCGTGACTGATTTTCGCGGCGAAGCCGTCGCCCGCCGGCACGCCGCCCGAGGTTTGTCTCACCCCGGCTGCTCTGCTAAAGCGCGGCGTAAAAACGATTGGCTGGGAATCGCCCGAGAACCGAATCGTCCAAGAATCCCCGCTGCGCTCGCCCGGAGTCCTCGATGATCCCCCGCTATACCCGCCCGGAAATGGCCGCCATCTGGGAGCCGCAGACCCGCTTTCGGATCTGGTTCGAGATCGAGGCGCATGCGGCGGATGCGCTTGCGGAAATCGGGGTTATCCCGAAGCAAGCCGCGAACACGATCTGGGCCAAGGCGAAAAATGCCACCTTCGATGTCGAGCGGATCGACGAGATCGAGCGCGAGACCCGGCACGACGTCATCGCCTTCCTGACCCATCTGGCCGAAATCGTCGGCCCCGAGGCGCGCTTCGTGCACCAGGGCATGACCTCCTCCGACGTGCTCGACACCTGCCTCAATGTGCAGCTCACCCGTGCCGCCGATCTGCTGCTATCGGATATCGACAAGGTCCTCGCCGCGCTGAAGAAGCGCGCCTTCGAGCACAAGATGACGCCGACCATCGGCCGCTCCCACGGCATTCACGCCGAACCCATCACCTTCGGGTTGAAGCTCGCCTACGCCTATGCGGAGTTTTCCCGCGCCCGCGAACGCCTGGTCGCCGCCCGCAAGGAAGTCGCGACCTGCGCGATTTCGGGCGCCGTCGGCACGTTTGCGCAGATCGACCCGCGCGTCGAAGCGCATGTCGCGAAAGCGATGGGGCTGACGCCAGAGCCGATCTCGACCCAGGTGATCCCGCGCGATCGCCACGCGATGTTTTTCGCAACGCTCGGCGTGATCGCGTCCTCGGTCGAGCGCCTCGCCACCGAAATCCGTCATCTGCAGCGCACCGAGGTGCTGGAAGCCGAGGAGTTCTTCGCCGAAGGCCAGAAGGGCTCGTCGGCGATGCCGCACAAGCGCAACCCGGTGCTGTCGGAGAACCTCACCGGGCTCGCGCGCATGGTGCGCGCCTATGCAATCCCGGCGATGGAAAACGTCGTACTCTGGCACGAGCGCGACATCTCGCATTCCTCGGCCGAGCGCATGATCGGGCCCGACGCCACCGTGACGCTCGACTTCGCGCTCAACCGCCTCGCCGGCCTGATCGAAAAACTGCTGATCTATCCCGCGAACATGCAGAAAAACCTCGACCGGCTCGGCGGCCTCGTGCATTCGCAGCGGCTCCTGATCGCGCTGACGCAAAAAGGCGCTAGCCGCGAGGACGCCTACCGGCTCGTGCAGCGCAACGCGATGCCGGTGTGGCGCGGCGAAGGCGACTTCCAGACGCTGCTGAAGAAAGACCCCGAGGTGAAGAAATACCTGACCGATGCCGAAATCGAACAACAGTTCGACCTCGGCTATCACTTCAAGCACGTCGACACCATCTTCAGGCGCGTGTTCGGCGAGGCGTAGGACCGTGCGCTACGGCCTCAGCGTGAACGTGAGATCGGCGCTGCCCTTGTTGTTGCCGTAGAAGCGGTCGAGACCGAGCCAGTTGATGACGGCGTCGTTGACATAGACGAACACTTCGCCGTCCTTGGCCGCCTTGAAACTGGCTTTGTAGTACTCGCGCGACAGCGTGACCGTCCACTCGGCGTTGCCCTTGTCGTTGCCGTCGAAACGGCCAAGCTTGATGACGGCATCATTGACATAGGTCGCCGTCGGGCATTCGCATTCGGTGCTCTCAAACGGCAGGACCATCTCGCCAAAACCACCCTCGCCGACCCGGATGACGGTCGCAAACCAGTTCGACGCGATCAACCGGCGATAGGGCAAGCCCGGCGCCATCGCCCATCTCATCTTGTCGCGGCCGAAGCCGTTCGGGCCCGTCTCAATTCCCCTGGCTTTCCCGGGATCGGGCTCGTTCCATTTGTGGCCGTCCTCCCAGGGATCGGTGATGACAAGGCTGATGTCATAGGTCTGGCCTTGCTTCACCGTGAGTCCGGTCGCCGTGCAGAGCGTCCTGGTGTCGAAGCTGCGGGTTTGCGGCTGAGTGGTCACCTCCGTCACCGCGGAACTGGCCTTGCAGATGTTGCCGCTCGCATCATAGGCGAGGACCGTCACGCGGCTTACGACGGCGACCGCACACCAGGCCAGTGCCAGCAGCGCCAGCCCGATCAGGGCTGCGAAGATCGTCGGCAGGATCCAGTTTTTGAGAACATAGTAGGATGCCTTGTACGCACCGCTGTTGCGCAGCCGGAAGATGCCGCTGTGCGGATCTTCCGGAGCCGCGGTGTCCTTCGTCTTCCAGATCACGCGCATCTGGTCGCGAATGCGGCCCTGAAGCGTGCTGCCAAGCAGGGATAACAGGCCGACGAACAGCGCGCCCCCAAACAGCCGCTCCGGAGCATCCCTGAACGCGTCGAACCAGGGTTTCAGGAGATTGGGCAGGTAGCTCGCGGCGGCATCGACGACCGGCACCAGAAACGCGAAAGGACTTCCGGCGCCAAGTCCGGGATAGCAACGCTGGAGCAGCGGCAGACAAAGCAGATAAAATAAGCCGAGCATGTTGACGAAATAAGCGACGCGCCGCTCCCAGACGAGGTCCCACACCGTCTCCTGGCGGTGCAGCCGCCAGAGCGCCTGATCCGGCGTCTCGCGCGGGTTGGCGCGGATCGCGCCCGGCTTGTCGGTCACCTCATAGATCTGCGGAATCACGATCGGCGCGTAGCCGTCGGTGCAGGCATCGACCCGCTCGAATACCGCGTCGTGGATTTTCGGGTCCGGCCATTTTAGCAGCTCCACGCCTCGGGCAAGCTGATGACGAACCTCATGCTCCGGATCGGGCTGCTCGTTGAAGAGATTCCTGATGTACCGCCAGTCCTCCTTCAGCGAAAATCGGTAGGGCGGCAATTGGTAGATGTCGGCGAGCTTGCGCGGCTTGTAGCGATAATATGAAGCCAAGCCGTGCCGGGAGTCATTGAGCTTGTCGAAGCGGTCCACCTGCGAGGCGAGCAGCCGGGTCTGCTCGTCGAGCAATTCGAGCCCGTAGACCCTGGCGCGGTCGATCATCCAGTCGAGCGTAAAATGCGCCAGTCCGTCCTGCGGATAACCCCCGCCGACATCGGAGTGGACGCCGACGAACCAGACCTGGCTCATCCGCTCCCGGTCAATCGCCGCGGTGGCAGCGGCCGGCGGCGCCCAGTCATGGTCCATCGGGACGAGGCCATCCGAGGTCTTGACGTAGCGTTCGTCCCAGAGCACCGGCTTGAACGCGTCGCGCTCGTCTTCCAGCGCCAGCGCGTGGCAGGCGCGTTGAATCTTCCCGTTCATGAAGCGATCGGGCAGCGACAGCGGCCAGTACCAGTAATCAATGGCCCGAACGATCTCCTCGATCGGTCCGCCATAGGCGTCCACGGTATCCCAGACGCCGAGGAACTCGATTTTCCTGACCGGGAGGAATGCGATGTCCTCGAAACGCGGCTTGCCCATCAGGTTGCGGCTGAAGAAGTCGCGAATGGCACGCAGCACATGCAGGTGATAGCGCGCCGCCGATTTGGCCGTTCCCCGCGTGCGATACTGGCGATAGGCGACGACCGCCCTCGCCCTGAGCTCGTCTTCGTTGAGGGTGTACGGCACCAGCCCGATGGTGGCGATGAAGCCCGCAACCACGCGCGTGGTGAATGCGCCGCGGCTGAAGCCGAAGCCGAAGATGCGATCGCCCTCCTTGTAGTTGCGGGAACAGAAGCAATAGATGTCGAGGATGTTGCGCTTCAGGCCGATGCCGAAAATGCCGGTGAATGCCGCCCACCATTTGAACGACGACGTGCCAACGCCGTTATCGTAAAACGCGACCTGCTTGTCGGGGTCTGCCAGGTCGAGCGCCTGAAACAATCGCCAGACATTGGTCTTGAACAATTTCGAAGAACTGTTTCCCGTCCCGTCGGACAGCAGGACAATATTTTTCGACATGGATGCACGCGCCCGCGGATGCCGCAAAGCCATATGCTCGCCTGAAATTGTCACTGGCGCAAGCCGCAATCAGAGGGAGAGCCGGGACAGGCCGGTCCAGAACTCAAGAGCGGATATGATGTGTCGTGCGTTCAGCCGCGCGCCGGCGCCGCGGCCTTCTCGGGCGCGCCGTAGAGCCGCATCAGCACGAAGGTCATCAGCAGGATCGCAAGATAGACCGTGAGCTGCATTCCGCTCGGCTGGTCGGTATAGCCGATCAGGGTGTGCAGCGCGCGGCCGAGAAAACTCGAATCCGGCAGGATCCAGCCGGTGTCCCAGACGATGGCGTCCATCGCCGTCAGCCAGTTGGCCTTTTCGAGAAAGGCCGCTGCCTGCGCCGCCATGCCGGCGGCGAGCAGCGCGATCAGCACCGTGGTCGTTGCGAACAGAGCGCGCGTCGGAATTCGCAGCAGGCCGAAATAGGTCAGCATGCAGGTGACGGCGCCGAGCGCGAGCCCGGCCAGGCCGCCGAGCCCGACACCGACCGCGCTATCGCCGCCGGCGGCAATCACGCCATACAGGAACAGCACGACCTCGCTGCCCTCGCGCAGCACCGCGACGCCGACCACGACTGCCAGCGCCAGCAGCGATTTCGATCCTTCAGCCACCGCCCGCCCGGCTGAGCGAAATTCACCCGCCAGTTCGCTGCCGTGACGCGCCATCCAGACATTGTGCCAGGTGAGCATCACGACGGCGAGCGTCAGGATCGCGGCATTGAAGAGCTCCTGCCCCATGCCGGCGAACAGGTTCGACAGCGCACCGGCGAAGGCCGCGACCACGCAGGCGGCGAGAACGCCTGCAAGCACGCCGCCGCCGATCCATCGGTTGCGACGCGGCACCGTCCGCGTGACCGCCAGCACGATGCCGATGATCAGACCGGCCTCGAAGACTTCGCGGAAAACGATGATCAGCGCGGCGATCACGATTGTTCCTACTTCACGACCAGCGCGCCGCGCGCGGTCTTCTCGTTATATTCGTCGAAGAACTCGTAGCGGCCCGGCTTCTGCGCGCGCACATTGATGGTGGCGTCGCTGCCGCCAGCGACCACCTTCTCCACCTTCAAGGATTTGCTTTCGAATTCCATCGCCTTGGCGTCGAGGTTTCTCAGCCTGATCACGATCGCCGTGTTGGCGGGCGCACTGACCTCGGCCGGATCGAATTTCTTGTCCTTGTAGCTCAACTGGATTTCGGTCGCGTTCTCCGCGGTCGCCGCGCCAGCGGCCGCAACCGATATGAGCGCGGCGGCGGCAAAGCGCGTCGCCATCGAAAGCATCTGCGAGAAGGACATGGTAGCTCTTTCACCGCGGCTGAGGATACTGAGCCATGCCATACGCTGGCGGTGGCCAGCAAGTGAAGAGATAAAAGGACGCATCAGGTTTGGAGAAGCTCTAAACCGCAATTTGGAGAAGTTCTAAACCGCGTCCATCAGCCCGGGGTGCCGTCGATCATGCGCGCCGCCACGCCATCGCGCCTGACGAAGCGATGCCAGGTCACAGCCACGAAATGGAGACGCCGACCGTCAAAACAACTTAACGGTAACCATGGATCGGCTAAGATCACGCGGTGTCAGTCCCTCCGACGATCCTCGTGTTCGATTCCGGCCTTGGCGGCCTCACGGTGCTGCGCGAGATCGTCCTTGCCCGGCCCGATGCGCACTACGTCTATGTCGCCGACGACGCATTTTTCCCCTATGGCCACCACGGCGAGGACCAGATCATCGCGCGCGTGGTGCCGCTGATCGGCGAGTTGATCGAAGCCCACGCCCCCGACCTGGTCGTGATCGCCTGCAACACGGCGTCCACGCTGGTGATGTCGCATCTGCGCGGCGAATACAACGTACCGTTCGTCGGAACGGTGCCCGCGATCAAGCCGGCCTGCGCCAGCTCGAAGACCAAGCGGGTGTCGGTGCTCGGCACCAGGGGAACCATCAAGCGCGAATACACCAGGCGCCTGATCCATGATTTCGCGCAAGGCTGCGAGGTGACGCTGGTGGGCTCGGCGGAACTTGCCTCGCTGGCCGAGGCGGCGCTGAGCGGCAACGAGGTGAGCGATGCGGATATCTTCGCCGAACTCGCCCCCTGCTTCGTCGAAAGCGGCGGCGCCCGCACCGACACCATCGTGCTGGCCTGCACGCATTATCCGCTGCTGCTGGACCGGCTGGTCAGGCTCGCGCCATGGCCGGTCGACTGGATCAATCCCGCGCCCGCGATCGCGCGCCGCGTTTCCGATCTGCTTGGCGCGGCCGGCCGCGAAAGCGACGAGGCCGGCGCGGAGATGATCTTCACCTCCGGGCGGCCGCACACGCTGAGCCGGGCGCTGGTGCCGTTTTTCGGTGGCCGCGTCCCGGCATAACCGGTTCGCGCTGCTTTTTGTCGTTACCCGGCGCGGCTAGTCTCGCCGCAAGGTTCGATGGAGGTCTTCAATTGACGTCTGAAACACCGGCACCGCTCAACCGTCTCCGTCAGCAATGGCGCGAGGGGCGCCCGACATTCGGCGCGATTGCCACCATTCCCAGCATCCAGACCGTGCAGATCATGGCCCGTTCGGGGCTCGACTGGATCATCGTCGATCTCGAGCACGGCCCGATCGATCTCGGCACGGCGCATGCGATGATCACGGCCACCTCAGGCACGCCGTGCGTGCCGATGCTGCGGATCGCCGCCAACGAGCCCTGGCTTGCCAAGGCGCCGATGGATATCGGCGCGCTCGGCATCAATTTTCCGATGATCTGCAGCCGCCAGGACGCCGAAAAAGCGGTGCGCAGCGTGCGCTATCCGCCGAACGGCGACCGGCTGTGGGGACCGTTCCACGCGCCGTTTCGCTGGGGCGTCTCGATGGCGGACTACATGGCAACCGCCGACGACGACATGATCTGCATGATCACCATCGAGCATGTCGAGGCGGTCGATCGCATCGACGAGATCATGGCTACCCCCGGCATCGACCTCGCGGTGATCGGCCCCGGCGACCTCGCCACCTCCATCAACAAGCGCGGTTTGCCCGATGATCCCGAAGTCGTTGCGCTGATGGCGCGCGCGGAAGCAGGCATTTTGAAAAGCGGCGTGCCGATCGGCGGCGTCGCGCGCACCGCCGAGCAGGCCAACCAGATGATCGACCGCGGCTACGCGGCACTGGCGCTGGGTTTCGACTGGTCGCTGTTCCAGCGCGGCATCGCGGCGAGTTTTGCGGGCATCAGGCGCTAGACGCACCGCGGATGCGTTGCACCAGCCCGGCACGCGCTTTCGCCGCAGCGGCGGCGCTGCTACACTTTCGGGCGAGCCGCTGGCCAGGCCGGCGCCCTGAGATAGAACCAACTGGCGTCAGGTCGGTCGGTTCGTGCTAGATCAGGGGCCGGCGCGCCCGGCTATGGCGGCTCGCCGGCCTCCTGGCTTTATCGGCGGAAACGAGCGGAGCGATGCGCGGAACGGTTCGAAAAATCTCCATCCCGCGCCGTCTCGTCGCCGACCTCATGCACGCCTCGATCCGCGTGCCCTTCGTATCGCTGGCGCGCCCGCTCAACGTCCGTGGCCTGATCGAGGCCCGCGCGCAATCGGCGCGGCCGCCGGGCTGGGCTGCGATCTTCGTCAAGGCGTTCGCACTGGTAGCCAAAGGCGATCCCGTGCTGCGCACGCTGTACGTGAAATGGCCCTTGCCCGCGTTCTATGAGCTGCCACGCAGCATCGCGATGGTGGCGGTCGCACGCGTCGAGGACGGCCAGGATTGCGTGCTGCCGCAAAAGGTCACCGCGCCGGATGAACTGCCGCTGGCGGAGGTCGACGCGATCATCCGCCACGCCAAGCAGGCCCCGATCGAGCAGGTTCCGGCGTTCCGAAAGATCCTGCGGACGACGCGGTTGCCGTGGCCGCTGCGCCGCCTGTTCTGGTTGATCGGACTGAATTTCGGCCGCCAGCGCGCCAATTATTTCGGCAGCTTTGGGGTAACGTCGGTCGCCGCCTACGGCGCCGGCGAGCTGCATGCGCTGAGCCCAGGGCCGTTCATCCTGAGTTATGGGGTGGAAAGGCCCGACCACAGCATCGACGTCGTGATCCGCTGGGATCACCGCATTACAGACGCCGCCCTGATCGCCAAGACGCTGACCCGGCTGGAACAGGTGCTGAACGACGAAATATCGGCCGAATTGCGCGCCAATCGGCAGCAAACCGAGCCGAAGCCGGTCCGGGCCGTCGCGACCTGACGGCCGTTCACGCCGGTTTGGCCCTCCGCAAGCCCGCGTGTCTTTCGTTGACAAGGCATCCGTTTTTCTACTAGAACCCGCTTGCTCGCGGGCCGGTTTCGGCCCGCGTTGCGTTTCGCGACCCGTGGTTCGTCCCAGGCTTTTGAGGCGGACCTGTCGGCCCCGGCAATCCCGGGGCACAGGAGGGCGCGTTTCCTCAAAACTCAAACTCTCAAACCGAGGACGCGATGACAAAGCGCAGTGAGGCGAAATACAAGATCGATCGCCGGATGGGCCAGAATATCTGGGGCCGCCCGAAGAGCCCCGTAAACCGCCGGGAATACGGCCCGGGCCAGCACGGCCAGCGCCGCAAGGGCAAGCTCTCCGACTTCGGCGTCCAGCTCCGCGCCAAGCAGAAGCTCAAGGGCTACTACGCCAACATCTCGGAGCGTCAGTTCCACGGCATCTATGTCGAGGCCGGCCGGATGAAGGGCGACACCGGCGAAAACCTGATCGGGCTGCTCGAGCGCCGTCTCGACACCGTGATCTATCGCGCCAAGTTCGTCGCCACCATGTTCGCCGCGCGCCAGTTCATCAACCACGGCCACGTCAAGGTGAACGGCCGCCGCGTCAATATTTCCAGCTACAAGCTGAAGGTCGGCGACCTCGTCGAGGTCAAGGAATCCTCAAAGCAGCTCACCCCGGTGCTGGAAGCCACCCAGCTTGGCGAGCGCGACGTTCCCGACTTCCTCGAAGTCGATCACTCCAGGATGACGGCAAAATTCTCCCGCATTCCCGCGCTGTCCGACGTGCCGTTCGCGGTGCAGATGGAGCCGCATCTGATCGTCGAATTCTATTCGCGCTGACCGGCTCTCGTTTTCGAGATATCAAAGGCCCCCGGTTTTGCCGGGGCCTTTTTGTTCCTATCCAATTCGTGCTATAATTATTGTATGTCGCAGACGACCGACAAACCGACCCGCGTCATGCCCTCGGCCACCCCGACGGAAGCCGAGCTTGCCGCCTGGGCTGCCCTTCCCCGTGACGAGCAAGTGCGTCGCTATCAAGAGATGTTCGAGCATCCTGACTGCAACACCTTCACCACGGACACCCCCGACGACATTCTAGCTGCCGCCCGCCAGCGCGTTGCCGCGCGTCGCCATGGCTGAGTATCGGCTTACTGATCGCGCCCGAGCCGACCTCATAGACATCTACGACTTCACTGAAAGCAAGTTCGGCGCCTATCAAGCCGATGCCTACTATACCGGCCTAGTTCGCTCTTTTGGGCTTCTTGCTGACTTCCCTCTCATAGGTCAGCCGGTTGACGAACTGGCGGCCGGCTATCGGCGCTTCCGTTTTCAATCACATCTGATCTTCTACACTGTCCAGCCCCATTGGGTCGAAATCCGTGCCGTCGTCCATAG
>NZ_JBAVNZ010000548.1:0-9404 GCF_049691595.1 Bradyrhizobium sp.
ACCCGAAGGGGTAGCCCGCCTCGGAACCGGTCATGGCTTCAGGGCGCCCTGCACACTGGTGTAGACCGCGTAGAGCGATGTCGAGCCGCAGATGTAAAGTCTGTTTCGTTGCTGACCGCCGAAGCACAAATTGGCGACCGTTTCCGGTATGTGGATCTTGCCGAGCAGATCGCCGTCTTTGGTGTAGCAGCGCACGCCATCCTCGTTCGGATCGCCCCAACCGACGGAGCACCAAACCCGCCCATCGGTATCACAGCGTACCCCGTCGGTAATGCTGGGCTTGGGCATGTCGGCGAAGACCTTGCTGTTCGACGCCTTTCCGGCTGCTACATCGAGGTCGAACACGCGGATATGCGACGGGTTGTCGGGCCCGTCGGTGAAGCCGGTGTCGCAGACATAGAGCTTCTTCTCGTCGGGGGAGAGGCAAAGGCCGTTGGGCTCCACGAAGTCATCGACGACAACCTTGACGTCGCCGGATTTCGGATCCACCCGGTAGACGTTATGCTTTTCCTGCTCAGGCTCGGCCTTGATGCCCTCATAATAGCCGCCGATGCCGTAGACGGGATCGGTGAACCAGATCGCACCATCGGCAGTGACAACCGCGTCGTTCGGCGAATTCAGCTTCTTGCCGTTGTACTTGTCGGCGATGATGGTGATCGAGCCGTCCAGTTCGGTCCGGGTGACCCGTCGACCGGCATGTTCGCAAGTGATCAGGCGCCCCTCCCGATCGATGGTGTTGCCGTTCGAGTTCATCGACGGCTGGCGGTAGACGCTGAGGTGAGCGTCATCCTCCGAGAAGCGCATGATGCGGTTGTTGGGAATGTCGCTGAACAGCACGTAGCGGCCGGCCGGGAAGTAGACCGGGCCCTCGGCCCAGCGGAAGCCGGTTGCGACGCGCTCCACCGCCATGGTGCCGGCGAAGGCCGGGAAACCGGAAGGTCCGAACGAAACCTTGGGCTTTTTGAGCGACTCCAGGTGAGAATCCGGGTAGCGGCTCCCGGATAGCGGTCCCAGGGGCAGCGGATCGGTTGACGGGGTCAGGGCGCCCGTTTGGCCCAATGGCGCTACGCTCGCCGCGGAGGCCGCTGTCATGGTGACCGCCGTTGCGGCCAGCGCCGCCGCGCCCGTGATCAGCCTGCGGCGGTCAAGGGGCTGGTGATCGGGCAATTCCGTTTGATTTGTCATGGGTTTCCTCCAAAGATTTTTTTGTTGGGAGGAAAATCTTGCGCCTACATTCCGGCATAAAGCAGGCGGATGTCGGCAAAACAATCAGAGAATGTTTAGATACATATTTGCAATCCGCCAAGGGCGGTCTACCGGCCGCGTCCCGCGGGATGAGGCGGCACCGGCACCTCTTGGTTTGAGACGGCGCAAGCGCCTCCTCGCGACGAGGGCTCACTGCAGCCCGCCTGCTAGATCGCATCCCAGTTGAAAATGTCCGCCGAGCGGTCGAGCTTGTAGAACGACGATTTCAGCGCCGGCATGGCGTGATCGGCGATGGTTTGCGGCGTCCAGCCTTCGCCGCGGTGCACCGAACGCAGCGGGCGCGACTGGCTCATCAGGAAGATCTCGTTCATGCGCACCGCAAAAATCTGCCCGGTGACATCCCGGGCCGCATCGCTGAGCAGGAATGCGCAGACCGGCGCGATCTTTTCCGGGCCCATTTGCTGGATCTTGGCGACCCGCGCCTTCTCCTCCTCGGTTTCGGTCGGAATGGTGCCGATCAGGCGGCTCCAGGCAAAGGGCGAGACGCAGTTGGAGCGGACGTTGAAGCGATTCATGTCGAGCGCGATCGATTTCGACAGGCCCACGATGCCGAGTTTGGCGGCGGCATAATTGGCCTGGCCGAAATTGCCGACCAGCCCCGAGGTCGAGGTGAAGTGCACGAACGAGCCGCTTTCCTGCTCGCGGAACAGCCGCGCGGCGGCATGGGCGACATAGAACGAACCCATCAAATGCACCTTGATGACGGATTCGAAGGCTTCCACGCTCATGCGGTGGAAGATCATGTCGCGCAAAATGCCGGCGTTGTTGACGACGCCGTCGAGCCTGCCGAAACGGTCGGTCGCCATCTTGACGATCCTGCTGGCCGGAATGGCTTCGGCCACCGTCTCGAAATTGGCGACCGCCGTGCCGCCGCGCCGCTTGATTTCCTCGACCACTTCCTCGGCCGGCGCAGCGCTGGTGCCCGAGCCGTCAGGCGCGCCGCCGGGATCGTTGACCACGACCTTGGCGCCCTCGGCGGCACAGAGCAGCGCGATCTCGCGCCCGATGCCGCGCCCCGCGCCGGTGACGATGACGACTTTGTCCTGGAGTGATTTGGCCATGGAAGTTTCTCCCGTTGTTGTTCGTCATTCCGGGGCGTGCGAAGCGCGAACCCGGAATCTCGAGATTCCGGGTCTGGTCCTTCGGACCATCCCGGAATGACGAAAGTGATCAGCGTTCGTTCGTGAAGATGATCGTGCCGCTTGCCGCGAACATGCCGCCGACGCCGTGGCTGACCGAGACCTTCGCGCCCGGAACCTGCGCCGGCGCGATGCCGCGCATCTGCCGCACGCTCTCCTGCAGCGCATACATGCCGTACATGCCGGAATGCATGTAGCTCAATCCGCCGCCATTGGTGTTGAGCGGCAGCTTGCCGCCGGGACGGGTGTGGCCGTCGGCGATGAATTTTCCGGTCTCCTCGTGCGGCATGAAGCCGAGATCGCCGAGGCCGTACAGCGGCAGATGCGCGAAGGCGTCGTAGATCATGAGATGGTCGACATCGGCGTGGGTGATGCCGGCTTCCCTGAAGGCGAGGGGACCGGCGACCCGGAAGGCGCGCGAGGAGTCAAATGTCCGCATCTGGCTGACCATCGGCGTTTCCACGCTCTCGCCGGTGCCGAGGATGTAGACCGGCTTCTGCGGAAAGTCCCTGGCGCGGTCGGCGGAAGTGAGGATCAGCGCGCCGCCGCCATCGGTAACGAGGCAGCATTGCAGCAGGCGGAACGGATAGGCGATCATCCGCGAGTTCAGGACGTCGGCGACCGTGATCGGGTCCTTCATGGTGGCGCGCGGATTCTTCGCCGCCCATTCGCGCTGCACCACCGCGACCATGGCGATCTGCTCATGGGTGATGCCGTGGGTCTTCATGTAGCGCAGCACCGGGATCGGAAACATGCTCGGCGGCCCGAACACGCCGAACGGCGCTTCGAACTGGCCGTTGAGGCTGTCCGGCGGCGTCGAGCGCGGCGGCTTTCCGATCATCGACTTGCCGCTTTCGGCATGGGTGATCAGCACGGTCTTGCACAGGCCGGCCTCGATCGCGGCCGCGGCATGGCGGACATGCAGCATGAACGAGCAGCCGCCGACCGAGGTGCCATCGGCCCAGGTCGGCGTGATGCCGAGGTAATGCGCTATCTGCTGCGGGGTTTCCACCGCGGTGGCAATGCCGTCGATATCGGACAGTTTCAGTCCGGCATCGGCGATGGCGTTCAGCGCCGCGTCCGCGTGCAACTGGATTTGCGACATGTTCGGGATGACGCCGAGCTCGGTGGTCTCGGCGGCGCCGACGACGGCGACCTGGTTCCTGCGCATGGTGCCTAGCCCCTCGCCGGGCGGAACAGGGGAAGGGTGATCCTGTCGTCGAGCTTTTCGAACGCGACTTCCAGTCTCATGTCGAGTTCGAGCGCCTCCGGCGTCTGCGGGCAATCGACGATGTTGCTCATCATGCGCGGGCCTTCGTCGAGTTCGACCACCGCGATCGCATAAGGCGGCGTAAAACCCGGCGCGGCGGGCCGGTGGTTGATGACGTAGCTGTAGAGCTTGCCCTTGCCGCTGGCCCTGAACACGCTGACCTTGCGCGAGGCGCAGGACGGGCAGAACGGGCGCGGCGGAAAATACACATTGGCGCAGGCGTCGCAGCGCTGCAGCCGCAATTCGCCGGCCTGCGTGCCATCCCAGAAATGCTGGGTTTCCGGTGTCGGCTTCGGTTTCGCGCGCAGAGCCTCGGCCATGTCGGCAAGTCCTCCCCCTGATCGGGCAGCAAAGCCCGCCTGTTGCAGTCTTGATGCGACATTGGACGGGCCGCCGTCAACGGTCCAGCACCCCCTTCGCATGGCGCCTATTCCGCCGCGCGCACATTTCCGGCCCTCGAATGCTTGTGCGCTTTCGATTTCCCAAGCTAGTGTCGCCGCCGCTTAAGCAAGCACGCGAGCCGAGAGAGAAACCATGCCCGAGACCCCGACACTCCAGACATTGGCTGCCGATCTCGAAAGCGGCCGCACCAGCGCCCGCAAGCTCGTCGAGGCGTGTCTCGCCAAAATCGCCGACCCCGCGGGCGAAGGCCGGCGCGCCTTCATTCATGTCGACAAGCATGCGGCGATCGAAACCGCGGACGCGATGGACCGGCTGCGCAAGGTGCAGGCCGCGCCGTCGCCTTTCGCCGGCATTCCCGTCTCGATCAAGGACCTGTTCGACATCAGGGGCCAGGTGACCCGCGCCGGCTCCCGCGCGCTGGAGGATTCCGCGCCGGCGGAAGCGGACGCGCCCGTGGTGGCGCGGTTGCGGCGGGCCGGCTTCGTCGTGATCGGCCGCACCAACATGACCGAATTCGCCTATTCCGGCATCGGCATCAACCCGCATTACGGCACGCCGAAAAGCGCCTGGAACCGCGGCGTCGGGCATGTGCCGGGCGGCTCGTCGTCGGGGGCGGCGGTATCGGTCGCCGACGGCATGGCCTTTGGCGCGCTCGGCACCGATACCGGCGGCTCCTGCCGGATCCCGGCGGCCTTCAACGGCATCGTCGGCTTCAAGCCGACGCAGCGCCGGGTGCCGCTCGAGGGCGGCGTGCCGCTGTCGTTCACGCTGGACAGTTTTGGGCCGCTGGCGCGCACCGCCGCATGCTGCGCCATCCTCGACTCTTTTCTCGCCGATGAGCCGCTGCAGCCGCTGCGGCCGCGCCCGGTCAGGGGCATGCGGCTGGCGGTGCCGACCACGGTGGCGCTCGATGACCTCGACGAGGCCGTGGCGAAAACCTTCGATCGCGCGCTGGGGGCGCTGTCACGCGCGGGCGCGCTGATCGAGCGCATCGAGGTGCCGGAATTTCTGGATGTCGGCGTGATGAACGCCAACGGCGGCTTCGCCGCGTCCGAGAGTTATGCCTGGCATCGCTTCCTGATCGCGCGCAAGGGCGACGTCTACGATCCCCGCGTTGCCATGCGCATCCTGCGCGGCGAAGGTTTTGCCGCGGCCGACTACATCGATCTCCTGGCCGCGCGGCGGTCCTTCATCGCGCGAACCGAAGCGCGCATCGCGCCCTATGACGCGCTGGTGCTGCCGACCACCGCCAATACGCCGCCTGTCATCGCCGATCTTGCCGACGACAAGGCTTTCGCCACCGAGAACCAGCGCGCGCTGCGCAACTGCACGCTGATCAATACGCTCGACGGCTGCGCGATCTCGCTGCCCGCGCATCGCGAAAGCGAGGCGCCGGTCGGGCTGATGCTGGCGGCGGCGGGCGGATCGGATCGACGCATCTTCGAACTCGCCGCCGGAATGGAGGGCGTCATCCGTGGTTGACCTGACCTTCACCGTGGACGACCACGGCGCGCCGACGCCGACGATGCTGAAGCTTTCGATCGGGCAGGCCGTGATCGCCGGCTGGACCGGGCGCGACCCGGCGGCGCGCGACAGGCATATCGCCGAGCTGGAAGCGATCGGAATCGCGCGGCCGGCCTCGACGCCGATTTTTTATCGCGTCTCCGCACGCCGGCTGACCCTGGCCGACCGCATCGAGGTCTCCGGCGGCGATTCCAGCGGCGAGGTCGAGTTCGTGCTATTCGGCTGGCAGGGCAGCATTTTCGTCGGCTGCGGCTCGGATCACACCGATCGCAAGGTGGAGGCCTACAGTGTCACGGTGTCAAAACAGATGTGCGACAAGCCGATCGCCTCCAAGTTATGGGAGCTGGAAGATGTCCTCGACCATTGGGACCGGATGATCTTGCGCTCGCACGCGTGGATCGATGGCGTCCGCGTACTCTACCAGGAAGGTACGCTCGATGCCATGCTCCCGGTGAAAGAGCTGATCGCGCGGGGTTTTGGCGGCAAGGGCCTGCCTGACGGCTGCGCGATGTTCGGCGGCACCTTCGCCGCCAACGGCGGCATCCGCCCCGCCAGCCGGTTCGAATTCGAGTTGGAGGACCCCGTACTGAAGCGGACCATTTGGCATGGCTACGACGTGGTCGCGCTGCCGGTGCTGGGTTAATCGTCGTCCCGGCGAACCTAAGCGTGCAAAAAGCATTATCGTGGACAATTATCCTGAAAACCTGAAGCCGAGATTTGACGCGGGAGGTGGCGTTGAAGAGCCATTTGAGGAATGGTGGCCTAAGGTACAGCGATATTTTCCTAACGTGCCGGAGGACGTTGCCAAGTATTGGCTGCATGAGCATTGGAGTCGTTCGTGCTATGCGTATTTGCGCTCGAGAGATTACCAGTTCGACCTCGTAAGCTGGCCGTCGGGAAAGCTGTTCGAGGTCAGGTCGACATTCAATGGCTTTGCTGCCGACAACAAAAAGTGCGTCGAGCATGGCCGCTATCTGGTGGATGACTGGGAATTTCCCGTACCTTACCGAACATCTGCCTTCATGATCGAACACGGTGAGTTTCCGACGCCTATAATAATCTTGGACAACCGAGATGGGCATATAAATTCAAATACAGTCCAGCATGCCTATGAGAATCTCCCTGCTGCTTACGTTCTGATAGAAGGTCACCGTCGATTCAACATCGCTTTATACCTGCAGAAAACTGGTAGGCTTAAGCCGCAAGTATATGTGTGGCTGATGACAAAAAGTCCCGCCTAAGCGTGAATCTCAACAATCGTTGTCGCCATAACCGCCTGGCTGTAGGGCAAAAGGGCCGTACGGCTGATGAAAATAGAAAAGATACTTGAATCCCTCTTCCATTTCGCAGGGCTGGAACCTATCCTGTTGCAATGACCAAGCTCCTGGAAAAAGCTCTCGAAGCCGTGCGGCTGCTGCCGCCGGACAGTCAGGATCAGATCGCGCTTGCCATGCTTAGCCTGAGTGGAAATGAGGGTGAGCCTGAGGAAGTCGACCCGACGCATCTTCCAGCCGTTCTGGAGGGTCTGGCGCAAGCCAGACGCCGCCAGTTTGCAACCGATCCCGAGATCGAGGCTGCCTTTCGCCGCTTCGAGCAATGAAGCTTCGCTTCACGCCGCGGGCGGTGCGCGACCTGGCCGAAATCGCTGATTATATCCGAGCGAGGAATCCCGAGGCGGCGCTACGCGTCCGCGCCGCGATCCTCGAATCGCTTCAGAACCTTGTCTTGTTTCCGCACGTCGGACGGCAGCAGAAGGTAGAAGGCGTACGCAAGCTGGTGACGCGGCGTTATCCGTTTCTTGTCTACTATACCGCTGACGAAACGGCGGACGAAATTGTCATCATCACCATCCAGCATTCTGCCCGCGAGCGCGAGCATTCCGACGTCTGACGGCGAAACGCAGGGCGCAGGATGGGTTGAGCCCTTCGCGAAACCCATCACCTTGCTGCCCCACGTCTCCGTCGGGCCTTGCCGCCGCAGGCGATTGCGGCGACGATAGAATGGATGAAGCGAAAGGCGATACCGTCAATCGCACTGGAGATGATGGGTTTTCGCGAAGGGCTCAACCCATCCTACGGGCTGAAACGGGCTGAAGTTGAGCGAGTGTGTCACGACGTTTCGTCATTGCGAGGAGCGTCAGCGACGAAGCAATCCATTCTTTCTTTGCGCGGCGAGATGGATTGCCGCGCTGGCGCTCGCAATGACGGCGGTGTTAGCTGTTTGGCGGAGTTTCGGAAAACGGGTGGCGTCACCCGATCCGATTTGCGAAAATACCGGACATGACGTCAACGGCAAAAATCCTAACCGCACCGCGTTCCGGCATCGCCGCCCGCGTCGATGCCATCGACTGGACGCGAGTGGAGCGCGATCTCGACGCACATGGCTGTGCCGTCCTGAACGGCCTGCTCTCGCCCGACGAATGCGGTGCCCTCGCTTCGCTGTATCCCGACGACAAACACTTCCGCAGCAAGGTCGTGATGGCGCGCCACGGTTTCGGGCGCGGCGAATACAAATATTTTTCCTACCCGCTGCCCGCCTCTGTCGCAAAGCTGCGGCCGGTTCTGTATGCGCGACTCCACGATATCGCCAACCGCTGGAACGAGACCATGGGCATCGAGATCCGTTATCCGGACAGCCATGAGGCGTTCCTGAAGCGATGCCACGACGCCGGGCAAATCAGGCCGACGCCGCTGCTGCTGCGATATGGCGAAGGCGACTACAACTGCCTGCATCAGGACCTCTATGGCGAACACGTGTTTCCGCTGCAGGTCGCGATTCTGCTGTCGGAGCCGGGGCGCGATTTCACCGGCGGCGAGTTCGTGCTGACGGAACAGCGGCCGCGCATGCAGTCGCGGCCGGAAGTGGTTCCGCTCAGGCAAGGCGACGCGGTGGCGTTTGCTGTGCATCACAGGCCGGTGCAGGGGACACGCGGATCCTATCGCGTTAACCTGCGTCACGGCGTCAGCCGGATCCGCTCCGGCCACCGCCATACAATGGGTGTGATCTTTCACGATGCGAAATGAGCGAACGGCGTTGACCGCGGATTTGTTCGAAGCCGTTTTGGATGTGCGCCCGCCGCGGGAGGCGATGGCCGATGGCGCCGTGCTGCTGCGCGGATTCGCAAAGCCGGTCGAAGCCGATCTGATCGCGGCGTTGCGGGCGATCGTCGCGCAGGCGCCGTTCCGGCACATGTTCACGCCCGGCGGCCATCAGATGTCGGTGGCGATGACCAATTGCGGCGGCGCTGGCTGGGTCACCGATCGCAACGGCTACCGCTATGATGGCGCCGATCCGGAATCCGGAAAACCGTGGCCGGCGATGCCGCCGGTATTTTGCGAGCTGGCCAGCCAGGCGGCAGCGCAGGTCGGCTTTGACGGCTTTGCCCCGGACGCCTGCCTGATCAACCGCTACGCGCCCGGCGCGCGGATGTCGTTGCACCAGGACAAGGACGAGCAGGATTTTTCAGCGCCGATCGTGTCGGTGTCGCTCGGCCTGCCGGCGATCTTCCTGTTCGGCGGCATCAAACGCAGCGACAAGCCGCGGCGGTATCGGCTGGCGCATGGCGACGTCGCCGTCTGGGGCGGGCCGTCCCGGCTGTTCTTCCACGGCGTCGCGCCGCTGGCCTTCGGCGAGCACGCCGCGATGGGCCACCAGCGCATCAATCTGACCTTCCGCAAGGCGCGCTGACTCTCTACTTGCGCCATGACGAAGTCTACGGCTTCGCCGGATGGATGAATGCCCACGGGCTGACTTCGGAATCGGTCGGCACCTCGATCGCGATCAAATACGGCCCGCCATCGGCC
>NZ_JBAVNZ010000549.1:0-6691 GCF_049691595.1 Bradyrhizobium sp.
GTACTCAGTCGGCAAATTTTTCGCCTTCCGCGCGGCAACCAGCGGACGGCTCGGTCGCGCCAGTGTTTAAACGTTCAGAAAAATGATCGATCACTTTGGCGGCTTGGCGAGCCGCACATTTCGACGAATCACCCCCCTTGCCCAAAGGCGATCCGTCGGTCATTCTTCGCGACGCAGCGAACTACATGGTCGCGCTGCCGGAAACCGAGCGCGTAGGGCGGAATAGCAAAGCGCATTCCGCCAATTTTCGGTACCAACGGTCGGCGCGATACGCCTCGCTATTGTGCCTTACGGGCTGACCTCGCCCGTGTTCGTTCGCCCTCATGTCACCTCGACGAGTGTTTCGCCGCGTTCGAGCGCTACCAGAATCTGCGGCATCACCGTCTCGAACCATTCCAGCAGGTCGCGGCGCCGCGTGTTCGGCAGCCTGATCCAGACCACAGCCGGCCCCGCCGCCGTCAGCACCTTGCGCTGTGCGAAATCCTCGTCCTTGGTAATGATCGCGGCAGACGTTGCCAGCGCATAATCCCAGATCGCGGCATCGGACGCAGTCTGCATTCCCCGGTCAGCGACGTGCTCCGCCTCGTGCCCCTGTGCTGCGAGCCAGCCGACAAGCGCAGGCGGCAATTGGGCGTCGACCAGGAAGCGCATCAGGCAACGCGCAAGACCGGATGGTCGCTTTGCCGCGCCGCATATTCAAGCGCGGCGGTAATGTCCCCGGCTTCCAGCAGCGGATAATCGGCAAGGATTTCCTCGCGGCTGGCGCCAGCGGCAAGCAGATCGAGAACGTCCTTGACGCGGATGCGAAGCCCCCGCAGGCAAGGCCGTCCGCCGCATTGAGCGGGATCGGCGGTTATGCGATGGGTTTCGCTCATGTGGGCCTCCCGAGGCAGGGTGTCGTGGCGGTTCTGGTCAGCATCGCATTTGCGGAACGAACAGCCGGAGGGCAATCACCATTCCTCTGATCACGCTGGACGCGATGAACGAAATTAAGGTCATTTGGTCGGAGCGAGAGGATTTGAACCTCCGACCCCTAGTCTCCCAGACTAGTGCGCTAACCGGGCTGCGCCACGCTCCGATGCCGTTCCATTAGCTGCGATCAGGCCGCCGCGCAAGGCGGCCGATCCGGCCCCGAGGGCAGCGGCAGGCCTGAGGGCTCGGTCCGGCCGTCAACCGTCCTTCATGGCCATTTCGAGCAATTGCTTGCAGGTCACGAGATCCTGCAGCGCCCTTTCGAGGCGCTCGCGATCCGCCTCCGCAATGGCCGTGCCACGGTCCTTGCTGAACGGGCCCAAAATGCCGTCCGCATCGGGATCGACGAAGCGGTAGTCGATGCCCTCGTCGGCGCCTTCGTAATCCTCGTCGTCGCTGTCGCCGCCAAGCGCCAGCGCCACGGCCTCGCCCTCATCGGGTTCCTGCAAGCTCTGTCCGATCGCCTCCTCGACCGCGCCGAACGAGACCGCGGCCGACTGGTCGGCGATGCCCTGAACGGCCTTGATGCCGTGCTCTTTCAGGATCCGCTGCACGCCGCGGATGGTGTAGCCCTCGCCATAGAGCAGCCGCCGGATGCCCTTGAGCAGGTCGACATCGTCGGGACGGTAATAGCGCCGCCCGCCGCTCCGCTTCATCGGCTTGATCTGGGCGAACCGCGTCTCCCAAAACCTCAGCACATGCTGGGGAATGTCGAGATCGCCGGCGACCTCGCTGATGGTACGGAACGCATCCGGCGCCTTGTCCAAAGGCTCGCTCCTCTCAGCTCGCCAGAGCCACGGGCTCTGGTGTTCTGTTTCAACGCGTTTTCTTCACGCGAACCGGAATCCACTTCGCTCGAAAACGCGACCGACCATCCGTCACTCGGTCTTGCCGTCGCCGTTGGGCGCGTGACCATTGATCCGCTGCTTCAGTATGGCCGACGGCTTGAACACCATCACGCGACGCGGCGAGATCGGCACTTCGGTGCCGGTCTTCGGATTGCGTCCGATACGCTGACCCTTCTTGCGCACCATGAAAGACCCGAACGATGACAACTTCACCGTCTCGCCCTTCTCCAGGCAATCGGTGATCTCTTTCAAGACAAGCTCGACAAACGCCGACGATTCCGTGCGCGACAGTCCCACCTTCTGGTAGACGGCCTCGCACAAGTCGACGCGTGTGACTGTTTTCCCGGTCCCGGTCATCGCCTGCCCCGCACTCTCGGCGAACAAATTTATTGACTGAAATTAGGAGCTTAGCAGGCGATGGTCAACAGCGCTCATGATCCATGCACATAAAACAACAGCGCAAATTGGACGACATTGTTGCGCTGCGTTCACCAGCGCAACAGCGCCGAGCCCCAGGTGAAACCGCCGCCCATCGCCTCCATCAGCACCAGATCGCCCCTCTTCACGCGTCCATCCCTGACCGCGACCGTCAGCGCGAGCGGAATCGACGCCGCTGAGGTGTTGCCGTGAAGGTCCACCGTCAGGACCACCTTCTGCGGCGCAATATGAAGCTTGTGCGCGGAAGCATCGATGATTCGCTTGTTGGCCTGATGCGGGACGAACCAGTCGATGTCGTCGGCGGTCGCGCCGGTGGCGTTGAACGCATCCACGATCACATCGGTGATCATGCCGACGGCATGCTTGAAGACTTCGCGGCCTTCCATCCTGAGATGGCCGACGGTCTGGGTCGAGGACGGGCCGCCGTCGACATATAACTTGGCCTTATGCCTTCCGTCCGAGCGCAGATGCGTCGTCAATATACCGCGGTCAGACGGTAGACCCGGCTGCGGCTCGGCATCGAGCACGACCGCGCCGGCACCATCGCCGAACAGCACGCAGGTGCCGCGGTCGTTCCAGTCGAGGATCCGCGAAAACGTCTCGGCGCCGATCACCAGCGCGCGCTTGAACGCGCCCGTGCGCAGGAAATTGTCAGCAGTGGCGAGCGCAAACACGAAGCCGGAGCAGACCGCCTGCAGGTCGAAGGCCGCGCCGTGATTGATCCCGAGCCCGTTCTGCACCGCGACCGCGGTGGCGGGAAACGTATAATCCGGCGTCGAGGTCGCCAGCACGATCAGATCGATCGACTGCGCATCGACACCGGCGTCAGCGAGCGCCGCACGCGCGGCATTGATCGCCAGATGCGAGGTGAACTCGCCTTCCGCCGCGATGTGTCGCTGCCGGATACCGGTGCGCTGCACGATCCATTCGTCCGACGTGTCGACCCTGGCCGCCAGTTCGGCGTTGGTCAGGATCTTCCGCGGCAGATAGGAGCCGCAGCCGAGCACGACCGAACGTATCGCAGTCACGAGACAGCCTCCTGCGCGGTCTGCGCCGAGGCAAGCGCACTGCCGTCGCGATTGAGCATCTGATTGATCTTGGTGAGGAGATCGTAGCGGACCATCTCATAGCCACCATCGACCGCGTAGGCAAAGCCTTCGGCGTCGGTTCCGCCATGGCTCTTGACCACAATGCCGTTCAGTCCGAGCAGCACGCTGCCGTTGGACTTGCCGGGGTCCATCTTGTCGCGAAGCGCCTGAAAGGCCTTCTTGGCAAACAGATAGCCGATGCGTGAACGCAAAGTGCGCGCCATCGCGCCGCGCAGATATTCGGCGAGCTGCCGCGCGGTTCCCTCAGCGGCTTTCAGGGCGATGTTGCCGCTGAACCCTTCGGTGACGATGACGTCGGCTGCCCCCCTGCCGATGCCGTCGCCCTCGACAAAGCCGATATAGTCGAGCTGGGGAAGATTCATGGCCCGCAAGAGTTCGGCGGCCTCACGAATCTCCTCGTGGCCTTTCATTTCCTCGACCCCGATATTGAGCAGGCCGACCGTGGGCCGTTCGAGGCCGAACAGCACGCTGGCCATCGCGCTGCCCATCACCGCCAGCGCCGTCAGATGACGCGCATCGCCGCCGATGGTGGCGCCGAGATCGAGCACGACCGAATCGCCGCGCATGGTGGGCCATATCGCCGCGAGTGCCGGCCGGTCGATCCCGGGCAACATGCGCAGGCAAAACCGCGCCATCGCCACCAGCGCGCCGGTGTTGCCGGCAGAGATTGCGACGCCGGCTTCGCCCTTCTTGACGGCATCGATGGCAAGCCACATCGAGGAGGTCTTGCGGCCACGGCGCAGCGCCTGGCTGGGCTTCTCGTGCATGCCGACGGCGACGTCGGTATGGACGACGCGCGAGGCGGCCTGCATGGCAGGATACCTGGCCAGTTGGGCCTCGATCTGCGCGCGGTCTCCGAACAGCAGGAATTCTGTATCGGGATGTCGGCGCAGCGAAATCGCCGCGCCGGGAATCACGACCGATGCGCCGAAATCGCCACCCATGGCGTCAAGCGCGATTCGAACCTTTTGAGGCATGAACGTCCCGGAAACCTGATCTTTCGCGGCCTCTCGGCCCGGCCGCGCGCTGGAAGCCACCGCCGGACGCGGCGATCGGCGGGACGCAACGGATAAAGCCCCGGCCGGGCCGCGACAATAGCGTGTCCCCATCCTGAAACAACCTCTTGACCATGGTCTTTCGGGACGCTGCCCCGGCACGGGCCGAAATCGATCCCGAGGAGAAAAACCCCGCAATTCAATAAATTAAACGAAAATTCCGGGCGGACGTCGGATCCGCCTCGACCAAAACACGACGCCGCAATCCCACTTTAACCGGGCTTCATTTCCCCCTCGGCTTCTTCGGGTCAGATTTTTTCGGCGCGACCTTCAACGCTTTCAGCGCCGCGAACGGATGATCCCTGGGGTCGGCGGCCTCGACCACCGGCGCGAAAACCGCGTCCGGTTTGCGCGGATACGGATCGATCGCCAGCAACAACACGTCGGTTGCAAGCCTGCCGAGATCGATGATGCCGCCCACGATCGGTTCCGGCGGGTCTGGAATTTCCTCGTCACTTTCGGCGGCCTCATCGACGAGGTCGGCGAGATCGCGAATCTGGTCGGGCGGTGCGAACGTCAGGTCGATCGGCGCATCGATGTCGTTCTCGATCGGCTCGAGCGTCACCACGCAGGTCTGCCCGATCCGCGCCTTGACATGACCGGTGACATGGAAGCGGCCGCCGCTTCCGGGCATCACGTCGAAAGACGCGCTGGCGAAAAGAACCTCGCGCAGATCGGCGACATCGGCCATCGCGCCGCGCGTCGTCGCATCGGCCTCGATGTCGCGATGCAGCCCGGCATCCGGTATTTGCGCAACCGCAACCGGGACGCGCCAGGGATCCGGCTTCCGGGTCATCGCATCCTTGCTCATTGCGGTGTGTCCGCGCGATCGCATACGGGAAACTTCCACGATCCGCCCAACAGCGTCGCCTCGTCGAGTCGGGCCCAAGCTGCCATGGCGGTTTCAGCATAAGTCGCAAGCTGCCGCGCCGTTTCGATTTTCTCGCCACCCAGGATATTCCTGCGGATGGCCTGCGCGAGCGCCTCATGGCCCGCGGTCAAAGCGAGATCGTAAGCCGCCATGCGGCCGTAAAACGCCTCTCCGAACGCCTGCATCCGCTTCGGGACCGCGAGGTCGCCGACTCCCATTTCGCGCAAATTGTCGTCCATATCATCGCAGAAATGGTCGAACAGCGCCTGCGACAGGCCCAAACCGGCCTCCATCGACTTCAGCCGTCGCAACACCAGCCACATATGCAGCAAGAGCAGGTCAAAACGGCCGTTCACCGTGTCCGGCACCCCAAAATCCCGATAAAACAACGGCTCTCGCGCCTGCGTCACGATCATGCCATAGATGGCCTCGATGGTGCCGCGCGCGGCGATCCGGGGTTTCTTCAAGTGATTGAACGGCCAAAGCATTATGGGTTCCGTAGGCGAGCCCCAAAGGTTTGCGTATCGGGGCCCGTTGATGTTGCAATCCGGCGTGCTGCCCGGTACGTCAACGCCTCGCGCGATGCAAGAGGACGGGATTAGTTCCGGAATGACCGAAACGAGCCATTTTCGTTCCCGCGCGGCCGCCGGCCGCGGCCTGTTCGCGCATGTGCGCGGCATCCGCGCGGCTGCCGCCATCGCGCTGGTCTGCGCGGCGCTTGCCGCCTGCACCGGCGAGCAGTTCCAGAAGGGCTATATCCTGCCGGCGGGTGCGCTCGAGCAGATTCCGATCGGCGCAAGCCAGGACCAGGTGCTGATCGTGATGGGCACGCCGTCAACGGTCGCGACACTGAACGGCGAAGTTTTCTACTACATTTCGCAGCGCTCCGAACGCAAGGTCGCGTTCATGAACCAGCAGGTCGTCGACCAGCGGGTGATCGCGATTTATTTCGACAAGAAGCGCCAGGTGCAGCGGCTCGCCAATTACGGGCTGCAGGACGGCAAGATCTTCGATTTCATCAGCCGCACCACGACGACCTCCGGCCAGGAACTCAGCTACCTGACGCCGCTGTTCAAGCTGCTCAGTTTCAACTAGCGCCCGTGTCCCGGACGCGGTGCAGCGTGTAACGCTGCTCCGCAGAGCCGGGACCCATGACCCCGCCTTATGTGATGGACCCCGGATCAGCAGCGCACCACGCCGCCAGGGCGGCGCGTTGCGCAGCATCCGGGGAACGCCGTTGGCGGTCTGGACCAAGTCGCGCGCTTGCCGGACGGCCGGGCGCTGCCTAGGCTCCCCCGCAGAAGAATATTCCAGCAGGGAGCGAACGCGTGACCAGCCAATTTCTTTCTCGCCGCAGCATGCTGTCGGGGGCCGCTGCCTTTTCGACGGCGGCAATCC
>NZ_JBAVNZ010000550.1:0-6741 GCF_049691595.1 Bradyrhizobium sp.
CGAATAGCCATACCGGGTACAACATTGCTCATTGCTTTCGTGTCCACATTCATCTTGTTTTGGCTGCTCAACCTATTTCCTTCTGAAACGTTCCCGCTGGTCTGGATTGTCCCAATCCTGTTTCTCGAGCCGCTTGCCTATGCCTTGGGAGTACGCGCGTCACTCATTCGCCAAATTGAGCAAGGAAATCTAGCGCTCCCGCTGTCTCTCGGTATCGGTACGCTCATAACCGGATTTTGGTGGGAGTGCTGGAATTTCTACTCGCTTCCGAAATGGATCTACACGATCCCGTATGTCGGCTTTTGGAAGGTCTTCGAGATGCCGATCCTGGGATATCTGGGCTATCCGTTTTTTGGATTAATCGTATTTAGCTACGCAGCGCTCATCTTGAACTACATCGCCAAGCAGGATCTAGCCGAGCTGTTTTCGTCCCCATCCTAGTGCGTCTGCTGCCGATTAGGGGACGAAGCTACCGTGAGTTTGCGGCAGCACATCCGGTGAGCATGGGCAATCCAAGGCAGTTCGTCAGAGTTGGTCGCGGGCAGACCGAAGACCACACGTTCCGGACTTTCAAGTTCGCCGAAACTAGCCACAGCGGAGTCTAGGTGGCAATTATCGCACCTGTAGATAGCCTGCTTGCCCTGCATCAGGCCGCAAATCCCCAACGACTCTCAGTCGCTCACGCTTCAGGCCTTGCCCGACCAAAATGCGCTGAATCGCCGCCGCTCGCCGTCCCGCCTGTTCTTGGCTAAGTACTCCGCGCTGCCCGACATATGTGAGCTCAACGACGCCTCAGACATGCCGGGATATGAAAACAGCAGCGTGCTTCAAACTGCTGCAAAGCACGGCGTACGCGCGCGAACGCCGTTTGCCCTGGAGGTACTCTGACGCCATTTCAGCTTCGACGGGCAAAATCTTCAGGACAGACTTGCGGAGATCTCGACCGAAGAGACGCGGAAATGTGCCTGCTCGGCCGATGGGCGGATGCACGGCGACCGGTTCACGAAGTGAGACAATGGCCGGCGTGCCAAAGCTAGCACTTGATTTCCTGCTGCGACCGGCGACAATGACGTCGCGCCAGCTTTCCGGTACCAAGCTCTCCATAAGACGGGGAAAACCCGCTCGGCGACGGCAACACCACTGCTGCGCGGGAGGTATGGCGGTATGGTTCATGCGCTGGCTGCAGTGCCTGCCCTGCGAAGAATTCACCTGTTTCACGCCGAAATCGCCACCGACGCCGGAAGAGTGGGAACACCAACAAATGATCGTCGAGACAACGTGTTGCGCATGCGAGAACGTGCGCAAGTGTTGAACTAAGGAGGCGCGATAGACTGAAGGGACTCCAAGCCGGCGTCAGACCGGCCGAAGGGCATCACCAAGGGAGGAATGCATGACGACAGTAACCCGACGTAACGTCCTCAAGAGCGGTACCGCGCTCGTGGGCGGCATGGCCGGCATCCTGGCCACTGGCCGCGCGCCCGCTTTTGCACAGGGCACGACGGTACACTGGCTGCGTTGGAACGACTTCGTGCCGGCTTCCGATCAGCTGCTGCGCAAGGAGCTGCTGCCCGCTGCCGAGAAAGTGCTGGGAATCAAGATTAATCTCGAGACCGTGAATGGCAACGACCTGCAGCCGCGTATCACCTCGGCGATTCAGTCGGGCGCAGGTCCCGACATCATCATGCTCTTCAACAACCACCCGCAGATCTATTCGGAGAGCGTCGTCGACCTGTCCGACCTCGCAAGCAGTGTGGGCAAGGCCGAAGATGGCTACTATGATCTGTGCAAATCGAACTCGGCCGACGACCAGAAGTGGATCGCCCTGCCATGGACTATCGTCGGCGCCATGATCGCCTACCGAAAATCGTGGTTCGACGAGGTCGGCTCCCCGACCTTCCCCGACACTTGGGAGAAGTATCGCGAGGTTGGCAAGAAGCTCAAAGCGATGGGCCGGCCGATCGGTCAGACGCTCGGCCACACATTCGGCGACGCGCCGACGTTCAGCTACCCCTATTTGTGGTCGTGGGGCGGCTCCGAGATTGAGAAGGACGGCAAGACTGTCAACATCAACAAGAAGGAGGTCATCGACTCGGTCAAGTTCATGACGGCCTTCTGGAAAGAAGCCCATGACGAGGGCGGCCTCGCCTGGGACGACACCAACAACAACCGCGCGTTCTTGTCGCAAACGATCTGCGCCACACTCAACGGCGCTTCGATCTACATTGAGTCACTGCGCAACCCCGACAAGTACATCACCGAGAAAGGCGCGCAGCTGAAAACCGACATCCAGCACTCGCCCTTGCCCAAGGGCCCGGCCGGGCAATTCGCCATGCACACCTACTTCTCTCACGTCATTCCGAACTACTCGAAGAATCAAGCCGGTGCGAAGGAGTTGCTGAAGTGGATCCACACAAAGGCGAACTACGAGCCGTGGTTCGTGTCCCAGAAGGGCTTCGCGACGCCGCCAACCCACGCGTGGGAGAAGCACAAATTGTGGGAAGAGGACAAGGTCATGGCGCCCTTCAAGGTCGCCGGCCTCCTCGGCCAGACGCCCGGCTATCCTCTGCCCTCATCAGGCAAAAAGCCCGCCGAGGTGCTCACCAAATACATCATCACCGACATGTACGCCAAAGCAGTCCAGGGCGGCACGGCGGAGGATGCCGTGAAGTGGGCGGAAGGCGAACTCAAGAAGATCTATACTTGAAAGGACGCTCTCACCGGTCCGTGCGGCTGCGAAACGGCTGCCGCACGCCGGGCGCATCGGGCTTGATCGGTCGGGCCGTCTGCGCCCGGAGGCGGCGCGCTCAGCGGTTGGTCCACTCCGTCGCCCGCGTGGTGTCGGGACATCCAAGGTTTCGCATGACGCACCTGCTGGCGCGCGCATCGAGGTGAAGCGAAATGGCGATCGCTGAGACTCAAGTCTACATGCCACAGGCGCCGCGGCCCAGGCTCCGGCTGCTCGAGGACGAGCGTTGGCTCGCACTCATGCTGCTGGTGCCGACCCTGGCGCTGCTCGGTATGTTCATCGCCTATCCGTTCGTGCGCGGCATCCTGCTGTCGGTGACCAACTCGCGCGTGGGTGTGCCCGGCGAGTTCGTCGGTCTCGCCAACTTCTACAAGATATTCAATGACGGAATCTTTCGCACCTCCGTCTACAACACCTTCGTCTATACGGGCGTGACCACCGTCTTCAAACTGGCGCTCGGGTTGTGGCTGGCCATGCTGCTCAACCGTAATTTCCGCGGCAAGGCTTTGACCCGTGCTTTCATCCTGCTGCCCTTCATCATCCCGACCGTGCTCTCGACTTTCGCCTGGAAGTGGATGTTCGACCCGACATTTAGCGTTCTCAATTGGCTCCTCTACCATTTCGGCTTGATCACCGGTCGGATCAATTGGCTGGGCGATCCAGACCTCGCCATGATCTCGATCATCATCGTCAACATCTGGCGCGGGGTGCCGTTCTTCGCCATCAGCCTGCTCGCCGGCCTGCAGACTATCAGTCCCGAACTCAGCGAGGCCGCCGCCATCGACGGCGCCAAGCCGTGGCAGCGGTTCTGGCACATCACCTGGCCGCTGCTGCTGCCCGTGACCATGGTCGTCGTGCTGTTCTCGGTGATTCAGACGTTCGCCGACTTCCAGATCGTCTATGTGATGACAGGCGGCGGACCAGCCAACGCAACGCACCTGTTCGCCACCTACGCCTATCAGATCGGCATCGGCACCGGCCTTTTGAGCGAGGGCGCCGCCATCTCGCTTGCCATGTTTCCGATCCTGTTTCTGGTCGTCATCATCCAACTTCTATACATCCGCCGCGTAGAGGTCCGCTGAGCCATGATCGAGGGCGCAAGATGGCGAAAGTGGGTGTTCTTCTACGTCCCGATGGCGCTGTTCCTGCTTTTCCTGCTGTTTCCGTTCTACTGGATGGTGATCACTTCGGTGCGGCCCGATGGCGAACTTTACCGACCCTGGAATTCGATCAACTACAATCCGTTCTGGACCTGGAAACCGACCTGGGACCACGTCAGATACCTGTTCGAGGAGACGCTGTTTGCATCGTGGCTGTGGAACACGACGTTCATCGCGCTCGCGTCAACCGCTATCTCGCTCGTGTGTGGCGTGTTCGCCGGCTATGCTCTGTCGCGGCTGAGCTTTCCATTTGCCGGTAGCCTAGGCACGGGCATTTTCATCACCTATCTGGTGCCCCAGACGCTGCTGTTCATTCCGCTGGCCGAGATCATCCGAAACTATCGGCTGGGTGACACGCCCTGGTCATTGATTCTGACCTATCCGACCTTTCTTATTCCGTTCTGCACCTGGCTCATGATGGGCTACTTCAAGGCGGTGCCCAAGGAGCTAGAGGAATGCGCGCGCATTGACGGCGCCTCGCGCTGGCAGGCCATGCTCTACATCGTCATCCCGGTGGCGATCCCGGGCATTCTGTCGGCCGGCATCTTCGCTTTCACGCTCTCGTGGAACGAGTTCATCTATGCACTTGTCTTCCTGTCTTCGCCTGAGCAGAAGACCGTGCCGGTCGGGGTCACATCGGAGCTGATCCGCGGCGATGTATTCTTCTGGGGACCGCTGATGGCTGGTGCCCTGCTAGGATCGATCCCGGTTGCCATCGCCTATTCGTTTTTCGTCGAGCACTACGTCGCAGGATTGACCGGATCGGTGAAGGGCTGACACCCCGGATCATCGAGATTTGAAAGCGCGCACGCAGAATGCGCATAGGCCGTTGGGAGACAGGTGGGAGCGAATGGGACAGGTCGTCCTCAAGGGGATCAACAAGTTCTACGACAGCGTGCACGCTGTCAAAGACGTCAATCTGCAGATCCGCGACAAGGAGTTCGTGGTGTTCGTCGGACCGTCCGGCTGCGGCAAGACGACGACGCTCAGGATGATCGCCGGACTTGAAGCAATCAGCTCCGGCGATATCTCAATCGACGGCAACGTGGTCAATGAACTGGCGCCCATGGACCGCGACATCGCCATGGTGTTCCAGAATTACGCGCTCTACCCGCACATGAGCGTGCAGGACAACATGGCGTTCGGCCTGAAGATGCGCAAATTCGAAAAGCCCGAGATTGAAAAGCGCGTGCGGGAGGCGGCCGACATCCTCGGCATCGGCGAATTGCTTACGCGCAAGCCGCGCCAGCTCTCCGGCGGCCAGCGCCAACGTGTGGCGCTAGGCCGTGCCATCGTGCGCCACCCCCGCGTGTTCCTGTTCGACGAGCCGCTGTCGAACCTCGATGCCAAGCTGCGGGTGCAGATGCGCGTTGAGCTCAAGAAGCTGCATCTGCGTCTCGGCACCACCGCCATTTACGTTACCCACGATCAGGTCGAGGCCATGACGCTGGGTGACCGGGTTGTCGTCATGAGGGACGGCGTGGTGCAGCAGGTGGGGGAGCCGCTCGAGCTATACAATCAGCCTGCCAACAAGTTCGTCGCCGGCTTCATCGGCTCCCCGGCCATGAATTTCGCCGCCGTTACAGTGACCGAGGCGAACGGATCGCTGATCGCCGAGAACTCCGGCTTGAGCATCAAGCTGCCGGACGAGACCGCGCAGCGCCTGCGCGGCCATATCGGCCGCGAGGTCACGCTCGGCGTGCGCCCGGAGGACCTCACCGTGGCGGACACCGCCGATCCCGACCACCTCTGCTTCGATGCTGTGATCGAGGTGGTCGAGCAACTCGGTTCGGAAATCCTGCTCGATATGAAGGTCGGCGAGGGCGTCATGGTGGCGAGCGTCGAGCCAACTGTGCGGGTGAAGGTGCGCGACAAGCTGCGCGTTGCCATGCGCCCTTCCAGGCTTCACGTTTTCGACGCGAAGACTGAGGCGGCAATCTAACCCCAGCACAAGCGGAAGTCTTTCCTCCGACTGGTCAAGTGCAAAAAAGCGTACTTTTGGATCCACTCATAGTCTAAGTGGGGTCCCCCATCGCCCTCGGGGTATTTCACAAACGCGGAGTGAATAGCGTTCATGATGAGCCTTTCTACTACCTCGGACGACATTTAGCCTCCTGCTTCGAGAACGCATAACGCCGCCCAAGCGGAATTTAGTCGCTGGGCAGCGTTGCCAAGACGCCGGCCCCTGAAATCACCCGGCACCATTTCGTCCTAACATCCACGCAAGCGGTTCAATGACGTACCAAAACCAAGCTGATACTGTCGAGTCCGCCAACTGAGGCGGGCATTAGATTCAGACAATTTTCGCGATGCGCTACCTTCTCAGCCTTAGGGCTCGGATGAAGCTGGAAGTCAGAAACTCGATCGCGGGTTTCGGGGCTTTCCTTGCGATTACTCTGTTCTTTTGCCTGATCCAGGCAGCCCATGATGGGATCGTGACGCAATCGCTCCTTCGATAGCCAGCGATTATGCTACGATGGCTCAACGCCGCGCGTCGCCGTTCTTTTTTCTGGACGGCAGCGATCCCGATCCTCTGCTCGGCCCCACCGATTTGGTTTCAGAGGTACGGCATCGCGTGGTTGCACGTCGGCGAATTGTTCGAATCAGCGCATCAGTTGTTTCGAAGCGATCTATTCCCTGCCGGGCACGAGCCGTTTCCGAGAACCTCTTTAACCGTCCAGTTATGGCGCGTGTTGACAGCAGCAAGTAGTCGATCACAGCTTGGTTGTGTTCACCTAGTCTGATGGCAACAACCCACCCGGCAGGCAAGTGGACTTGACGCTGGATCGTCCAATGCGGGGAATGGTTTTTCTTCTTTCCAGCGCACCAACGGGC
>NZ_JBAVNZ010000551.1:0-5313 GCF_049691595.1 Bradyrhizobium sp.
GCGCCGCGCCTATTATCTGGCGGTCGCGCTGGGCGCGCTGGTCGCGCTCGCGGCATCGAGGCGAGCGCCGCGCCCGCTGCTGCTGGCGGGCCTTGCCATCCTCGGGCTTGCCGCGCTCGGCAATGCCTGGCTCGGCGCCTATCATTCCGGCGTCGAATGGGGCCTTTGGCAGGGGCCGACCGATTGCACCGGGCCGGTCGGCAATCTCGGCAGCGCCGGTGATCTGCTCAAGCGTCTGGATAGCGTCAAGGTGGTCCGCTGCGACGAGGTGCAGTGGCGCTTTCTCGGCCTGTCGCTCGCCGGCTACAATGTGCTGATTTCGCTCGCGATGGCCGCGATCGCGGCGTGGGGCCTCAAGGCTGTCAGGCGCGGTTAATCATCGACATCCTCCTGCGGGCGTCCGAACAGATGGACGATGCCCGGCGTCGTGATGCTGACGAACACGAAGCGCGACAGATGATGCGCGCCGACGAAAATCGGGTCGATATGCAAGGTCAGCGCCAGCGCCAGCATGGCGTCCATCGCGCCCGGCGCGAAGGCGACGACGATGTCGGCGAAGCGGACATGGGTCGTCAGCGCGATCACCGCGACGAAGACCGCCGAAATCACCATGGCGATCGCAAACGAGCCCAGCCCGGCATTGACGTGGCTAAGCAGGGTTTTTGCCGTCACCCGGGCGAACCGCGTCCCGATCAGCGCGCCGATCCCGACCAGCGCCACGCCGCGCAGCCATGGCGGCAGGCCGCCCTCGACCAGCGCGGTGCTGTGCAGCAGGCTCGATCCGATCATCGCGCCGAACATCCAGCTCGCCGGAAATTTCATCCACCGCAGCAGCAGGGCGACCGCGATCGAGGCGGCGATCAGCGCCGCCAGCTGCTGCGGCGAGGCGATGTCGCTGGCCGCGGCCGGCAGCGCCGTCTGCGCCATTCCGGTCGACGCCAGCACCAGCGGCAACGCCGCCGTGAGGATGATCACGCGCATGGTCTGCACCACGGCGATCGCGGCGACGTCGGCGCCTTTCTCGGCTGCGAGCATGGTGATCTGCGACAATGCGCCGGGGCTTCCGGCGAGGAACGCCGAGGTCTGGTCCCAGCCGTGCACGCGCCGCAGATAAAAACTGCTGCCGAAGGTCGAGCAGAACGTCGCGAGCGCCAGCAGGGCGATGGTCAGGGGATAGGCGCTGACGTGCTGGATCAGTTGCCGCGACACCAGCGAGCCCAGCGATATCCCGAGCAGCAGCAGCACGGTCTGGGTCAGGATCGGCGGCACCGCGAGCGGCCGGCCGGCCAGCGCGGCGCTGCCGACCGCGATCATCGCGGCGGAAATCAGTCCGCCCGGCAGGTTCGCCCACAGGAACAACAGCCCGCCGGCGCCGCCGATGACCAGCGTCTCGAGCGCATGGAGGATCGTGGCACGGCCGGCAATGGCTGACGCCATCGATGCGGGGATCAGGGTCACGCCCGTTTATGGCAAATCCGCAGCCAGGCGACAATTGCGCCGGGCGATCGCAGCAATGCGCGTTTTCACCTCCCCTTTTTCAAGGGGAGGTCGCTTTCGGGCGAGCCGGGCTGCGAAACAGTTCGGTGTCGATTCCGCCCGAGCCTTGGTTTGCAGAAAGGGGATTGGCCTGCAGGGAGGGGAAACCTCAGATCACTTCGACGGTTTCGCGGCCGCGGCCTTCTTGCATTCGGCGCGGAATTTCTTGCGTTCCTTGCCCTTAAGTCCCTTGGCGTCGGCTTCCTTCGAGCATTCGAGGGATTCCGCGGTCCTCGGCTTTTCCGCCTTCTTTTCCGCCGGCGCCTTGATTTCGGTCTTGGTTGCGTCCTTGGCGGCGGGCGCCGCGGTTTGCGCGAATGCGGATCCCATCAGCAACATGGACGCCAGCGCAGTCGCGGTCGCAAGGGAGGAAATTTTCGTCATGGGGCACCTCGGTTGAAACGAAAGATGCAACCTTGGCGCGGTCGGGATGAACCGTGGGTGAATGAAGCCGTGCCTGCCGCGTTTTCCTGGCCACAATATTTCGGCCGGACGATCATCGGCGCGTTGTCGCAAATTCAGGTTGCGCTAGGATGGGCGTCTCCGGACCGTCAATTCCCCAAGGAACCGAATAGGGAGAACAAGGATGAATCTTCAAGCAAGATTATTATGCGCCGTCGCGGTGTCGGGTTTCGTCGCGCTCGCGGCGTCGGCCCCGGCGCAGGCCTTGACCACGCAGGAATGCAGCGCGAAATATCAGGCCGCCAAGACCGCCGGCACGCTCGGTGGCCAGAAGTGGAACGACTTCCGCAAGGCACAATGCGGCGCGGACGCCGCCGCGGCACCGGCCGCGACGCCTGCCGCGGCTCCGGCTGCCGCACCGGCTGCGCCAAAGGAAGCCAAGAAGGAAGCCGCGCCCGCCGCAGCGCCGGCGCGGTCCGGACCCGCGGTGTATCCGACCGTGGTGGATCCGAAATATTCCAAGGAGACCGCCGGCAAGGCGCGCATGCACACCTGCGTCGATCAGTACAATGCCAACAAGACCACCGGCGCCAATGGCGGCATGAAATGGATCGAGAAGGGCGGCGGCTATTACAGCGAATGCAACAAGAAGCTCAAAGGCTGAGTTTCTTCACCGGACCGGCGCGGCCGGCTCTCAGCCGGTCGCGCGTTCTTCGTCCAGCAGTTTCTCGGCCGATTTCGCCACGAGCTGCGCGCGCTTGCGCGGCCCGCGCTCGAGGAACAACAGGCTCTGGCCGAAGATGAAGCAGTAGAACAGGAACGCCTGGGCGTCGGCCTGCTCGGGCGCCATACCTGTCGCGCGATAGAGATGTCCGACATTTCTCAGCCGCGCGGCATCGACGCTTGCGACCGCGGCGGCGGCGTTGTCGTCGGACCGGGCCCATTGCCGGATCGCCAGTTCCACCGCCATGCCTTGCGTGTTCATCCGCTCCGAATAGAGCCGGATCAGCGCCTTCAGCCGCTCGCGCGCGGTGGTGCCGTCGAGGCTGGTCTGCTTCTCGATCGCGGCGATGCGCCCTGCGCTCCAGCTTTGCAGCATGCCGTCGAGCAGCGCAGCGCGATCCCTGAAGCGGCGATAGAAGCCGCCCTTGGTAACGCCGAGGTTCTTGGCCAGCACCTCGACCCGCACGCCCTCGACGCCGGATCGCGCGATCTCCGCAAAGCCGGCCTCGATCCACGCGTCGCCTCTGCCCTTGGTCATATCGGTCCAGCCTTTGTTGATACGGCACCGTATTGCTAACTTGCCGGGGTCGTGATACGCTACCGTATCGCCATCGAAATCGGGAGCATCCAATGGAAACCGAAGCGACCTATCGCGGCGCGGTCTATCCCTGGCAATGCGACCATGTCGGCCACATGAACATCATGTGGTATGCCGGCAAGTTCGACGAGGCCAACTGGAATCTGTTCGCCCGGCTCGGGCTGACGCCGAGCTATCTGCGCCAGTCCGGCCGCGGCATGGCCGCGGTACAGCAGAACATCACCTACCGGCGCGAATTGCTGCCCGGCGATATCGTCGAGATCAAAAGCCGGCTGCTCGAGGTCCACGACAAGTCGATCCGCTTCCTGCATGAGATGCGCAACGCCGAAACCGGCGAGGTCGCCGCGACCTGCGAGATCACAGGCGTTCACATGGATCGGGATGCGCGCAAAGCCGCCCCGTTCACCGAGGCGATCCGCGGCGCCGCGATGAAGCAGCTCGCTTCGTCACAACCGGCCACGGCGTAAGTGGCATGCCGCTCTTTGATCCGAAAAATCCGGATTTTCGCGCGATCGCGGCCGATACGTTCGACCGGCAGCCGGCGATGCGGACGCTCGGCATCTCGATCGCGCGGCTCGAGCCGGGCGAGGTCGAGTTGTCGATGGCCTATTCGCCCGATTTCACCCAGCAGAACGGCTTTGTTCATGCCGGCGTCATCACGGCGGGGCTCGACAATGCCTGCGGTATCGCAGCCTTTACGTTGATGCCGCCGGGTTCCGACATCCTGACCGTGGAATTCAAAACCAACCTGCTGGCGCCTGCGAAGGGCGAGCGGTTTGTATTCCGCGCTACCGTGCTCAGGCCCGGCCGCACCTTGACGGTGTGCGAGGGCAGGGCCTATGCGGAGCATGACGGCATCGAAACCCTCGTCGCCACCATGACCGGCACGCTGATGGCCTTGTCGCGCCGCGAGCCGCCGCCGTCGTCAGACAGGGTTCGCGCGCCCGCTTGATGCGGGCGCATTGACAAGTCTCCGCCGCGGCTACCTGATAAGGCGTTTCCGCGCGGGCCACCGAAATGATCGCCAGCCTCAGCCTGATCCTGCTCTGCCAATTGAACGGTGAAATCATCGTGCGCGGCCTCCGTCTGCCGATGCCGGGTCCGGTGATCGGGCTGTTGCTGCTGTTGCTGTTGCTGTTGGCGCGCGACCGTTTTGTCACGCTTGCGCGCGGGCCGTTGCAGGCGAACGGGGTCGAGAGCGCGAGCCGTGGCCTGCTCGCGCATCTGTCGCTGCTGTTCATCCCCGCCGGCGTCGGCGTCGCGCGGAAACTTGACCTGCTGGCCAGGTACGGCATCGCCATTCTGGCGGTCCTTGCGCTCTCCGTGGTGATCACGCTGCCGCTGGCGGTGACGGTGCTGGTGCGCTGATCTCCGTTGCAGTGCAGGCTTTCACGGCGGCCATGGCGATTTGCAGAATTTTCTTCTAGGGTTCCGCCGTGCAGGTGAGTCTTTCATCTTGATCATCTCGGCGACGCAAAGCGTGCTCGGACTGGCATCGGGAATGCTGGTCGGGTTTTCGCTTGGCCTGGTCGGCGGCGGCGGATCGATCCTCGCGGTGCCGCTGATGGTCTATGTGGTCGGCGTGCCCGAACCGCATGTCGCGATCGGCACCAGCGCGATCGCGGTCGCCGCCAACGCCGCGCTCAATCTGTCGAATCATGCGCGCGGCGGTACGGTGGTGTGGTCGTGCGCGCTGGTGTTCGCCGCGGCGGGAATGATCGGCGCCTTTGGCGGCTCGATCCTCGGCAAGATGGTCGACGGCCAAAAGCTGCTGGCGCTGTTTGCGCTGGTGATGCTGGTGATCGCCCTGCTGATGCTGAAGACGCGGTCGCGGATCGGATTGCCCGACGTGAAGATCAGCATGTCCAACATGCCGGCCATCGTCGGCCTTGGCCTCACCACCGGGACGCTGTCCGGCTTCTTCGGCATCGGCGGTGGATTTCTGATCGTGCCGGCGCTGATGCTGGCGACCGGCATGCCGATCATGAACGCGGTCAGTTCCTCGCTGGTCGCGGTGACCGCTTTCGGCCTGACCACCGCGGCCAGCTATGCCT
>NZ_JBAVNZ010000552.1:0-2317 GCF_049691595.1 Bradyrhizobium sp.
TCGAGTGTCTGTTCCACGCCCGCGAGCCGCGATGTCATCGGTGAGCTCATCCTTGATTACTTCGCAATCCGACGGTGTATGCTATCCCGGTCGAGCCGGTGAAGCGAGCAGGTCCGGACCTTGCAGATCGCTCGCCCGGCAGGTATCGCGAAACCATGGAACGAAGCAACCGCCAGCGCGCCGCTTCAGGGCAATCAACAATGAGCACGGCCGCCTCTCACCTCCTGATCTGCAGTTGCGAGAACACCATGCCGCTCGATGCGGAGGCGATCGGCCGCGGCTGCCCGGGAAAGATCACGCCGGCAAACCAGCTTTGCGGCCTCGAGCTCGCGCGGTTTCGGGAAGCCCTGGCCGAAGGCGCGCCGATCACGGTGGCCTGTACCCAGGAGGCCCCATTGTTCCGGGAAGTCGCGGAGGATTTCCCGCAAGCCCAGCTCACCTTTGCCAACATTCGCGAAACCGGCGGCTGGTCGAGCGACGCCACCACGGCGGGGCCGAAAGCCGCCGCGCTGATCGCGGCGGCCGGCGAAGAGATGCCGCCGATTTCACTGGTGACGCTGGAGAGCAGCGGCGTCGCGCTGATCTATGGCCGCGACGAAATCGCCATCGACGCCGGCCAGCGCCTCGCCGATCGTCTCGACATCACCGTGCTTCTGAGCCAGCCCGGCGACATAACCCCGCGCCGGACCAACGAGTTTCCGGTTCTCAAGGGTACCGTCCGCAATGCGCGCGGTCATCTCGGCGCTTTCGAGCTTGCGATCGACGACTACGCGCTGCCGCTGCCCTCCTCGCGCGCGAAGCTCGTGTTCGGATCATCCCGCGATGGCGCGACCTCGACCTGCGACCTGATCCTCGATCTCAGTGGCGCTGCTGCGATGTTTCCGGCGCATGAGCTGCGTCCGGGATATCTGCGCGCCGATCCGCGCGACCGCGCCGCCGTCGAACGCGCGATCGCGGATGCGGGCGGTCTGGTCGGCACCTTCGACAAGCCGCGCTTTGTTCACTTCGAGCCATCGCTCTGCGCCCATTCGCGCTCCGGCATCACCGGATGCACGCGCTGCCTCGATCTCTGTCCGACCGGCGCGATCACGCCGAACGGGAATTCGGTGGCGATCGACGCCAATGTGTGCGCCGGCTGCGGCGCGTGCGCCTCGGCATGTCCGACCGGCGCGGCCGCCTATGCGCTGCCGGCCGCCGACGCGCTGATGCGGCGGCTGCGGACGCTGCTGCGGACCTATCGCAAGGCCGGCGGCAGCGACGCCATCGTGCTGTTTCACGACGGCGAGCATGGCGAGGCGCTGATCGATGCCCTGGCGCGGTTCGGCGCCGGGCTGCCAGCGCATGTGCTTCCGCTCCGCGTCAACGAAGTCACGCAACTCGGGCCGGAGATCATCGCCGCCGTCTTTGCCTATGGCGGCAGCGGCGTCGCGATCCTGACGCGCGCCCGGCCCCGGCACGACATCGCCGGACTTCGCCGGGCGGCCGAGACGTCGGACACCATCGTTACCGCGCTCGGCTTCGGCACGGGCCTGGTGCGCCTCATCGAGACCGACGATCCGGACCAGCTGCGCGCCCGGCTCGATGCTGCGCCGGCCGGCGTCACGACGCAAAAGCCCGCCGGCTTCGTGCCGCGCGGCGCCAAACGCGGCGTGCTCGAGACCACCTTTCGCGAACTCCATTTGGCCGCACCCGCGCCGGTCGATGTCGTGCCGCTAGCGCAAGGCGCGCCGTTCGGCGGCGTCAATCTCGACGTCGAGGGCTGCACGCTCTGCCATGCCTGCGTCACCGCCTGCCCGACCGGCGCGCTGTCCGACAATCCCGACCGCGCGATGCTGCGCTTCACCGAAAGCCTGTGCGTGCAATGCGGCCTGTGCGAGGCGACCTGTCCCGAGAAGGTCATCACGCTTGAGCCGCGGCTCGATTTCCAGGCGTGGAACGCGCCGCTGCGCCTGCTGAAGGAAGAAGAGCCCTTCCACTGCATCGCCTGCGGCAAGCCGTTCGGCACCAGGAGCTCGATCGATCGCGTGCTCGCCAAGCTCGGCGACAAGCACTGGATGTTCCAGGGCGCCAATGCCCGGCGTATCGACGTGATCAAGATGTGCGCGGACTGCCGCGTCGAAGCCGTGGTCAACGAGGGTTTTGACCCGCACGGTGCGCCGCCGCGACCCCCGGTGATGTCGACCGAGGATTACCTGCGCGCGCGCGATGCGAAGAAAGGCGATCCTTTTGGATCGTGAGGAGCAAGTCGTGTCCGCTGCCAGTCCAGACCCGAAAGCGCGCGCGACATCGAGGGCGGCCGGCATTCCGGGCGTCAAGC